>JANQND010000029.1 GCA_028279765.1 Candidatus Nanoarchaeia archaeon | reverse complement strand
GCAGCACGCATTGGTGATCCTGTGCAAATTCTATGGTGCTGCAATTGAGGTCTACACAAGAGTGATTGAAAATGCGCTGATCGAAACTGCAATTCAGTGTTTTACAAACATGGTTCTCTATGAACTCATTTTCTGTGCAGTTGAGCGGTACGCAGGTAAAATTGACGATACCTTCCTCAAAGGCACATAGAGTTGATGTGCAGGTATGATTGATGATATACTCTTCTGCCGTACATTCCAAGTCAATGCAGGTATTTTGACTGCAGGACTGACGGCCTGAACACTCCTGATTTATGCAGCACTCATGATCCTTGCAGATATGCTCATCTGCGAACTGGCAGTAGCTGCAATTTAATTCAACACACTGCTGATTTTGGCACACAGCAGACCGGGGACAATCAAAGTCAGTAAGACAGGAGGTTATCGGGAAGGTAAAATTGATGCCATCATAGCAATGATCAAGGCTCTTTCCTGCTTTGTTCCAGGACTCCAATGCAGGCTCAATGGTAAGGCAGACATTAGCAACGAGCGTGTCATTTAGAATTGGCTGTGGTATCTTCCTCCTTATTAAAAAATCTGCAGAGAGATCCGGTTTTATTTCTTCAGCATACTCCTGCTCATATTCGATAAACACTTCATCACTCTGTGCATGCTTTATTTGATACCCTAAAACCAGAAGGGTATCAATTCCAAGATTAGCAATGCTCAGATTCCACTGCGTAACCCTTCCGGGCACACAGTGATCATTACTGCAGCCTGCCTGAAGGCTCATAAAGTCTGCGGCAAACACTACCGGACAGCATAATAGCATCAGCAGAACAATTATCTTTTTCATAATTTTTTACTATCCAGGATGATTGTCTTTACTATCCTTTTTGTTCTCTGAATCCACTCTTTTCTTGACTTCTCATCGTGCTCAGCAACAAAAAAAAACTCCTTTTCTTTCTTATCATAGACAAAGTACTCGGGGACAAGCCCTTTGTGCATGCTCGCCCTGACCAGTTTCTTGTAGATTTTGTCCGGTATGACTTTCTCTATAAACCTGAGCCTTTTTTGATGCACTTCTAACCTTTCCCTGTGAAAGGGAATCGCCTCCAGAACGTGCTCTTTGAAATGGCGTATTCTGTTTTGATCAATCTTATGTGATGTCAGGCTTCGATGAAATACTGAAGGCTTCTTCTTATGATGGTGAAGCCTTTTGATATACTGCTTGTGCCACTCTATTTCTTCTTCAAGATTCATGTTGAAATAAGGAGGAGAAGACAATACTCTGTACCTTGCCGTCCTGAACTCGTCAATTGATTGTGGCACGCTATCACCTCTTTGTGTATACCTCCCTCATCCTCCAGACTATATAAATATTATTGGTGATCTGATTGCTCTTTCATTATTTATTATGAGAATTAGTATAAGATCCCGACCACGACCCGATCTACCTGCTCAAACCTAATTTTTTCAGGATCTACGTAATCAAGATTATCTCCCTTTGCGCGAAGATACGGTCCCTGCTCGTCAAACCCTTTTTCTACTACCCGATGCAGCACATTATATTTTGAGAAAGCTGATTTGTATGATATAATATCTCCTTTTTTGATTTCATTCATGCTTTGCGGCTTTATCTCAATTGCATTGCTATTTTTGTCAATTACTGGCTCCATTGACCGGGTATCGGTAAATCGCGCCAGAATAGCATCCTCAACCTCAATGAGGATTCTTTGATTGTATACTTTGATGTCCGCTTCGCTTATTCGATTTGCAGGAGAATCTTTCCCTTGAGGAAGGAATGCGTGCAACTGGTAGAGAGAAGATGTCTGCTCTACTATTGTTTTTCTTCTTTCTGCACTACTCAGGCTACTTACTAAAAAAATACAAACTAAGACTATAACTACTGTTTTTCTCCATCCCCCCAACATAGCCGGTAAGAGAGGAGCTGTTTATTTATAATTTACTATTTTAAAATAGTAATGGTTTACTTTTTGCTCATACAAAACTTTTAAAAAGATTGCAGGGCAGGTTTTCTACCTGGTTAGAGGAGTATTTCGCAAAAAAGAGGGTATATGTGGCCATTTAAAAAAAAAGAGCAAGCTGCTCCCGCAGCTGCTCCTTCGGATGACGGGGAAGAGGAGGGTGGTGAGAAAGCATTTAAGATCCCGGAAGATGCTTCTCTTGCTCAAAAAATAAATCTCATTGGCATTGAGCTGACGAAAATTAACGCTACTCTGGAGTCTTTCAAAGAGACCAGAAAAAGTACTTCTGAGAGATTTTCTTTGATGAACGAGCAGGTTGGAGAGATTCGCGGCCAGTTGATGGATACGAATAAGACTATTGGGCAGATTGAAGTCAAGGCCACGAAAGCCGCAGACCTTGTTGAATCCGTTCAACCAGACAAAATGATGATTTCTCTTCAAAAGACAGACGGAAAGATTGAAGGAGTGAAGGCTGCGCTCGAAGCAAAGGATTCTATGCTGAATAATCTGATGGACCAGATGAAAGGCTTTCGCTCCCAGATGTCTCTGTTTAAGGGAGTAGAGCAAATCATTAAGCTTAACGAGGACGTTAAGGATGAGATCATGAATGCAAAGAAAGTTGTGGCAATGGTTGAGCGCCATGCTGACAAAGTGGAGAATGTATTCATTGAATCGCAGAAGAGTTTTGAGGAATTCAATCGTTTTGCCGGAACCCTGGAATCCATGAAGGCAGACATCAAGGAAAGCCAGGGCAAGATAGATAAGCTGGAGACGAAAGCCGGAACCCTGCTTCCACGAAAGGATTTTGACAAGAAGTACGATGTTCTTGAGAAATCTGACAAGCATATGAAAGAGCTGGTGAAAAGGCTCGAGAAACTGGACAAGGAAATCAATAAGAGATTCGAGGAAGCAAAAGGAGAGATCAAGGGCAAGTTTGAGCACTCCATCGCAAAAGCTGAAATCATGTCCAGTGCATTTGAAACCATCCTTGCAGAAAACCCTATGTTCGCCAAAGGCCTTGACCTGGAAAAATATGTAGAGCAACAGCTTTCAGGCGAAGGAGACGGCGGATCTGCTCAGGAAGAGCAGCCTGCAGCTGAAGGCGGCGATGCTGCTGAAGGCGAGGAAGGAGAAGGTGAAGACGGCGAGGGCGAAGGCGAAGAGAGTGGAGAAGACGGAGGAGAAGAAGAGAAGACGGAGTGAAATGAAAACATTAGTTAACACCGAGACAAGCAAAAGTGTTAGTGCGTTCGTTAATTCTATTGAGAATAAAAAAAGAAAAGAAGACAGTAAAACATTAATTCCTCTTTTTCAGGGTATTACCGGCAAAAAGCCGAAAATATGGGGAGTGAACATTATCGGCTTTGGCAAGTATTCTTATAAAAGAAAGAACGGAGATGAGTTTGAATGGTTTACTGCCGGATTTTCACCCGGAAAAGCAAACCTTACTCTCTATGTCATGTATAACATTAATGATGAGCAGGCTCTTCTTAAAAAACTCGGAAAGCATCGTACAGGAAAAGGATGCCTGTACCTAAAGAGCCTAGATGATGTTGATATTAGCGTGCTGAAAAAACTTGTTGCTAAGAGCAAGAGATGGCTTTAGAGCAGTTTTTCGACGATAATTTTTCTCTTTAATTGAGGCCTTCTTGTTCTTTGCTCCTCTAGCTCCCTTTTGGAATTTTTTGGAATTATTCGTTCTTTTTTCTTTTCTTTTCTTTTCTTTTCCGCAACCTTTTAATACTTTAGCTATAAATAGCTATTAGTAGCTATGAATGCGGCACGGAAAGTTTCTGGAAAGATTGAAGTTAAGCCTATTGAGTTCTCTGAGATTCATGAAGTTGAGGTAAAGCGCGCAAACAGCAGCTCGGGCAGAATCTATCTTCCTGCGAAGTTTATTGGGAAGAAAGTCTATGTGCTGGTGCAGGAAGAGGAGCAAAAAAGAGGGAGAAAGAAGAGATGAAGAAGACCTTTTTGAGGAGAGGAGTACTGGTGCTCTTGTTAGCTCTTGCCTCGTTTTCAATAATTTACAGTATTTCGGTAGTTTTTGAGAGCAATTCAGCTTCTGATGAATCTTACCGGAATGTTGACTGGATTTATGTGAATGCATCTGCTAGTGATGCCGTTAACGTGTCAGTGTTTATTGATTTTGATGAATCAATTGTTGGTTGGTGGAGGATGGATGATCTCAACGGTTCAGGAGATGTTGTTGATTATTTTGGCAATCATAACGCTTCACTCGTCGGTGACGCACAGCAAACAAGCACCGGGGTTCTCGGTAATGGTTTTTTTCTTGATGGAGATGGAGATTATCTTGCAATACCAGATAACGATCAAATGGATTTTCATTCTACAGACTTTAGCATTTTTATGTGGATAAATACGAGTACAACTGCGAATGTCGCTTTTATAACTAAGAGAGGCGGGGGGGAACCAGATTGGTATTTTGGTTCTCAGTCGACAAATACTTTATTGTTTTTCGACAGCGCAGATCTATCGAGACATTCAAATACCGTAACTTTTCGAGACGGAAATTGGCATCAAATAGGTGTGACTAGAGAAGGAACAACACTTACCTTCTATTTCGATGGCAGCCCTGCGGGAACGGGCTCAAGCGATACCAGCTTTTTTGACAATAATGATATCTTGATTGGAGCAGATGCAGAGCTTTCGAATGATCGAATGAATGGCACTATTGATGATGTTATCATCTTTAATAGGAGTTTAACTGCTGATGAAGCCCTCGCTCTTTATATAAACACCACTGCAAGACATTTTCAACGCAATTTCACAGGGCTTTTGGATGACAATCATTCTATCACCATTTATGGTCAGAATATTACTGGAGGGTTGAGTACCTTAACAAGATATGTTGTTGTTGATACTGTTGTTCCAAACTCTTCCCTTGTTTTGCCTACGCCTACGAATGGCTCCACACAAAATCATCCCGATATTTTTGTGAATGTTTCTTCTGCTGATGATTACGAAGTATCTACATTTGTTAATTTTGATGATAGTTTGGTTTCCTGGTGGAGGATGGATGAGAATAATGGTACACATGTGTTTGATTATATTGAGAGAAATAATGGTACGTTTATTGATGATCCAACAATTACAGAGGGAGGGTATTTGGGCAAAGGAGTATCTTTGGATGGAGATGGGGACTATATTGATGTCGGAACATCAGTCTACGGAATTGCTCAGGAACTATCAGTGTTTGCATGGGTGAACATTGCAGCTCATCAAAGCTACAATGTGCTGTGGGGGGGATATGATACCAACGAAGGGCTTGCAATCTCTATTCGAAAACCTGCTTCAACGGTGTATTATGCTATCCATTCAGGTGACGGCTCTGCAGGCTTCACTCCAACTTCAGCTGCCATTACCCTCAATGAAAACGAATGGTATTTTGTAGGATTTGTCTTTAATGGATCTCATTTCTTGTATTATCTAGATGGAGATAATTTTGACTCGGATACTTCTTCTATTCTTTTGATTAATGATACGACAACAAGCGGATCATTTATTGGAAGAGAAGGAAGTATCAGTGCGAACCGATTCAATGGAACTATCGATGACTTAATGATCTTCAATCGCTCCCTTAGCATTGAAGAGGTTTCTGCTCTGTATGCAAATAGTTCTTCAAAAATCAGAGAGAACAACTTTACCGGCCTTTCAGGAGGATTACATACGGTTACTGCATATACCCAGGATAGGGCTGGGAACATCAATACTTCGGAGACAAGAGAAATAAATCTTAATCTTCCCCCAGTTATTAACTCTCATGCTCCCTCGCCATCCTTACCAATCGAAAATCAGCTGGTCTATATTTATGCCAATGTAACAGATGATTATAACAATCTCTCCTGGGTGAATTTCACTATCACCGCTCCTAACGGAAGTATTATTGTGGACAATGTGAATGCAACTTCGCGCTTTGCAGATATTTATAATAGTACCTCATTTAATGCTACCTCTACAGGAACATGGACCTGGAATATTACTGCGTTTGATGGACTTTCTCAGACTAAAGCTACCGGAAGCTTTAGTATTGTTATCTGGCATACACTGGTTGGAAATATTACCGGGTCACTTGTTCTTCAGGGAAATAACACGAATTCCCTTGTTGTGTGGTCAGTATCAAATACCAGTGAGAGTAATATTTTTATTGCTGATTCTGATAGTTCTATTAATTTTAATTCTCTTGCTTCTTTTGGCAGAAACCTGAGCAATGCGACGCGAATAGGGGATTTCGTTGAGATTGATTCCCTTATCAAGACGTCAAACTTTACCGACTCCGTGAATAATACGTATACCTCTGCAGGATTAGCAATTACCGAATATAATTTTACTATTTTCAGCAAAACTCTCTATTATGTTCCGATCATAAACAGTACGAACACCAGTACTTTCTTTACCGGGATTTTGTGGGACAGCAGCGATGATAATGATGGAGGAACAGCAGGAGAATTTGACTCTGTGGATAAAGAGGATGTTGTCTTCATTACTGTTGCCAGGGATAATCTTGTTGGAGCTCATGGCACGTATGATTACGAAATACGGGTACCTGCTGCACTGCGCAAGTATTTGAGTGCAACAACGACTTCTGTTGCCTTATATGGAGAAATTAAGTAAACTGCTCCCGTATTCTTTTATAACTTTGAAATTGTTACAAAGTTATTTAAATTGAATTGTGTAGTTGAGTTCTTTGGAGGGGTACGTATATGCCTATTCTTAATCTAAGTAAAAATAAAAAAGAGGATTCTGAGAGTAAGGAAGGTGGTGATGGAAAAGAGGAAGTTCCGGACGAACTTCCTTCTCTTCCGCAAGATAAGAAAGAGGAAGAGAAAAAAGATGACTCTTCTGAGGAAAAACCTGAAGAAAAGAAAGAGGGTGCTGCTGCTGAAGGAGACGCAGCTCCTGCTGAGGGAAAGACAGAGGATGCACCTGCTTCAGATGCGAAAGCGGATCCACCGTCTGATGGCGATGGCGATGACTCCAGCGCCGCTGAAAAAAAGGAAGAACCTGCACCTGATGAGTTGCCACCTGTAGCTGAGGAAGCAAAGCCTGCAGCTGAAAAAAAACAGGAGCCTTCTGCACCTGAGCCTGAAAAGCAAAAAGTGCTGGATGAGCGCCTTTATCTATCCAAACTTATCAAGAAAATAAATGAGGGTACCTCCATTGAAGATATTGAGAAAGAGTTTTCTTCTAAGGGAATCATTGCTCATCTAAAGGAAAATAGTAACCATAACACTTCAGAGGACATAAAGGATACTGTCGAAAAAGATATTACATCAATGATGGCTGATCTTGCGAGCCTGGAAAAGCAATGGATCTCATTAAAGAAAGAGATTGAGGAAAAGCAAGCACTTTTTACTGATACTGAGAAAAAGATAAAAGGACAGGCAGACGCCATTAAGAAGAAATTCTCAGAAATTGACGAGATTAAAAAGAAATTTTAACCCCTGCTTTATTTCCTACTGCTCGCTACTATTTCTATAATTGGGATATTTTCAGCAGATTTTTCTTCGTTTATGCTCCTCTCATTTATAAAAAGTATATTCTGTAGACTATATTTTCTACGAAACATTTATATAGAGGTATACACATTTGTATAATAATTTACTAAAATATCATTCAGTTTCCTATATTTTATATAGGTAGACAAAATAAACAAAAAATGGACCAAACACTCTTCACTGATTTCATCGGAGCCGAGATAAAGGCACCATATCGAGATGGAAATCAGCTAAAAATAGCACGAGGCCGATTGGAATCTGTAGAAGGGAATTTTGTCAAAGTTGTTGGCAGGCTTGGCACGATCATCATCAACTCAAAAAATATCGAGCGCATGTCTCGAATAAAGAAAAGAGGAGGCTGATGATTTATAGTACATATGCTATATAAAAAGAGGGTCAAACAGATAAAATGAAAACGCAAATGAAAATGGGATCAAAGTCTATAGGACTACTGAGTTCTTTTTTATTCTCTTATGAGGTGACATCACGATGAATAACAAATTATTCTTACTCGTTGTGCTCACGCTTTTTGCGGGCGCACTCTTCGTTCTTGCACTTCCTGAAGGTACGGATACGCTTACTCCACAGAATTCGACCTCCAGGACAGCAACCACGAGATCGAATATCAGCGCGCTTGCCGGAAACATTACCCAGCTCTCTGTCACAGGAAGCTCTGCCTCGCAATCCTGGGCGGGCTTCTATGGGAACGTCACTGGTACTATCGCATTAGATACCTCTGATGGATCGAGGCTATACTCGTGGACCGTAGCCAATCCTAAGGGAGAGGTCTATGCAACAGAGTATACAGGAGTCCCACAGTGGGGATCACCCAGCCAGACCACGAATATTACCTGCTGGAATTATACTAAAGGAGATACTACTGTTTTCCTTCATTACGGAGAGCTAGAGGGATGGGATACTGACTTTGATACCGCGACCGCGACCGTGAGTGCAGCAGGCATGAAGCAGGGTGCTGTTGATTCTGTAAATAATACCTTCCTTCGAACTGCCGCACGATCCTTCCCTTCCTTTTACTCTGGAACAGCGTATATTAATGGGACACTGAATAATGATGAATGCCCCTCCCTTGCTTTGTACAACTCTACAACAGCATCTACGTATGGAGGATCTGGTGATCTGGAGCCGACTGCGGCACTTGGTTCAGTAGCCGGAGGTAACTATCAGGAAGTCCTTCTTTATGACAACACCAATCACGCTTTACTGTTCACCGCTATTGTGGACTTTGAGCGAGACACGCCCGGTTTTGACGGCAATATCTGGGACTTTGCTATGATAGTCACAGAAAAGGGTAGTGCTGGAGATACCTCAACGACAGAATATAACTTCTTTGTGGAGTTGGAGTGAGGTGAGAGAAATGAAGTATAAAACCAATTCCCGGATAACATCACTCATTGTGATTGCGCTTATGGTTGTATTCAGCACTCTGGTCTACGCTGCAAACTCAGCAGAGCCATCAAAGCCATCTTCGTTCACTTTGATAAGCAACTCTACGAATGCATACCCTATAGGTCAGGTGACCAATAGAACCAGAGGTTATATCTATACGATTAACATCCATGAAAAGCAGCCTACGCTTAAATGGGCTGGATTTGTTGGAAATATCACTGGTAGTTTTGCACTGCAGGACTCTAAGGGATTTGCATTGTATGATTGGACCATTGCAACCACCACAGGTGAGGTTTATGCATCGCGACACGGTGAGAGCGTAAATGACATACCGAACTGGGAAAATCTTGTTTGCGCCAGTTCAGCGAATCTGACGCAGGAAGAGGAGTTCATGAATCACTCGATCTCTTATGGAGCGTCATCAAACGAGGATTCCATGTCAAAAACGTTCACTACAGGTGTTAGCTTCAGTGCCTTTGATATTGGAGAGGAAGTAACGATTAGCCCTGGCTCTTGCCTGGGTGCGAACCTGAACCGAAACGACACTAACTCTGGAATCGGACAGAACTGGACACAGGTTGTTCTTAAAGACGGAACTACCTGGGACGGTATTGGTCTAGGATACACCGGATCGGCACGATACAGGCCAAAATTAACGTATGCATCCATTATCCAGAACGACTCCATGGGTTTCAATCCAAATGAGACCTATGACTTCCAGATGATCCTTCCTATGAATGGATTGACTGGATCTGGTGTGACGGTTGACGACATCGCATACTACTTTTATATTGAGCTGATTTAATTTTTTTCAGCCTCTATTTTTTCTTTTCTTTTTCTCTTTGTTCTCTTTTTAACTTCTTAGAATAACTATTTCTACTCTGTTTCTCGTTCTTTTCCTACTTTTTCCTTATTACTGCCTGCTTTTTTCCTGCTATTCCTTTCTTTTCGATATTTTTATAAACTGATTTACTTACATAATAAGTATATTTGTATATTTAACTTTATTTTACTTACATAATGGGTAAACAAAGCGGGGAAAAAAGTGAAAATTCTCAGACTGAAGTAATTGCATCTCTGCTTGAAACACTTAGGGAACAGCACCAGATTACTGAGCATGACCTGCACCGCTATCTTGTACAGAACAAAAAGAAGAAAGCAATAAGGGTTCCTGTTTCTGTTTTTCGCTCGCAGCTTAGCCCGCTGCAGGCTTTTGTTAAATTCCTTGTCGAAGAAGAACGATACTCCTATGCACAGATAGCGAATCTTTTGGGAAGGGATCAGCGCACAATCTGGAATACGTACCATACTGCTTGTATTAAGAAGAAGGAGAGGCTGGAGATTGAGCAGAGCAAGTATTTTGTTGATTTACGTATTTTTTCTGATCGCCATCTGAGTTTTCTGGAGCATTTGTGCATGTACCTTAGAGAGAGGTATTCGCTTCGCTACCGGGATATTGCAGCCTTGCTTGGCAAGGATGATCGGACGATTTGGACCGTTTGCAGGAGGGCAACACTCAAAAATGGATGAGAAGCATAGAATGCTAGGATTTTGTATTCTGTCGCTTGTATTGCTTAGCGCTGCTTATGCTATTGAGCCTACCGCTGTAGATGTCCTCTCTAATATTTCATCAGAGCAGCCACCTATTGAGATAGGCACCCAGCTTAACACCAGCGGAGGCACTGTTAGCACGGTTAATTTTGATGCAACAACGCAGAACCCACGGTGGAAAGGATTTGTCGGAAATATTACCGGGAAATTCGCTCTGCAGGACTCAAAGAATACCAGCCTCTATGATTGGACCTTAACGACGGTTCAGGGTGAAGTTTATGCAACCAGGCAGAACACGCTGGTTGGCTGGTCCACGGTTTCCTGCGCGAGCCCTGCGAATATCTCTACGGAGGAATCAGAGCTTGGGTTTGCCTCTGCAGATGAGGACAGCATCAATAAAACCTTTAACTTAACTACACATGCTCAGTTTTATGCAGGAGATACCCTTATCTCAGCAAACAGTTGTTATTCTACTTACCTGAACGTTGGCGGACAGAGCCAGTCGGATAATTTCTCAGAGCTTATCCTTGCTGACAAAAAGCTGATTTACACCAGCCTGCTTGAGAACTCTGTTCAGGGCTTCAATAATGAAACGTATGACTACCAGCTCATCGTACCTGATAACACTAACCAAAGCTCTGCAAGCGAGTTGTATTATTTTTATATTGAGCTGATATGACGCCAATTGCACCTATAAGCTAAAAGAAACATTTATATAAGCAGAGGACACGAAAGAAACAGGTGATAGATTGGTAGATTTTACTGAAGGAATGCTTAAAATTGCAAACCTGATACTCTCTTTTGTAGCAGGATTTATTGCGTTGAGTTTCTTTAAGGAAAGCCACGAGCGCCGGGGCCTTCGGGCATGGAAAGTAATGGTCATCGTACTGTTTCTTTTTGTCGTACAACAGGTTCTCGGAGCTCTGCGCGCGTTTGGCATTTATACTTCTCCTTTTCTTACTCACGTAAATGTTTCAGTCCTCCTCCTTTTCTTTATCTATGCCTTATCTTTACAAATTTATACTTCGCTTGTTGACCGATGAACTCCTTACCTGAATCTCTGGGACTGGTAGCACCTTATTATAATCTGGTCATGGTCTTAATAGTAGTTATTCTCTTTGCGAAATTGTTTACTATCCAGAACAAGAACGTATTTTTACTGCCTTGGAAACTCATGTTCCTGTCTGTTGTGATATTTATTGTTGAAGAAATTCTTACTATCTTTAACAGTGCAGGGATCTTAACAACACCCCGTATCTTAAATGCAGTCTTTGAGTTTATCATTATTACTATTTTTATTTACACCCTGCTTATACAAAAAGAGCATCTTACAAAGAAGCACAAGAATAAAAAATGAATAAAAGAGCGCTCTCCCCCCTTATTGCAACGGTCTTGTTAGTAGTATCTGCGCTTATTATCGGAACTGCTACGATGAGCTGGGGGAAGAATTACGTTGACACTATCCCTGAAGAGAAGCCTGAATCCTTCGGATCCTCTCTTGTGATCGACATTAAGCAACTGGATAACCCGCTTAAAGACCTTCAGGTTAAATATATTACTGACCGCATAACTCTTGAAGAATACCTGGATGAAGAGCAAGAAGTTCTCAACGAAATGGCTCGCTTAGAATGAGGAGCCGGGCTATGGCCTTACCTTTTCAAGCATAGAAACAATATTCCATATTTGTGTGCGGACATATGACTGCAGATTCGTATCATCTCCAATCTCGTCCAAGTTATGCAAAGCCTCATTTACCTTTGCAGACGCCTCACCAGGCCGGTCAAAGGATTCAATCATGGTTTGAAATTTAGTCTTTATATTTTTGGGAACACTGTTGTCCTCACAAAGATCTTCCAGAACAGCTTGTATTTCGCTAAACTCATTCTCTGACATTTTCATTCCTTCATGTTTTCCATAATTTCTTTTTGCAGATCCTTTACTTTATTTTTGATATCCTCTTCCTGCTTCTCTAAGGCTTTTACCCTCAGTTCTGCCTTATCGCTTGACTCTGTGAGATCTTTTTTGAGCTCTTCCTTCTTTGCATTGACCATGATATTACCGATAATTTTGTACTGCTCTTTTGCTGACTCAAGCTCCTGCAGGGCAGAAGAAATTTCAGAAGTTTGTGATCTAAATTGCTGTTTTTGCATCAGAATACTTTGCAGGCTTTGCTCATAACGCTGAAGCTGTTCTATCTTCTGTTCCGTTGTCTTTTTTTCATCCATTTTCTACCAGCTTTTTGGTTTTCTCATACACGGTTAGTGTTTTGATAACACTGCTTACTGATGCTTTAAGAGCGATGGCATCCTTAGCCTGGATGTCAAACACTACGCTTTTCTGCTCTTTTTTGATGGACAATGCTGATCGTGAGTTCTGAATCTGATCTTTTTCGATCACACTGTAAAGGTTACCACCGCCCGAATCTCTGCATAAAATTCTGCACTCATACTTCATCTTGCTTTGATGCTTGTCGTAATCGTTCTTGGCTTAAAGAGAATTTTGCTTCCACAGTATGGACAGCGAACTTTTTTTCTCAGATAATCTGTTGCAACTTTTTTGTTACATTCAAAGCACTTGTACTCTACCATTTTATTCCTCTGCCTGCTGAGTTAGATTTTTCTTTACCGCACTGCCAACAGTATATGCCTTTCCGGTAAACTTCGCATTGCATTTCTTGCAAAACCAGATTCCGGTACTCAGCCGCTTGACTGCTGTTTTTGCACAGTAAGGGCATTTATGCTGTTTTTGCTGCTCATGCTCGATTTTTGCGAAATTATGCTTAACGGTTCTACCGTAGCGGGTGCCAAACCGTTTCATGGATCCGATTTTTTTTGTTTCTGCCATTTTTGTTACTTGAATGATCTGCTTTTGATCAACTGTATTGGAATGGGGCTACCCGGACTTTCACTGCTGATTTTATGCAATCAGTGGTTTTGAACCGGGGTCTTATGGTCCCAAACCATAAATGATAGCCAAGCTACACTATAGCCCCAATGAAGAAAGATTTAGAATGGGAGGCTCTTTATAAAGCTTACTGATGAATTATTGTCGATTTTGTGAAGAGAAAAGCGGTTTTTTTGGTTGCACCCTCTGCACCTGATTACGGTTACTTTTTTAAAGCGTACTTCATTTTAATACACTATGGCATTAACAGAGAAAGAGCGGCACGATTTGAAAAAATTCATCAAAGAATTAGAACAATATAGGGGCCGCCATACTGAATTTGTCTCTGTCCTGATTCCTGCCGGATATGACATTAATAAGATCATTAATCATTTGAGCCAGGAGCAGGGAACGGCAACAAACATAAAGTCCGCATCAACGCGCAAGAATGTGATTGATGCGCTGGAGCGCATGATCCAGCATTTGCGACTGTTCAAACAAACACCTCCTCATGGTCTTGCGGCGTATTCGGGAAATGTAGCTTCTAACGAAGGCCAGATTGATTTGAAGGTGTGGAGCATTGAGCCTCCGATTGCTTTGAATACCCGTATTTATCGTTGTGATAAGGATTTCAAACTGGAGGTTCTGCGCACCATGCTGGACACCCGTGAGGCTTATGGGCTCGTTGTCCTCGATCGACGGGATGCTAATATTGCATTGTTAAAAGGGAAGTCTATTGTTCCTTTAGTTAAAACTCATAGCGAGGTTCCTGGAAAGTTTCGGGCAGGAGGCCAGTCTGCTCCGCGTTTTGCTCGCCTGCGCGAGGGTGCGGCAAAAGAACACTATAAAAAAGTTGCAGAATACATTAAAGAGCAGTTTCTGACGTATGAGGGGCTGAAAGGAATCATTGTGGGTGGTCCCGGACCGACGAAGTATGAGTTTGTTGAAGGCGGCTATATCACCACTGAGTTAAAGAATAAGATCATAGCAATTAAGGACTTGAGCTATACTGGTGAGTTCGGCCTGGAGGAGCTTCTGGAGAAATCGGAGGATGTCCTGGCATCAGAGGAAGTTGCTTCAGAGAAGAAAATTATGCAGGCTTTCTTTAACAAACTGTCTAAAAAGCCGGGAGAAGTGTCCTATGGTGATGCGGATACGATGCGCAAGCTGCAAATGGGAGCGGTTGAGAAATTATTGCTGTCTGATTCTGTAGACGATGCGCGCTTTGATGAGTATGAGGCTGAGGCTAAGAAAGTAGGATCAGAGGTCCTATTGATTTCTACCGATACCCGCGAGGGAACGCAGCTCAAAGAGATGGGCGGTGTTGCGGCTATTCTGCGGTATGAAGTGCAGGATTAGATTTAGTATTAAAAGTTAATTTCTTAAATGTTCTTGTTTATTCTTTGCCCATGATCGTTGAGCGTGCTTATCTTGAACTTTACCCAGATGCAAAACTGGGCAAGTTTGATTTCTCATTGAATTATTCGGGAAAGTTTAGTGATTATAATGCAAACATCAAACGAAGAGGAAAAACCATTGAGGTTTCCCTGAGCAGAGCTTGGGAGAGGATCAACGATGATGTGAAAATCGGCTTGATTCAGCACTTGATGAATAAGCTGTTTAAAACGAAGATAGAAACGCAATCTATGGAGCTGTATGAAATTTTTTTGAAGAAAGTGCACCTTGCTATTCCTAAAGATAAGACAGACCCTGTTTTGAGGGCATCTTTTGATAGAGTTGATCAGGAGTATTTCTTTGGCTCGATTGAATGCCCCAATTTAGAGTGGGGAACAGATTCTATGCGAACCCTGGGAAGGTATGAGTACGGAACCGATACGGTAACGGTCAGTACGCTGTTTAAGGAAGCTGAACCTGATCTCTTGGATTATATTATGTACCATGAATTGCTTCACAAGAAGCACAAATTTCGAACGACAAAGGGGAGAAGCTTTCATCACACCAAAGAATTCTTAGAAGAGGAGAAAAGATTTAGGAATTTTGATCAAATGGAGAGCAGAATTGGGCAGCTGATTAGGAGTTATAAGCGGCAGAAACGCTTTTTGCGCTTCTTTTAGGTTTTCTTTGCGCATTTGAGGCACCTAAAGGAAAGTTTTAAAAAAGTTGCATATTCTGATTTCTCTATGGCTGAGCGACTTATCCCCCTGGCAGCGATGGAAAAAATCATTAAGCAGGCAGGAGCAGAGCGGGTTTCTGAAGATGCAAAAGTAGCTCTAAAGGAAATTATCGAGCAAAAGGCAGAAGAGGTTTCTCAACGTGCCACTAAGTTTGCTTTGCACGCAGGCCGTAAAACCGTGAAATCGCAGGATGTTAAGCTTGCGATTAGGGAGTTTAGCTGATTCTCAATTATCTGGTTCTGCTGATATTGCGTACTAAAGAATCCTATAACGAATGCTTAACTATAATTCCTATTTTAGTTCTTCTGCTTGTTTTTTTGAAAGAACTCTCCAGCATTCATGTGACCCACTTGGAGATTTTGTTACCGCAAAAAAACGTGTCACGCCTTTAGAATCTTTTTTTCTTACCTCAAACTGGCTCGACTTAAATTTACTTTTTGATTTTACATCATAAAATTCCAATTCCATTCTCTTTACCTCCCCTAAATACAACGACCATACCTCCGAATTGAAACATTCGGAGGCAGATAAGGTCGATGCATGAAATGTACTATCATGGAAAATTACCGATTATATAAGTGTTATTGATCTCCATTCTCAATAAGGACAATTTGATTGGTAAGTAAACCTAAAACACTGTAAAGAAATGGCAATATCTGGCGAGAAAAATTAGTTTGTTGGCTTCCTTTCTTTCCATTTGACTTTGCTTCTTATCCATTCATATGATTCTTTTAGAGTTTGAAAGATAAATGCTAAAACTCCAAAAAATATCCCCACTAAACCTGCTCCTCCTACTCCTACTGCACAAGTATTTGCGCCTTTTCCGCAACAGGGGCAGGCACCACCCATCACGTGAATAAATGATGATCCAAACCCAATGCCTAATGAATTACTTAAATTTCTGAATACTCTCGATTTTGTATACCATTTGATGAATTTTTTTTTAATTGAGTCAGATAGTTTTATTATAAAATTGTGCAAGGGTTGGGGCATGGTGACTTTCAATTTCCCGTTATCTCTCCTAATTTGAGATATTCTTGAAACCATTTGCGGGCCTTAGCTGGCGAGAGCCACTTGCCAGGATAATTCCTATAGCATCTTCGACGATAGCCTTTTCCATAATTTGTTTCGATCCAATTTTCATAATCCTCAAGCCACTTCAGAAAGACACTGGAAGCAGTAAAAAAGCGTTTCTTACTCTCTTTATTTGAAGGAAGGATAAGAAACGTCTTTCTATAACGTCCAGGTAGCGGAGCTTTTTTCCCAAGGTACGCATAGGATTTATCATGTGCTCGCACATACAGAAATCCCTCTTGATTATTTCCGTAAATCCCAACACAAAAGCTATGAAGATCAATAGTTCTTGATTTCCATTTGATCGTATAGCGGCTACTGCCTCCATGCCCCGGAGTTCGATATTTTCGAAATCCATATTGCTCTAGCAGGTTATTTTCAGCATCTCTTGTATCTTGACCGAGATACCAAAGATACTGTTCTAGCCCCCGAACAAACTGCTTATAGATTTTCTGATTTAGCATGCTCCTCTCTTGAATGACGCTTTAACACATCTGTTATGCTCTAAAATGTAAACGCCACATACCCCAGAAACACGGTACTAATAACGAATCCCAGCCATGCTGCACTGTACTTTATCCATTCAACCAGTTTACGCTTTGTTGACATCTTCTCGAGAACGGAGTATTTATCCATTACGATATACATGCATCCAAAAATAGACCAACTTGCAGCAGATGCAATATCGACTTTGGCAAGATAGAGTAACCCAATACCAATTAACTCGAAACCTACCACCAAATTTAATATTTCCATTGTTTTCTTCATTTTAACAATCACACTCCCCGTCACAACAAGATAAATCCTCAAGATAGAAATTGTTGTGTTTATACTCTTCAAGGACTTCCTCTATAATCTCTTTAGAAATCCCTACTTTTTTCGCAATTCGTTCAGCAACAATTGCAAACCGTTGCCTGAACTTATAAATAAAGCAAAATAATGCATCTCTGTGTTTTACTTGAGGTCCTGCTAAGAACAGATTTTTTGTTTTCGTGGATTCATCATATTCAGTTAGGAGAGGATAATTTTCCTCAAAATCAAACAATTCTTCTACAAGTGAGAGGCTGCTCGCAAATCCGGTGCAGTTAATTGGCTTGTGTTTTGAGGTAAACGTTTTCTTTTTTGTCGTTGTTATCCTGTATTCGCCTTTTTCGTATTCAACTTTTTTCACTCTGGTTTTTTTGTGATACTCTATTCCATCATCAACGCTTTTTATTCTATCGCGTGTACATGGAGAGAGCGAGTAACTTGAATCGCTATTGACAAGATCTAAATAATCGGCACTATCAAGAACAGTCACTTGTTTCCCAAACTTCACTAAATTTACTGCAGAATCAAAACCAGATTCATATCCACCGATTACAATACGATCTTTTCCTTCAAGGTCTGAGAAAGAGGAAATCTCGGAGTAGTGTGTACACAGTTCACTCCCTTCAAAGGATTTCTTTCCAGGATATTGGTATTCTCCGGCTGTCCAGATGACAAATGTGCTTTTGTATTCTCCATTGTTTGTATCTATAGTAAATGAATTCTTTTCTTTCTGTATCTTCTTTACTGCTACGTTGGTTTCTATTGGCAGCTCATAAAATTCTGAGACTTGGGCTAGGTATTGCGCGAACTCAACTCCAGAGGGATGCTCTGTCTGAAGATTAAATGCAGGAGATGTTTCGGGAGATATGGCATTCAGATCAGGCATCTTGAAAAAATTTCCCGTAAATGAAGGAGAGATAAACCGCGTTTCTTTAGGCCATTTCTTAAACGAAGATCCAACAGAATGCTTTTCCAATATAACATAATTCATATCGAATTTTTTTAGGATGATTCCAACTCCTAATCCTGCTGGCCCTGCCCCGATGATAATGACATCACATTCCCTGCGTTGAGAACGACTGCTCTTTTTCATACCATACCTCTATAATTTTGTAATTCTTCTTTTGAAAATCCTTGCTTCAGCATGAGTAAAAAAAGAGGTGCAATCAGTTCATTTAGCCTTGAGAAAGCTTTTCTTTCCTTCTCAGAATGCATTGCATTAAGATATGCTTGCTTTGCTTTCTCAAAAGCAACCACATCAAAATTTTCCCCAAGGATTGTACTATCCAGAGCAGCGAATATTTTTTTTCTTTTTGCTGTGATTGTTTCCCTGTAACAGCCTTTGGGGAAAAAAGCATGAAAATTTCCCATGTCCATAGTCATAAAAGAAAAAATACATAGGTTATTTATTAATTATATTGATTCCCATTATCAATAATGTATATATTTGGCCATTTTGTATTATTTTGTACTCCCTCACTATGGTTCAGAGCGACCGCTTCGCTCTTTTGCCAAGCAAAATTCGTTCCTTCCCTACATACAAATTTGCGTATTGCCTCAAAAAAACTAACTTTGGTAAATCCCATGTTATCCGATAGCTTTTTAAATCACTTCTCAATTCAATTGGAGAATAGGTGATGAATACATGGGAGAGACAAAACCAGTATCAATTGGGACGTTAAAAAAAGGAAATTATATTGTTATCGAAGGTATTGCCTGCAAGGTATCTGATATGCAGGTAAGCAGGCCAGGAAAGCATGGCCACGCAAAAATACGTCTTACTGGTGTTGGTTTAGTTGACGGCAAGAAGCGCGTTATTGTTGCTCCTGGCCACGATCATGTGGATACTCCTATTGTTGAGAAAAAAAATGCTCAGGTGTTGTCTATTGCAGGCAATATGGCAAACGTGATGGACAACGAGTCCTATGAAACCTTCGACCTTGAGATTCCTGAAGAACTCAAAGATGCAGTTAAAGAGGGAAGCTCAGTGAGCTACTGGATCATCCTTGATGATAAGGTTATGAAGCAGGTTAACGGATAATACTCATAAATAACGGTGAATTAGTATGGCAAAATTTGCAGAAGCAGAAACAAGGCGCTTTAAGAATATCTTTGTATGTAGATCATGCAAGAGTAAAATTAGGGCTCCCAATATGAAAGTGATTCAGGGAAAGATTTCCTGCCGCAAATGCTCAAGCAAGCAGTTGCGAACAGTGAGAAAGAAATAACTCTTCATTTCTATTCCATCCTTTCTTTTCATTGTCATTCGATATAAATAGGAATATTTAAAAACCGTTATCGTTCAACCTTTACTATGGGGAAAAGGCGCTTTTCTTTAGGATCATTTTTATTTGTTCTATTTGCATTTCCGCTATCCTATTTTACGGTCGGAAGATATGTTAATTTTGATACCGCAAGCGCGGTTGTGTTTATGATTATCATGCTTTTTCTGATCATTCGGCATAGAAAGAAACTGGATTATCAGGTTATGCTCAAAGTGTTTAATATTCCTTTGATCTATGCGGTTCTATGGAAAACGAAGTTCGGCCTGAAGTTCATGGATACCGTAGCAGAGAAATATCGCGAGCTTGTCAAGCTTATCGGTTATTGCTTTATCGGCTTTGGGTTTGCCGGGCTTCTTTTTATCTCGGCAAATATTCTCTATATGCTCTTCAACCTATTTGTGACACCTAAGGAGACTTCTGAGGGTGTTGCTTTAGTCTTGCCTCTTACTAATATTCCGGGTATTGGCTATTTGTCCTTTTGGCATTTTCTGATTACTATCTTTGTAACTGTTCTTATCCATGAGTTTGCACATGGTATTGTCGCACGTGCCCATAAGGTTCCGGTGAAGTCCAGCGGCTTAGGAGTTTTTTCTTTGTTTCTTCCTGTGTTTCCTTTGGCGTTTGTAGAGCCGGACGAGAAAAAAATGCAGAAGGATTCTGATATTGTGCAATACAGTATCTTTGCAGCAGGGCCTATGATTAATATCGTGTTTGCTATTCTTGTTGCTCTGTTTTTCAGTTTTGTTCTTACTCCTATAGAGAACAACATCACGCACCCCGTTGGCTTTTCCTTTACTGATGTGATGCACGATTTTCCGGCGCAGCAGGCAGGCATGAGCGCCGGTATGGTTATTACTTCGGTAAATGGAGCTGAGGTCCTTGATTATCAGAGCTTTTCAACAGAAATCGGCGATCTTAAACCTGATCAATCCATCTCGTTTACTACTATGAACGGCAGCTCCTATACACTTACTACGAAAGCATCTCCCGATGATCCTGAGAAAGGATATATTGGGATTTTAGGAATTCAAAACGAGCGCCGTATTAATGAAGAATATTCTTCAGTAGGCGGTGCTTTCTTTTGGCTTAAAGGACTGCTGAGATGGTTTTATTTCATTAATCTTGCTATCGGCCTAATGAATCTCTTGCCTTTGATGATTACTGACGGCGGCCGTATGCTTAAGGTTGCACTGGAGAAGATCATGGGAAAGGGCGCCAAGGCAGATAAGGTATGGATATTTATTGGATTGCTCTTTATTTTTACCTTACTTTGCGCTTTAGCTATTCGGTATGGGTTAGGCCTGCTTTCTGCCCTTGGGCTGGGTTAGGGTTTTAAATATTCAGTTATGATTCTCTTCTTATGATAAGTATTGTACTTGTGGAATCGCAATGGGCATCGCATGTAGGAGCAGTAGCACGTAGCATGGCGAATTTTGGTTTTTCTGATTTGGTTCTTATTAATCCTTTATGCGATGCCAAGGAGCTTGATGCTGTCAAACGTGCAAAGCATGCTTTGCCTATTCTGAAGAAAGCAAAAGTGAAGGATGCTTCTTATTTGAAGAAATTTGATACGCTTGTGGGGACTACTTCTCGTGTTGGTACTGATTTTAATATTCCCCGCAGTCCACTTTCTGCAGAAGATCTTGCTTCAGTTTTTTTGCCTCTTGATAAGAAAAAGCAACATATTGGGTTATTGTTTGGTCGGGAGGGAGAGGGCCTGCATAACGATGAGATTGCTTTATGTGATTTTGTGGTGACTATTCCTAGTTCTGTCAAGTATCCTGCTTTAAATTTGAGTCATGCGGTTGCGGTCGTCTTGTATGAGCTGTTTAAGGCTTCCTCCAGGAAAAAAGTAGGAGAATCTATTACTCCTATTGGCCGCGCTGAGAAGAATCGTTTATTGGCTTTGATTTCTCAGGTGATTGACACGGCTGGTTTTTCTACTCTTGAGAAAAAGGAGACACAAAAAAAGGTGTGGAAGCGATTGATCGGGAAGAGTTTTTTGTCTAAGCGTGAGGCCTTTGCGTTGTTTGGATTTTTTCGAAAGATGAAATAATAATATTTAGGGTTACTATTGAAAACAACAATAACGGCAGGCAAACCGGTTTTCTTCGAAAACCTTGGGCTCAGAGACTTCGCCCATTTGCGCCATTGTTGTTTTCTAGAGAAGGATCTACGAATTACTTTTTCTTATTATCGAAATACTCTTTTACTTCCTTTTTCATAGAGGGTTTTGCTTTGGGGCCGAGTGCGTAGTACGTCTTGGTAACGGTGTTGCCCCAGGAATATTCTCCCTGCTCTTTTTTTACTTCATCAATTTTAAACTCTTCTGTTTCAATACCTTTGCTTAGGTGATAGTAGATAGAACGCATGGTGACGGCAGGGAAAAGGTCCCGATATGCTTTATAGATGTCATAGCCGTATCCTTTTTTCATGAAGTAGAGAATCTCTACCATGTTTTGCCTGATGTCTGATTTTACCGGTCTTCCTCTTGGCATGCACTGATTTTAAGAATACTTCTTTAAATATCTTTTTGTTAGTATGGAAAATAAAGAACTCTCCTGAAACGCATCTCCTTCCCTTTTTAGTCTTCTATTCTGCCCTAACAATTCTGATCCTCTGGTTTTGCCAGTTAAGAAGCTGCTTGTCGTACTGGTCAATCTCCACCTCAAGGACGTGCTTCTTTTTGTTATGCAGGGACTCTTTTTTTGTTGCAATAATTCTTCCTGTGGCTTTATCCATGTACTTGCTGTGATTGCCTTATTTATATCTTTTTTGGTATTGATTGGGTATATATTTGAGATAAGATTATTATTGATTTACCTCTTTAGGGGCAATATGCCAAAATCGCACACCCCTCTTGATTCTGACCTGAGCTGGATTAAAAGAGGAAAGCAACGAAGAGAAATCCTTATCCACATTGGAGAGAAAGAGACGCCAACAGAGATAGCACACAAGTCTAAGTATTCTTTAAACCATACCTCCCGTATTCTTAATGAGTTCAAGAAAAATGGCTTTGTCCGGCTTCTTAACCCTGAGCAGAAGACCGGAAGGCTCTATGAGCTTACTGAAAAGGGAAAAGTGATACGAGATAAGCTGGCTTCGTCTTAGCAGCGGCCATGCTCTTTGAAACTGAAATACTTCTTATGCCCAATAATAATGTGGTCGAGAACTTCGATTCCTATTATTTTTCCTGCCTGCACGAGCTGCGCTGTTACTTCTTCATCTTCTTCGCTTGGGAGGGGGTCTCCGGAAGGATGGTTGTGTAATAGGATTATTGCTGCGGCTCCTTCCTCGATTGCGGCAGAGAAAATTTCGCGGGGATGAATGAGAGAAGAGTTTAGGGTTCCGATAAAGATTGTTTCTTCTTTGATTATTGCCTGCCTTGTGTTGAGGAATAGCGCTTTAAAATGCTCTTTCTTCAATGAGGACATTGAGGGAATCATTCGTCTTGCAATATCTTTTGCCTGTGTAATAGATGAGCCTTTCTGTTCAGAGAAGGCAGCCAACCTTCTTGACAATTCGAAGCATGCGCAAATCTGACAGGCTTTGGCTTCTCCTATTCCTAACGTGTTTCTTAATGTGTTGATTCGTTTTCTGGAGAGTGATTTGAGGTTGTTTTCCTGAAGCAATCTTCTGGAAAGCTCTAGCACATTTTCTTTTTTTGACCCGTTTCTTAAAATTACTGCTAACAATTCGGCATTACTCAATGCTTTTGGGCCGTGCAGCATGAGTCGCTCTCTTGGCCGCTCTTCTTTGGGGAATTCCTTTATGGTGAGTTTGTATTCAAGCATGATTTTTTTTAGTTGCAGATATTGATATGGCTTACGTGCGCGCAGATGTCCAGTGTCCAGTGGGGTGGGCGGATTTCGTTCTGAAAAGTTGAGAAAGTTTCGTGTCTTAAGGTATGTAGCCCATTAGATAAAAGAATGCTGTGTTGGCGCATAGTAAAAAATTATGCAATGCTTACTGTTTGATTGCTACCAGTAGTTGTAATCTTGTGACATTTATTGTTTATACAATGAAGTTTGTATTCACCACTAATCCCACCTATACATGCAGCACAAATTTGTTCAAGTTCTGTATCGGGACAATCAGGTTTCCAATTTTTATTTACGGCTTCAACTGAATCATCATCAGCATCATAGAACTTGCACCCATAAGGGTCACAAGGTAAGC
This sequence comes from Candidatus Nanoarchaeia archaeon, assembly GCA_028279765.1. GTDB lineage: Archaea > Nanobdellota > Nanobdellia > Woesearchaeales > WJIZ01 > JANQND01. The sequence continues at coordinate 26,144 of JANQND010000029.1, read as the reverse complement.
ATTCCATAAGTTTTGAAGGAACCCCTAATTTGCAATCATCATCTGTTTGACAACTATAATCAATCTGTATTGCTTCATTACCACAAGGAGATCCTCCTACAAAAACTGCTTGCTCGCATATATTATCATTACAGACCTTATTATAATAGGTTGAACCGTCTGAACAAGTTTTCTCTTCACCACAATCATCATTTGTAGTACATCTTGGTTCTATTATCAGATTAATTGAATCATCTGCTGGTTTGTCAGTTGGTTGTTGATCGGTCTTTTCATTAGTGTCTAAATCATCAGCAGGTTGTTGGTCGACATTTGTGCATCCCATCATTACTACTACTAAGAAAATTGCTAGAGTTAAAATGATATTTTTCATGTTTATGATTCTATTGTTAATATATTTGACTACCTGTTTATAGCTTCTATCTGACTTAAAGTTAATAAATATATTGATATGTCCAATCTTAAATAAGTTAATGAAGCTTTCTCAATTGAACCTAACACCGATTAGCGCAGATTCCCCTCTCACTAAATCTAAACAACATCTTTAAATAAATTAGACTTTGAATTGGTCTGTTAACATGCCTAAGAAAACCCTAGCCTCAGGAGTCGTACACAAGATACCGACAGACTTACGAAAAGTATTGCTGTCTTCATCAGAGCTTCAAGAGAAATGGAATGATCTTACTGCGCTTGCACGCAACGAATGGATCTGCTGGATTACTTCTGCTAAAAAGGAAGAGACGAGAAACAAACGCATTGAATGGGGGAAAACGGATCTTCTTAAGGGGAAGCGAAGGCCCTGCTGCTGGCCCGGTTGTTCTCATCGGTAGAACAATGAGGAAATTTTAAATAGCTTTCTTATTAATATACTTGTATGGGTAGACGAATAACGAAAAAAGAAGCTCAAAGTTTATTACTATTGATGTTGCTTTCAGTACCTATCTTTTTGGTCTTCTCTCTCCTTGAGTCTATTGGAGCTCCTTTATTCTTCTTGTGTCTTATATTGATTGCTGGAATCATCATTTGGTTTAAAAAGAAGCTAAGAGAAGAGAGAATTGCTGAATTAACAGAAAAATACAAAGATCAAGATGTTGTAGAAAAGATCATGAACAGAATGTTTTGGCAAGGACAGACTGAAGAGCAACTAATTGACTCGCTACAAAAGCCATTGGATATAGATGAAAAAGTCTTGAAATCGAAAAGAAGAGAGGTTTGGAAATATAATCGAGATGGCGTTAATAGATACCGATTGAGAATTACCCTTGAAAATGGAATAGTGGTAGGTTGGAAGCAAAGGTAATGAACATAAATCTTACGACACATTTATATACCTTAAACACTTACAGGCATTATGGTCGATATACGGAAAATCATCATCATCTTTGTGGTAGGTATTCTTTTCTCCGTATTTGTGTTCTCATTTATTGAAGCAGTGTATCCCAGTCCTGAATGGGATGATTTTTGCAAGTCTCCTTTAGTACGGGACCCGGGATTGATTAATACAGAGGATTGTCCTGTACTCAATGTAAGCGAGCAGGATAGGAATTCCTGCGCAGAGAAAAAAGGAACTATTGCCTACGAGCGTGATTCAAATGGGTGTGCTATTGCGTATTACTGCGACACGTGTAATATAAACTATGATACTGCTCGTGATAATCATAGCAGATATGTCTTCTATATCTCTGCTCTTTTGGCGCTGGTGGCTATTTTTGTTGGTATGTATTTACCTGCAAAAGAAAATAGCCTGAATGAATGGATTGGAACAGGTTTTATGCTCGGTGGAGCCTTTGCACTCTTTTTTGGAACTATGCAATCATTTCAGGCACTTGATAGAATAGCAAGGCCTATTGTTATTTTGGCTGAACTCATCATCGTGATTTTTATTGCCTATAAGAAAGTGGGTAATCTTCGCGAGGATAAAAAGAAAACCTAATTTCTCTTTTTGTTTCTATGAAATACGTATTTGTGCTCTCAAAAGAGAATATCAGACTTGCTAGGGCAGAAGTGCAGAGCTTGTTTCGGTCGCGTGGTATTCTTTACGGGAACCTCCTTTTAGTTACTGCACAACAAAAAGAAATTGAGAAGTATGCAAAGAGGCTTGCTTATACAAAAAGTGTTCATCGGCTGCTTTTTCGCTGTCAGAGAAATAACCTTAACAAATACTTTGCCTCATTTGACTGGAACTCAATCTATACCCAGAACTTCTCCCTTCGTATTCCTGATTTCTCACAGTCAGAAAAGAAACTTTCAGGACACATCTGGAATTCACTACAGAAACCGAAGGTCAACCTAAAAAACCCTCAGACTGCGATCTTTGTCTTCTATCATCATGATTTTGCTTTTTGCTGTGTTCAATTACAGGATTTGGAGCAGGATTTCCAGTCACGAAAGGCCCATAAGCGCCCCTATAACCATCCAACTTCTCTTGACCCCAAGCTTGCCCGCTGCATGATAAACCTAATAGGAATAAGGAGCGGAACAGTCGTAGATGCTTTTTGCGGAAGTGGCGGGATATTGCTGGAAGCTGGATTAATGGGATTACAGATCAAAGGATTCGATATTGACCCTCTTATGCTTCAGAAAGCAAGGACTAACCTTTCACATTATGGACTTAAACACTTCGTATTAGAGAAGGCTGATGCAACTCAGTTGCAAAAACCTGTTGATTATTTCGTTTCAGATCTTCCCTATGGGCTGAACACAAAGCAAACTGATCTTGACACCTTGTACCACTCTTTTATTTCACGCCTTCGGCCTTTTCTGCGGAAAAGGGCAGTACTTATTTTTCCCCGCTTTAGAAAAAAAAATTTCAATTATTCCCGAATCCTAAAAAAAAAGGGATTTACTGTGGTTCATTCTTTTGAACAGTATATCCATAAGTCCCTCTCGAAAAAAATCTTTGTTATAGAATAATCATGAGTAGGGGTATTTTTTTACCAAGTACTGGTTTTTTTTCAGCTCTTCAATTGAAGAGGCCCCTACACAGAACATCGCAATGCGCAGTTGCTCTGCGAACTTTTCAAGCACTTCCCTTACTTCTTTTGCATTGACTAATGACGGGCCTAAAAGCGGCCTTGCAACCGATACTATATCTGCTCCAAGGGCAAGCGCTTTTGCAACATCTATTCCGGATTTTATCCCTCCTCCTGCAATGATATTCATGTTAGGGAGCATGCTCACCTGCCTAATGGATTCAGCGGTAGGAATTCCCCAGTCGCGAAAAACTTCTCCTATATGATTACTTTTGCTTTCGACAGCAGCAAAGGATGTGCCCCCACTGCCGGCAATATCGATGATAGTAATTCCAGCCTTCTGAAGCCGCTTTGCAACCTCATACGAGATTCCCGAGCCTACTTCTTTGATGACGATCGGAACGGAGAGTTCGCCTGCAATATCTTCTATCTTTCCTGTTAAGTCAGCGAAATTGGTATTCCCTGATAACTGAATCGCTTCCTGCAAAGGATTGACATGGAGGATGAGCGCATCTGCTTCACAGGAGTCTACCACGTGCTGACATTCTTTGAGACTGAAACCGTTATTGAGCTGGACAGCACCCAGATTTGCAAAAAGCAAAATATCCGGTGCGACATCTCTGATCCTGAACGTTTTAGATGTTCGGGGATCTTCGATCATGATTCGCTGTGATCCAACGCCCATGGCAATTCCGAGTTCCTGCGCTGCTGATGCCAGGTTAAAATTAATTTTCTTTGCCCGCTCAATCCCGCCGCTCATTGAACTGATCATGACCGGCATACTCATCTTTTTTTTGAGAAATCTGGTAGAGAGCCTGATATCTTCTTTGTTTATCTCAGGGAGCGCATTATGAATGAAGGAGTAGTTATCCAGCCCATTAGAAACCGTGGATGCGGAATCTTCCTGCAGGCAGATGCGAATGTGATCCTGCTTTCTTCTTTTAATGTTGGTTTTTTCAAGCATTTCTGTTTGCATTGATTACTTTCACTTTCTTCAATAATTTAAATTTTATCTTACTTTTCGGATAATTATTTATCTTTTTTTGATAATTTTTCTTATTTCTTATCATTTTTTTGGCATAACTAATTTATACTCTCCGGAGCAGGAAACCTATAAGAGGTGAAGGTGGGTGAGTCTAACAACTGTTCTTATAGCAATGCGGGTTTACAGGATTCTTCCTATTCTGATGGCAATGCTCGCTGCGTGCGCCTTAGCGCAACGAATAAGCATAGAAATAGGATTCCTCGGATTGAGCTGTGCTCTTATGTACGCAGGTTTTGGCCTTCTCAATGCAATTAAGGATGGTGATTATCCTCTGCCAGCTTATAGCAGAACTCTGATGATTGCCTGTATTGCCGGCGCAATTCTTATCTCTTTTATTCATCCTCTTATCTTACTTACCAATATTCTCTGGATCGTGTTTGGCTGGCTATACCATGGAATCGGGCGCCATATTCTTTTTGGAGATGCAACTATTCTCTCATTCACCCATTTTGCACTTCCTTCATTTATTAGCTCCCAGCTTCTTAACCAGAGCATGCTGCATTCTGCACGGCTTTCCCTGTTTTTCTTCCTGGTATTCTGGTTTGTCATCCCTTCAAAGAATATGAAGGATTCAGAAAAAGACCGCAAACTGCGCTACTCTACGTTTTCCACACAATCACCATACGGTGTTTTGCTCTCTCTTCTTTTTTTAGTATTCTCCTACCTTATTATGATTGGCGGGTTTGTTGTTTTTGATTTTGGAGTGTACTACCGCATAGCACTGCTCCTCTCAGGATTTGTTCTTGCTTATATCTTTTACTTAGTTTCCCGCAGCCAACTGACTGACGCTGTTAATACGGTTCGGCTGTGGATGCTCCTTTTCCTTCTGGGGTTCATTCTTGAACAACATCCCCTGTGGAATATTGCATGGCTCTCTTTGATTCCTATCGTTTGTTATCTTTTTTTCCTGCCTTTCCTTGGGAATGCAGATAGCAGGAGGACTTATTCATGAGTGAAGTTAGGAGAAGCAGAATTGACTTTCAGGACCTTGGTGAAGGTACTGTCCATCATTATATTAATCTTGCACGATATGACAGCACTGCAGACAATTGGTTTACCCTCTCAGAGCTTCTGGAAAAAGAGGTCGATTTCCTTGATTTGATATTTATTAAGCTTGCAGGAAAAACACCTCTGCCCCGTGAGCGCAGGCTTTTCTTACGATCCTTACTGGTGCTAAGCATGGGAACAGGCGCTCACCCCCCCTCCGTTAGTGTCCCAAAGCTCATTGCATCGACAACAAAGTCACCTGATTTTGCCATTATTAACGGATTGATCGGTGGCCTTGCAAGTGTAGGGACACATCATCTGGGCTCTATTTGCGAGGCTATGCGGGAATTGCAGCAGGTTTATTCTCTGGCTTGCTCTTCTTCCCAGGCCGATGTTTCTTCTTTAGTCTCCCGCTATGTTGAGAAAAAATTGTCTAAGGGGGAGACTATCCATGGCTTTGGCCATCCGGTCTATGCAAAGGACCCCAGACCAGACCTTATTCTTAAAGAAGTGAAACTATACGGTGACCATCCTTTGATTGAGGTGTATTCCTCCCTGGCCTCTCACATGCACCTGAGAAGAAATGTTTCTCCGAATGTTGATTGCGCGCTTGGCCTCTCTTACCTTATTTTAGGATTTGACCCGCAGCAGGGAACCTATTTGTCTTTTCTTTCCCGAAGCTTAAGCATGGTTTGCCATATTCTCGAAGAAATTCCGCAAAAGCCTTTTTCCTTTTTGCATGAAATGGGGTCCTATTCTGAGCGAGAGAAGAAGAAGAGCCCTAAACGAAAGCCTCTTCATGCCCCTGAACCATTACTGCCGGAGGATGCATCATGAGCGAGAAGAGTATTGAGCGTTTTGATGTTGTTATCGTAGGTGCAGGGCTTGCGGGGACTTCACTTGCATATCACTTGTCCGAGGCCTGCCCTGATAAGCGGGTCCTGATTCTTGACAAGAATGAGATAGGCGCGAACTGCAAGCACAGCAACAGGATTGTTGCACAGGATACGAAGGATGCAGTAGCAGAATATGGGCTTCGTACGGTTTATCGGCATAAAGGGGTTAAACTGGGAACCTTCAACGAGATCTATGCTACGCTGGATGGTGGTGTTTATGTTATTGATTTTAAGGATACCTGCTCTTCCTTTTTTAAAAAATCATCGGCTGAGTTTCGCAAAGAAAAAGCGGTCGCTTTAAAGAAAGATAAGATTCTGGTTACGGACAAAGCTGCATATCAATATTCGTTTCTTATTGACTGCTCAGCAACTTCTTTCTTTTTGCGAAAACAACTGGGGCTGTCTCTTCCTTTTCGTTATTGGATTGGCGTGAAAAAATATTCTTCACCAGACGAATGCTCGGTCCCTATTGATAGGCGTTACTATTATAACCTGATGGAAGAGAATAACCTCTACTTGTATGAATACCTTTACAATGGCCAGGCACTGAGCTACTGCAAATGGCAGAACGCGTTTAGCAAAGATATTGAAACCGTAACTAATAAGGAAGGACAGAGGGGATACAGGTTAAGGCGAATTAAAGAGCCTTTTGTTGAACAAAAGGATTTTGTAGGCTTTCCCGGAAACCCGCTGCTTCCTCTTGTTGTAGGCAACTGCGCTTTTCTGGGAGATAGTGCAGGAACCACTCCTCCCCAAAGCGGCTTTGGTGTTGATATGAGCCTCAAATGCGCTAAAATGCTCACTGATGCTCTTTCTAAAAATGATCTTGATTACTATCAGAAAACCTGGAAACGAACATTTTATCAGCATTATCTGCGTCACCTGGCTGCGAGAATTGATCGCTCGAGTATTTCTCCTGCTCTACAAAAACTCAAGAATTATCCTGGCCTGGATAAGGTTTGCGCAGCAGTACAGAAAAACCCTGACTCTTACTTCAGCCTTATTCGCAATAATATGGACTTCTCGGTCCCAAAAGAGGTAAAAGAATGTTTTCCCAGTCGCAGGGCTCTCTTTTTACTCTATCATTATGCAGAAATTCGCGCGCGCTACCTTCGCTCACGGATTACAGACTCACTGAGCATACTCAAACGACATTGAGGGTGTTTTTTTATCCAGCGATACCTTCTCTAGTTTCCACGCCTTACCTGTTGCACTGTTAATGAATCCGTTGACTGTTAAAGCCCTCATTCTTGCCCCATACTTAGATATGGGCGGAAAAAGAAACCATACCATTAGTTTATTCCCTTTTCTTTGAGAAAGGGGTACTCCCCATCCCAGTATCATACAGATGTCCAGTATGCTTTTTAGTTTCCTTGCTTTGTCAACTTTTTGCAGCATCTCCTGTGCAATTTTTTTACTATATCTGATAACCCTTTCGTCAAAGAACGCTTCCATGTGTATTGCTTCATAATGCGTCCTTATGAGCTCGAGGATACCACTCTCCGTTGGATATAATGACTTTCCCTGCAGCGTGAGCCTGTTCTGCTTGCCAATAACGACTTTGTTGAACCGGATGCAGTGCCTGAAGCTTAATGCTTTGGGCACTTTTTCTTTCCTGTAGATGAAGTTGATTTTTTCGTATTCTTTCATCACTGAGAGCTTCTCGTTGCCCGGAACATACTCCTTACCCTTCTTCTTTTCTGCGCTTGATGAATTTATAGATAAGTGGCACTTTTTCGGGCATTCCTGACAAATCATTTCTCCTTCAGCCTGCATACCGGACTGTTCGCTTACTACTCCACTAAGAAACCCAAGATTGTAAAAAGGGATACCGCCCTTTCGGCAAAACAAGCAATTGCTGCCTTTGAGCTCTAATGATTGATTTACGTATTCAATGGATTCAGCTGCTCCCAGCCCCCCACTGTAGAAAACATTGCACATATAGACCAGTACCTCTGAGAGCATTTCCGGGCGAATTTCTTTCTCCTTCTTTGACCCTTCTAATAGAAAATATCGTATAGCTGCTTCTTTTCCGATGCGATACCACAGCTCGTTTGTTTTTTTCTTCCCATACTTCTCTAAGGTATCTTTTTGTATCTGGGCAATGATTTCCTCGAAATAATACAATATTCTCTTGCGGCTTCTTCTGTTTGTGTATTTTGTGGATGTTTTACTTACGATAAAACCTGGCCTATCAATATCAACAATTTTTTTGGAGAACAGCTTATTATACAGGATATTTTTTATTCCTTTTTTTGCCATTGATTTGCTCTGTTACTATTACGCTTAAAAAACTTCTGTGCCCTGCAGCAGCATACTTTGCTAAAGACTAGTTACTAATCAAATAGAAAATTGCAGCAGCAAGCAATAGAAATAACCCTACCATTATTGCAGTAAAATGCACTTTCTTTTCTTCTTTCCCTAAATCTTTAAAGCTTACTTTTTCCCTTTTCCATTTCTTCTTATTCATCAGGCCGGTTATGGCAAGAGCGATACCCAGGGCCCAAAGAGGCTTAATGCTTAACGGTATACCGAAGGCCAGCCATATAATACCGATAACAAAAAGATTGTAATAATCAGGATCCTGCTTGAATTTTGAATTCCTGAGAATTGCTGCAATACCAAAGCCAATCAGCACTGCTAAAACGACCCAAGTGATTATCTGGTCCATGCTCTTTTTTAGATATATTCCTTAATAAATCTATCTGATTTTAGAATTTCGCTACTTAAATACCTTCTGACCAATGAAAAGCAATAGAACAGAAATAACGAGTGAAAAAAGAGACAACTCTTCTTTAATACCTGTGAACAAAGTGATAATAATAATCGCAGGAGGAGTTATGGCCAGTGCCAGAAAGGCTGCATTTGCTTTGAGTTTTGTCCTCTGCGAATAAATGATAATCGGGGCAAGAACCAGTGTACTTGCAGTAAAAATGAACGCGAAATCTATGATGCTGGTCACTGTTAATGCTACTGCCAGGCTCACGAGCGTTACTGCAATGATGGCTGCTTTCGTGAGCGCAACGACTTTTGGCTTCAGCGACTTTTTCCAGTTCGGAAGTATGTCATGGGCAATATTCATCGCGGCGACAAAGATAAGGGTATCTGCTGTTGACATAATAGCGCAGAAGAGGAGAATAAGGCCAAGAACAAGGAATCCTTTTGGAAGCATGTGAGTAAATCCCATTACCAGTGCTTCACTGGGATTGATGTTTCTAAACATGCTTCTTGCGGCAATACCTACCAGGCAGGCTAGAAATCCATTGACTATTACTAAAACTGCTGCCAGGCTAAATCCTTTGCGCAGGGTAGAGAGCGATTTGGCAGCATATGCACGCTGCCAGACATCAGGCCCGATGATCACAAAGAAAATGCCAAAAATACAGAAGGCGATGATGGTTGCCAGGGGAAGCGGAACAAATATGTTTTCTATTGCTATTTGACCGGTACTGCTCCACAGGCTAAACCCAATAACGATCATAAAAAATAGGATAATAAGATACTGAAAAAAATCCGTCTTTACCACTGCATTGAATCCTCCCAGGAAGAGATAGGCAAGAATACTTAGCGCTATGATGACTACTGCAATGCCATACGGCCAGCCCGTTAGGCCATGAAGCACCTCTCCGCCGGCAATGAGCTGTACGACAATGAATCCCATGAAGAAAAGAAAAATAAGAATGCTGCTTAACAGGGCAGTTTTTTTATCAAACTGATTCCGAAAATAATCAGACAGGGTGTATAACTTCTTCTTGTCTGCAGTGTTCTTCACTGCTTTTCCGAAAACTGCAAATAACACAAGACCAGCTGCCTGTCCTGCAATGAGCCACATCGCAGAAAATCCATGAATATATGCCAGTCCTATGAAAAGAACAAGAAAGCCGCCTCCGACAAACCCTGCACATAGGCTTGCAGCAAGGGATAGTGCATTAAGATTCCTGCCCGCAATTAAGAAAGATTCCTTTGACTTATTGATAGTCGCTGCAGGCTTTTTTTTTGGCATAGTATTACTCGTTAAGAGTGTGCATTAGCACATGTGTTTCTATCCCCTCAGTCACTTTCTTCTTCGTAGGCATGAATCCCTTTTTTTGTTATGTCAAAACTTTTACTCTCTCTATACTGGTCTGTCCAGCGCATTTTCGAGATGAATATACGACGCTCGATAGTCCCCAGCTCGAGGAAATCTAAACTGATAATTCCATCAACTAAATACGGTATATTATAATAGAATGAATGTCCCTGATCCGACTGCATTTCCAGAATCAGCAAGGTAGTGAGTCCTTTTTTTCGGAGCATACTGAAAGCAAAATTAATCATATTCCTGATGTTTACTTCAGGCTGATTTACCAGGGACTGAGGAAGAAGCATGGAAGTAAAGAACACATTGAAGCTGTCAATGACTAACCGCTGAATATTTTTGTCTTCATTTACTTTCTGCAAAAGCTCTGTATATATTTTTTCATATTCAGGGTACGTATAACATTTAATGATAATTTTTTCCTCTTTTACGTACTTATTGAACTCTTTTGCAAACGAAAACTGCTGGATCATATTTTCAATATTGTTGAGCGGCTCTTCAAGATTGATATAGAGGCATTTTTGACCCTTGCGCGCACCCTCTAAAAGATAGTGCAGGCTGAAGATAGATTTTCCAACACCGGGCGGGCCTGAAACTCCTACAATCCCCTCGTAAGGAATCCCCCCCTCGATCATCTTATCGACACCCTTAATGCCGAGTTTCTCCCTGTCCATTACTACAGCCTCAGTTTATCAACGACATAAATAAAAATATTTTTTGTTCCGGTCTCTATTTTCTGGCAACTTACTTTGTCACTGAACTTTATATTTCTTCGTAGTTCTCTTGGTATTAAAAAATATTTTGTTGCCTCGTTTTTCCCTCTCCCGGAAAGATTCGTTTTTATCTCTGCAACTTCTTCAGAAAAAACATACACATTCTTGATATGGCCTTTTAATTGCAGAGATTCTTCATAGTCCATCTCAATTTCATAGACTATCTTGCCGTTCTTGACCATCCTTGAACTTAAAATTGTTCCCATATTTCTCTATTTTCTTGTTTATTTATATAATTTTATCTTACTTTGGATAAATATTGATAAATTTGTTACATATTTAAATGTTATAGTTATGTCTGGATAATATCCCAAAAATATTATCCGAAAGAATTATAAAGAAAAATTTTTGATTTTGGAGTATGGGTGAGATAATTCAATCAAGAGTCTCGGGTGATAAAATTATTTACCAGGTTGCTCTTGATGAATCAGAAAGTCTTGCACTTAAGGGAAGGGTGCGCAATGTTCATATGTTCTCTCTTGACCTCTTCACTGTGGAATCGAAAATGGTCGAGAAGGGCAAGGATGGTGTGACGAAATATTTCGTCATCCCTTCTGTGTTTAAGTCTAAAAGGAAATCACAGCTCTCTGACCTGCAGATGTTTGAGACGGATCAGAAATACTTTTTTATCTATGTTTGCGATAAGGAGCAGCTTTCTTATCTGTAGCGCTTTAAGAACTTTCTTTAGTTTTCTTTCAGGAAAGACAGAACTTCGTCAACATGGTTCTTCGGATTGACGTTCCTGAATACCTTTATAATGGCATGGCCTTCATCAAGGATGAAGGTATTTCTGAAAATTCCATCGAATTCCTTTCCCATCATTTTTTTTCTTCCGAAAGACCCATAGCTCTTTGAAACAGAAAAATCCGGATCTGATAGCAAGGTGATTTGAAGATTGTGCTTTTCACAGAACTTTGTTTTGGTTTTCTCATCTCCCCCGGAAATACCAATGATCGCAGCACCAAGCCGGTCAAACTCTTCTTTTTTCTGGCTAAAGAGATTTGCCTCAATAGTACATCCCGGGGTGTCGTCTTTGGGATAGAAATATACTACAACGTATTTTGTACTCATATCTTTCAGAGAAATGACCTGAGCATCTTTATCCTTGAGAGAAAACTCAGGTGCTTTGCTTCCTTCTTTTAGCTCTGTCATATTACCTATCTATCGATTACACTATTATCGAAGCGCTTCCATCAGTGAATCTACATCCCTTTTACCTGCTTCTCTGTTCACGATAGGCTCACCTTCCAGCTGCGGAAGTTCATCTTCATAGCTGGGGCGTTTTTCCTCGTAGAATACCCCGATAGGAAGCTTCTCTGTTTCCAGTGCCTTGGATAGCGCAGCAATTTTATCTGAAGTGTCATGGTCGGTTTCTTCAAGCTTGTAGACTCGCTCCTTGAACCACTGGTATGTGTTGACCTTGTTGAAGGTTACGCAGGGTTGGAAAATGTCTACAAGTGCAAACCCTTTGTGGGATATTGCTTTCACCAAAATATCGGACAGTCCGGAGAGATCCTGCGAGAATGCTCTTGCAACAAAGGTTGCCCCGGATGATAACGCCAGTGTCAGTGGATTAAAAGGTGTCTCAATTACTCCAGAAGGAGTGGACTTTGATTTGTATCCCTTTAAGCTTGTTGGTGCTGTCTGGCCTGTCGTTAATCCATACGTCTGATTATCGTGCAGGACAAGGGTCATATCATGATTTGCCCTGATGGTATGAACAAAATGATTTCCTCCTTCCCCAAGACAATCACCATCGCCGGCAAAAGCGACAACAGGAATATCTTTATTGACCATTTTGATTGCGGCACCAAGCGGAAGTGACCTTCCGTGCAACCCTTCAAAGGCATAGGTTTTCATATAGTTATGTAAATGCCCATGGCAGCCAATGCCCATGGTAAAGCAAACCTGGTCCGGACCGAGATCAAGCTTAACAAGAGCTTTTTTTAGTGCGGTCCAGATTCCAAAGTTACCGCATGCAGGGCACCATGTAGAATCCTGTTTCTTAAAATCATTCATATTTACCGGCATTTTAGTTCACCATTTCCTTTACTTTTGCTACAATGTCTTCAGGATAGAAAGGCCTTCCGTCATAACGCAAGAACTTGTTTTTCAGCTCAATTCCAGTATGCTCACGAATAAGTGCTGCCATCTGGGCAGTTTGGTTTCCTTCAATGATGAGGGTTTCTTTGGCTTTACTGATAACCTCAGAGACCTGCTCGGAAGGAAATGGATGGATAGAGACAATTTGCATAATCTGGATGTTTATGCCGTCTTTTTCTAACCATTTCAGTGCCTCGCGTGCAGGCATTTTCGTGCTTCCCCAGGTGATTACGGTAAGGTCAGCATCATCTTTACCAAACATCTGCACGGTTGGCATTTCTTTCTTATACTCCTCAAGTTTCTTTAGTCTTTTATCTTTTTGAGCAATCGCATTTTCTATCTCTTCGTCTGATTGGCCATATTCATCGTGCTCGTCTGAATTTGCAGCGAAAGGAGTCCCTTTCTGGCCGGGAATTGCTCTTGGAGAAATTCCGGTATCCGTTAATTTGTATCTTTTATAGTCTTCTTCTTTGGCTGCCTGCTCATCTGAGAGCAGAAGCCCACGATCAACAACCACACTGCCGGTATCGAACTTTGCTGTACCTATATGGCTCTCCGTGAGATATTTGTCAGACATCACGATAACCGGGAGCTGATATTTTTCAGCGTAATTGAGCGCTTTCCAGGTAAGCTCAAAGCTGTCCTGCATGTCTCCTATGGAGAGGATGATTTTTGTCACATCATCCTGGCCTGCTCCCCGAACGAGAGGAATGTCTGCCTGGCCTGTCCAGGTAGGAAGGCCTGTTGCTGGTCCCGGCCTCATCACATTGAACATAACTACCGGTGTCTCGGTAAGTCCTGCAAGGCCAACAGTCTCCGCCATCAGGCAGAAGCCCCCACCTGCTGTTCCACACATGGACCTTGCTCCGGCGTAGCCTGCACCGACTGCCATGTTCGCTACAGATATCTCATCTTCAGCGTGTTTTACGACCATTCCCACTTTTGGCCCTTCTTTTGCTAAATAATGCAATATTCCGGAAGAAGGAGTCATTGGATAAGCAGCATAGAATTGCAGCCCTCCTGCGATAGCACCGATGCTAATCGCCTCAGCACCGTTGATGAGCATTTTTGGCTCATTATCTGTTTTTTGGAGAGTAATTTTACATAACTCTTTATAGTGCTCTTGCACATAGTCATACCCGGCTTTAGCAGCTTTTTTGTTTGCGTTAACTACTTCATCTCCTTTCCTGCCAAAGGTGTCCTGAATCACCCCAAAGAGCGTTTCAAGATCGTAATTGAGAAGACCAAGAGATGCGCCAAGCGCAATGTTATTCTTCATCACTTCTTTTAGATCATTATCCTTGATAATCTGCTTCCAGGGCATGCCAATAAGATCGTACTTCTCATACTCTTTCTCATCAAGCGTGAGGTCTTCGCTATCATAAATAATAGCTGCGCCGTCAGCAAGCTCTTCTGTGTGCCTGGTGACACCATTCATGTTCAGGGCAACAAGGATATTGACTTGCTTTGTCTGGGAGTGAATCTCCTCGTCACTTACTCTTACCTGCATACAGTTGTGGCCTCCTCTGATGAGCGAGGGATATTCAGTGTAGTTGAAGGTGTTTAGGCCTCCCCGTAAACATGCTTTGGCAAATAAGAGGCCGGTAGTCATAATACCAAATCCTGCCTCACCCCCAATTTTCCATTGAATATCTTGTGCCATTTTATGATACAACTCTTAGTACTTTAACTTAACCGTGCCTTCTTTAATCTTGCATTGGCACGCCAGCCTGTTTTTATCGTCAACACCCATGTCTTTTTCCGCCTGGGTAAGCTCAGTGAGATTCTCAGCTCCTTCTTCCACTTCAACCATGCAGGTGCCACATAATCCATCCTCACAACCAAATACTACTCCCAAATCTTTTGCAGCATCCTTGATTCCTTCGCCATCCTGCACATCTTTTTCCTGTCCTTCTACTATTAATTTTGCCATTTTATTTGCCCTCTCACTAGTTTAATTATGATTCACTATGTAGAAAACGCTAAACACACTCTCTTTTTAATATTTTTTGTTTTTCATTCCAGAGCCAATTTTGCTCAGATCTCTTTGCCGGTGTGCTTCTCTTCCTTTAGTTTCCAGAGGCTTTTTCGGGAATGTATCCTCTTAGTAAGCAATTTTCCTTCATAGAAAAGCTTTAGAACGTATTTCTTTGAAGTGATGCGGCTGATATTGACATCTCTTGCAATTTGTGAGAAACTTAGCCATTTGTTGTTACCCTTGTTTAATTCGAAACACTGCAGAACTTTCTTCTCAATTTCTTCAGATTTAGCGCTCTTTTTGTCTAGTGGATAATATTCCTGAACCCTTGGTTTCATAAGGGTCTGCTGATTCCAGCTAAAACCTGCTGTGTTTTTATATATTAGATCCTGCATAGTAACTCCCAGCAAAGTAGTAATTATTAAACCACGCGACAAAATCAAGGAAAGAAAAAGAAAAAATTATCCCTAAATTTTGCTTTTTATCCTATTCTTATTGGTTAGCACTCTTCTATGATTTTAGAAGAACGCTCTCTCCTACCTGAGACAAACCTCTTTTGTCCGGAACAACAGTATATACAAACATTGTCTTGTCAGACAGTGCTATTTTTTGACAACTCACATCACTGTTGTGGTAGTGATCACTGAAATCCTTTCGAAGCGCCTTTGGAATCAGGAAATATTTGGTCGCCTCGTTTTTTCCCCTGAGCGAAATCCTTGCAGGAATTCCACTCACATTTTCGGTTATCAAGTGGATGTTGTCTGTGTGGCCCTGCAGGTGCAGGGCTTCATGCTGTTCCAGCATCAGCTCGAAGATGATTCGTTCATCTTCCACCCGTTTTGTCGACATAATTGTTGCCATTTTTACCCCACTGTTATGCTCAAAAATTTCGCTTTACATTTCTGGTAAAAATCCCCTCGGCATATAGCGAAATTTTCGGCACCCTAAAAATCGGCCTTTGATACCCTGCCCCTTACACAGCTTTGCTAGACAAGTGTGCCGATTTTTATGATGTCCTGCTATGGTCTGTGCAACATAAACCATAGCTGTTATTCCCTTGTTTGATCGTAAGAGCACTTATCGCACGCAACACACGCTCTTGCTGATGAATATATTTATCAGACGTGTATTCTGATGATTTTACGACCTAAACACTAATAAGGATACCCGTTTTTAATCCATATAAACCTTACTACCTTTTTCGGATATTTTTCTCATTTTTTTCCCCTTTTCTCCTCTGAAGAGAAGGTTTTTGCTTTTTTCCAGGATAACCTCTGTTTCCAAAAGCCTTATATACCTTTTATACTTGAGAGAAATTAACTCTTGAGACCGAAATTTCTATAGCAATGCAGGAGAGGTAAACACTATGTCAGATGAAAAAACGATTCAGTCTATTAGTAAAGAAGATAGGAAGATTGAACCTAAAGAGGCATTCAGCCAAAAAGCATATGTAAAATCAGAGGAAGAGTATAAGAAATTATACCAGGAATCTATTGAAAACCCTGAAACATTTTGGTCGGAAAAGGCAAAAGAGCTTCACTGGTTTAAGCCCTGGGATTCTGTCTTTACGTGGGACAAGGAAGCAGTAAAATTTACCTGGTTTGCTGGTGGAAAGACGAATGTCTCCTATAATTGTCTGGACCGTCACCTTGAATCCAAAGGGGACAAGGTAGCGATTATCTGGCAGGGAGAACCGGAAGATGACGTGCAGAACATTACGTATAAGGACCTTCACCAGAGGGTTTGCCGGTTTGCAAATGCTCTCAAAAAGAAAGGAGTGAAGAAGGGTGATCGTGTATGCGTATATCTTCCTATGATCCCGGAGGCTGCGGTTGCCGTTCTTGCCTGCACCCGGATAGGAGCGATCCATAGCGTAGTATTCGCAGGTTTTAGCGCTGAATCTCTCAAGGATCGAATTCTTGACTCAGAATGCAAGGTCTTGCTTACTGCAGACGGTGGCCTGAGATCAGGCAAGAAAATTCCTCTTAAGGCAGTTGCCGACAAAGCAATTGCAGAGTGCGATTGTATTGAGTCAGTCATTGTTGCCAAGCGCGCAGATATTGAGCACGAAATGAAAGAAGGGCGTGATACCTATTGGGAAGATGAGCTTAGTGCGGATGATATTTCTGATGAGTGCGAAGCAGAGCAAATGGATGCTGAGGATCCCTTGTTTATTCTGTATACCTCGGGAACAACAGGAAAGCCAAAAGGAGTTTTGCATACGACTGGAGGGTATCTTACATATGTGACTCAAACATTCAAATATATTTTTGATTACCACGACGAAGATATTTATTGGTGTACTGCAGATATTGGCTGGATTACCGGTCACAGCTATATCGTCTACGGACCGCTCTCAAACGGGGCTACCTCCATCATGTTTGAGGGAGTGCCAACGTATCCTGATAATGATCGCTTCTGGCAGGTTGTTGAGAAATTTAAGGTATCTATTTTTTATACTGCGCCAACAGCGATTAGGGCTATTGCACGATTCGGAACAGACCCGATCAATAAGCATGACCTGAGCAGCCTGAAATTACTGGGCAGCGTGGGTGAACCCATCAATCCTGAGGCCTGGATGTGGTATTATGATAATATTGGAAAAGGAAACTGCCCGATTGTTGATACCTGGTGGCAAACCGAGACCGGTGGCATTCTCATTTCTTCTCTCCCCGGCGCTGTCACTCTTAAGCCAAGCTCAGCAGGCCGTCCGTTCTTTGGCATAGAGCCTGTTGTCTTGCGCGAAGATGGATCGCCAGCAGACGCAAATGAAGGAGGTTATCTTGCCCTTGCTAAACCCTGGCCAGGCCAGATGAGGACTGTTTACGGAGACCATCAGCGCTTTGTTGACACCTACTGGTCGCGCTTTGAGCATAAGTATTTTGCAGGAGATGGTGCAAAAAAGGATGAGGATGGTGATTTCTGGCTTATGGGAAGGATTGATGATGTAATCAATGTCTCCGGCCATCGGATAGGAACTGCTGAGGTTGAGTCTGCTCTGGTAAGCCATGCTAATGTTGCTGAGGCTGCAGTGGTTCCTTTTCCGCATGATGTCAAGGGGCAGGCACTCTACTGCTTTGTTACTCTCAACACCGGTGTGGAAAAATCTGATGAGCTTCTCTCTGAGCTTCGGGCGCATGTAGGAAAAGAGATAGGGGCTATTGCAAAACCCGACAAAGTTCAGTTTGCCGACGCACTCCCCAAGACCAGGTCAGGGAAGATCATGAGACGAATCCTCAAGGCTATTGCAGAAGGGAAGGATGATGTAGGAAATACTACCACACTTGCTGACCCCTCAGTGGTGGACTCCCTGATGAAGGATAGGAAGTAAGGGACGTGTAATTTTTCTTTTTATTTGCCTTTTTTTTCTTTCTTACTGTTCTTTTTTTGTTTTACTAGTCCAAAAACGAACCTAATAATTGGGGCCCTATGAAATGTAATAAGGAATAATTATTCCATTATTCAGAATGAGTTTCGTCTTTTGTCTGTGCTCCAAATACCTTATCCACTGCTCTATTATGTGCTTCAATGTAGTTTTCAATAAGAATGCTCCAGTCAGCATAGGCAGCGAGTGATTTCGCAACAGTTTTGTTGTGTACGCGTTGATACCGGTTCAGCTTGGCATAATGATACATGATGTCTGTAAAGTCATCAATTTGCTCTTCTTCTGATCGGTCCATTCTCTTGAGAACAAAGATTCCCTCTTTTTTCTTCTCATGTTTCTGAATGAATCTTCCAAAACCTGCAAGATCAGTGGTAAGCGATGCGACTCCCAGGGCAGCACCTTCCAGAGGAGTGTATCCCCATGGCTCATAATAGCTTGGAAAAAGACCCAGGTGGCAGCCGGCTATCGTATCGTAATAACTTAGATTGATCATTTCGTCTGCTCCATCGAGATAGACAGGATAGATGATAGCCTTTACCTTGTCTTCTTCTTTATTATTCAACCCGTTTTCCCTGAGGGCCTGAACCATTGCATCATTCTTCTCATCCATATAGTGCGTGGAAAGTGGCGGATCGCCTTCCCGCTTAAAATTGAGGCTGTCTTTTTTGAGCTGATGCAGGAACTCTTCCTCGAATATGTTGGTAATAGTGAGCTTTTTTTGGTTTATGATATTTGAGACAACTTTCTTTATGATATCCTCAGAGTGATACTCAACGAAGTTTTTGATATGCCTGAAGAAATTCTTATTTTCTAGTATCTCTGTTCGAATACCGCTTTGTCCAGCAGGAATCCACAGGAATACGCTAATCGTTCTTTTCGAGTCCTCTTCTTTGAGTCTTTGATTGAGCTTGCCCAGCGCCCTGATGAGAATGTCCAATCCTTTATTTCTGAACTCGTATCTTCCTACAATGAAATACACCAAATTATGGGAAAGATCGAAATAGTAATATGGAAAAAAATAGTAGCTGAGGAATTCGCGTATTTTATCTCTTACCGTAACATGCTTTATTGATGTCTCTTCAATAGTGGGGAACTTTCCAATATCCAGGCCATTGAGAACCAGGACATCTGCTTTCCTTCCCAGCAGTTTCTCGGCTTCAATGGACGTTATCTCTGAGACTGTCGTGAATATGTCTGCGGTATGTGCGCATGCCCTTTCTGTTAGAAATTTTGATTCAACATTTAACCGATGTGCTTCATGCTGAGGGTCAAGATGCTCTAATTGGCTATAGAGATCTACATTATTGCCAGCAAGGGACCTGCCCAGCATCGTTGCGTGTGTTGTGAAAACTGCTCCTGTCTTGACTTTTTTTGATTTAAGATAAAGAAGAGCAAATCCCGCCATCCATTCATGGCAATGCACTGAAGCCTTTTGCCAGGGATATTTCTTAGTGATGGACTCAATCATCTTTCCTGCCGCATAACTCCAAAGCATTGGCTCTTCAAAATCCCATCCTACATTCATGGAATCAATCTGGTATTTTTCCCACATCTCTGATTTTATGCTATCCTTTTTGTTGACTAATTCATAGAAATCAATGAGAATGACTGTGGGCTCTCCCTTGATCTTCCAGACACCGTACTGGCATTTAATCCCTTCTGCGGCTAGCTCTTCAAATGATTGTCTGATTTCTTCCGGAGGCTTTTGAGCCTCAAAATCGTACTTGCTTTTTTCCTGCAGAGGTCCAACGAGAATATAATTTTTGCAATGCTTCTTCATCAATGCAGCCTTAGACATCACTACTGTATAGATGCCTCCTACTTTGTTGCATACTTCCCAGGAGAGCTCAAATAAGATGTCTGCTTTTGACTTCAGCTTAGTCACACTATCTACCTCTTTTTTAATTTCTACGGATGCCCACCGTTATATATCTTTCCTTTTTGGCTCTTTCTGCTGTGTTTTTATTCTATTACTTATTCTATTGCATCAACTACTCATCAACAAATAGTGCTGCATCCGGCCAATTGCTATCTATTTTTCCCTTGGTTATGTTTTCTTGTGGAAGATAATTGTGAAGCAGCCTTGTTATCGATGCTATGGGGAGAGTTACTGTTTTCTTGATGCACCCCTTCCCAAAGGCCAGTTCCAGCTCAGGCACGATTTCTGCATTATGGATCTCTATCAGGTCATCATTTTTTCTGCTTTCAACCAGATTGATGAGCGCCACATTGCCTTCATATTCCCCGACCATTGTTATGCTTAGGTGCTTGGCAAAAAACTCTTTCTTTTTTTGTACTGCGCCCATCATATCGGTTAACCGCTTTCTGGTTATTCCCTCATTCAGAATAGTTATATAGAGACTTCTTGCCTCAAAGGTTCCTGTGCCTAAAGCACTGGTATCAAGCGAGCAGTAGTAGCTTACTAAGCCCTGCTCCTCCAGAATTTTTCTTTTTCGATTGACCGTCTTTAGCGGAACGTTTGCCTTGATGGCGATCTGGTTATCAGATATCCTTGGATTCTTGATTAACTGTTTTAAGATGGCTCTTTCCTGCTTGTCCAATTGATACATGTTTCCCTTTCCACAAACTGACACAATTATGCCAATAATTCAGGTTTAATACTATAAATATGTTTGTTTTTTTTAAAGAGGTTATTCCTCTTTGCACTAAAATAGAAAGCTTTTTTAACTTGCATACTCGGAAGATTAGGTAGAGGGACGTACGGAATGAGCAATTATTTTAGTGGAAAAAGAGGGGTATTAGCAAAGAGAGTTAGGAAGTATTCTTTTTCAGAAAATTGTCTTTCTCTTGTTTCCTTTCCCCTGTTTGTTTTGAGCAGCTTGTTTGTAGTATCTACTTTTTCAGAGGTGGCTTTTTGAAAGTTTTGATGTTTGGCTGGGAGTTTCCACCTATGAGTTCAGGCGGTTTAGGCACAGCCTGTTATGGCCTCACCAAAGGATTGAGCAATCAGGAGGTGGAGGTGAGTTTTGTTCTGCCATACGCTGCAGATGATATGCAGGCAGAGTACGTACACCTTATCTCAGCAAACAGAATAAAAGGAATGAAAGTGGTTGGTATTAATTCGCTTTTGTCAGCTTATACTACTTCTTCCCATTATCAGACTACCCTGATGAAATTCAACAAAAACTCACCGCGCCGAAAGTTGTATGGATCAGATCTTTACGAAGAAGTATACCGCTTCTCTGTGAAAGCAGGGGTGATCGCACAAAGAGAAGACTTTGATGTGATTCATTGCCATGACTGGCTTACGTTTCAGGCGGGCATTAAAGCAAAAGAGGTTTCCGGAAAGCCACTTGTCATTCATGTGCATGCTACAGAATTTGACCGCACCGGAGGAAACGTGAACCAACAAGTATATGATATCGAGCGGGGAGGGATGCATGCCGCAGACCTTATTATTGCTGTTTCCGGATTCACAAAATCTAAGATTATTGAGCATTATGGTATCCACCCGGACAAAGTCATTGTTGTGCATAATGCTGTTGATCTCGTGTACCATGACGATGATTTTCATATTGATAAGCAGGATAAAATCGTGCTGTTCCTAGGCAGAATTACACTGCAAAAAGGACCTGACTATTTTCTGGAAGCTGCAAGAAAATGCCTTGAAGTTGACCCTCATATTCGATTTGTTATAGCCGGTGAGGGAGACATGGAGGGTTACATTATTGAAAAAGCAGCTGAAATGGGAATTGCTGACCGGGTTTTATTTGCCGGATTCGTGTCTGGAAAGGATCTTGATAGAATGTATCAGATGGCTGATGTGTATGTTATGCCATCCGTTTCCGAGCCATTCGGGATTACTCCTTTGGAATCCATGAAGAACGGGACACCGGTAATCATATCCAAGCAGAGTGGTGTTTCGGAGGTTATCTCACACTGCCTGAAAACTGATTTCTGGGATATCAACGCTCTCTCTGATAAGATTCTGGCCGTGCTCAGGCATGAAGAGCTGCGAAATGAGCTGGTTCATCATGGCTCCATTGAAATTCAAAAATTTACCTGGAATGAGCCTGCGCGCAAGTGCGTGGAAGTATATCAGCGCGCTATTGGAAAAGTGGCATGAGGAAGCTAAACGGATAGGACCCAGATAAGCACAGGAGAAAAAGAAGTAGGAGAGATGGAAAAAAAATGATCAGAATGGAATGTGAGGCAGAAACAGAACCAGTACTCAAAAATGCTTTTTCGGAGGCTGAGTGAATGGTTTCCCTTTGTTTTTACTTTCAGGTTCATCAGCCATATCGGCTAAATCAGTACTCTGTGTTTGACATAGGTCGCCATTCAAACTACTTCTTCGACCAGAAAAATAAGGAAATTATGCATAAGGTGGCAGGCAAATGCTACCTTCCTACCAATAAACTTCTGCTTAAACTCCTTCGGGATAATCCTGAATTTAAGATTAGTTATTCGTTTTCTGGAACCGTCCTGGACCAGTTCGAAGAATACGCGCCTGATGTACTGAGGAGCTTTCAGGATTTAGTCGATACCGGACAAGTTGAAGTCTTGGATGAGACGTATTACCATAGCCTGTCTTTTCTGTATTCAAAGCAGGAGTTCAAGGATCAGGTGAATCTGCATCGAAGGAAGGTAAAGTCTTTGTTTAGTTATGTTCCAAAGATCTTTAGGAATACCGAGCTTATCTATAACAACGAGCTTGCAAAAACGATTGAAGACATGGGCTATAACGGAATTCTTGCAGAGGGAGCAGATCATGTCTTAGGATGGCGCAGCCCAAATTTCCTGTACCGTCCTGCCACCTGCAGCAACATCAAGTTGATGTTGAAAAATTATAAGCTATCAGACGATATTGCCTTTCGCTTCTCCAATAAAGGCTGGGAAGAGCATCCACTTACCGCACCGAAATATGCCCAATGGATAAACGCGGTAAACGGCAATGGCAATATCATTAATCTCTTTATGGATTATGAAACCTTCGGAGAACATCAATGGGAAGATACCGGGATTTTTAATTTTCTTGAACATATGCCCTCTGAGGTGCTCAAGCACCCGGATAATGATTTCGTGACGCCTAGCGAGGCAGCAGCACGCTATGAGGCCGTCTCTGATCTTGACATTCATAATCTTATTTCATGGGCGGATATTGAGCGCGACTTGAGTGCCTGGCTTGGAAATAACATGCAGAAGTCATCGCTGGGAAAAATTTATGAGATTGAAGAGCAGGTGAAAAAAACAGGAGACAGTACCTTGATGGAAGACTGGAGAAAGCTTCAGACTTCAGATCATTTTTACTACATGTGTACGAAGTGGTTTGCTGACGGGGATGTGCATAAATACTTCAATCCCTATGACTCCCCGTATGATTCCTTCATCGCGTTCATGAATGTGCTCAGTGATATGAGGCAAAGGATAGGCAATCATGAAGATGCTATGAAGGGGCTTTTAAAACGGGAAGAGGAAACGAAGGGCGAGAAGGGGAGCGCCCCCCAGCAACCTGATCTCTCACCATCCCGAGAGATTACTGTTTCATAATTACATTAATACATTAATACAAGTTATGTTGACAAAAGAGGTCTTTGAGTAAAAAAAGAGGAAGATGGTTAGAAAACTTACTTCGCAGGTTGCTCAGCAGCTGCTTGCGGATGTGGATGAGAGAGTTTCTTTTTACGTTTCTGATGAGATTACCATCCGTAATCTTAGTGAACTTTATGACGTACTCGTGAGTATGTCTGATGAACAGTTTGCTCACTATCGCAATAACGAGAAGAATGATTTTTATCAGTGGGTATATAACATCATTAATGATAAGATGCTGGCAAACGAGCTGGCACGGGCGAAATCTAAGCAGACTACCCTTAAGAGAATTAAAGCACGCGTAGCTTTTCTTCGAGGAGTTGCAAACAAATGATCCCGTACCCTTTTGAACAAAGAGCCGAGAACGAGCCCTTTCACTTATCAAACGGGCAGACGCTGTATTCTATCCGGGACTTGTATGAATATCTGGAGCACGCCGAGAAAGCGGTCTTTTCTCATCATGTAAATACAGAGCGCAATGATTTTAGCGTCTGGATTCGGGACGTGTTTCATCAACATCAGCTGGCAACAAGAACTTCCTTTGCCCACACCCGAAAGGCCATGCGCACGACTCTTGCAGACTGGATTTCCGAGGCGATTCATGAAAACCATCACTCTGGAACTGAGGAGTACCCTTTATCTGCTTCTTTGCCTCCCCCTGCTCTAAAGAGACAAAGCAAGCCAGCAGGAACCCCAGAGAAAAAGGAAAAACTGCAGAAAACACCGAGAAAAAGTTCAACCTCCAGGAAGAAACCGAAAAAGGATGAGAAAACCAAAGAGATAGATACTTCAGTACCTGTTATCAATGACTCTCTTCACCCGGAGCAGATAATCACCAGGCCCTTGTTTGAGCACATACATTATTTTGTGCTTGGATTTATAACCGGAGTATTATTCTTATTGATCTTCTTCGTGTTCCCGTTCTAATAGGTAATACTGCTTCGGCTTATTCATCTTTTATCCTGAGTACTTTTACTCTGAATACATCCCACACTCTTTTCAAATACGCAATCGTTTTGCCAATGATATCCTTGATTCCATCTATGAATCCAGTTATCTTCTCAGTAACCTTACCGAATGTCTCTGTTACGAACTTGACAGCTGCTTCTATTCCTTTTCTTGTTACTTCGACGGTTTTCTTGAATATTTCCTTTGCCCTGTCTTTTGCTTTTCCAAACATTACTTTTAATTTTCTTGTAGGGGAATTCAGAAAATGAAGGATGGGCCAAATGTGCTCATAGAAAAACACTTTGCGGGGGTGGAGCTTGTTTTCTCTCATGAGCTTTTTGAGGTGTTTCTCTCGCTGCTTTCTTGCCCCATAATGCTCGAAATAAAAAAATCTGCCCTTTTTGATCGCGAGCTTGATTGCCCTAAAGGTCTTTATGGATCCGTTTTTCGTTAACTCCCATAAGAATACTAATGGTGAGATAGATTTTTTTAGGTTCTCTTTTAATTGCTGTTTCTTTTTCTCTTTTTCTCTAAATTTGAGTACTTTTTTATGGAATTTTTCACGAAGCACAATTGATTCTTCAAGGAATTTCTTTTCATGTACTTTCATTATTTTCTTTATCTCTTCGGGCGTTTTTCCTGCTTTTTTCTTTTCCTTATTCTTCTTATCCTTTTCCTCTTCCTCCTCTTCGGCAAGAAGACTATCCATTTTCTTAAAATAACCCGTTACCAGTGCCTCTTTTTTTTCTGCAAATTGCAGATGCAGATCCTGCTCTTCCATTTTTTATGGTATCGTCAATTTCTTAGCATTTTTTTCTTAACATTTCATTTATTTCTGAGACTTATTTTGCCATCTCATTCTGAAAGCCTTTTTCTCAACTCTGAGCATGCTGAGTATACTGTACCCTTGAGATCCTGCGTAAGGAACTTGTAGAGTTTTGTCATTTCATTATATTTCTCGACGGCCTGCTTTTTTTCGTCTTTGCGCAAGTGCTCGAATGCCTCCTGAATGAGCACATTCGCATGGTCAAAATCAGACCCGTTAATTTCTTCTTCAACATCTTTTTTGATGCTGTCAATTGCCCTTCTTAACTGGACAATATCGTTTTCTTCTTTGTTCAGCTGTGCGATCTTTAGTTTTGCGGGAATATCAATGAGCTTAATCTCCATTAGTTCAGTCGGCTTTCCTTTTCTGCGCAGCTCAGAGACCTCCTGCTGAACTTCAAGGTAGCGGTCCTTCTCCCTGTCAATCTTCTTTTCTATTTCTTCGTCAACCTTTTCCTTGATTCTCATTTTATCCTATGCGATACTATTCTTTTTTCTCTTCCTTCTCTCCTTCCTTTTCTTCCCCTTCCTTTTTCTCTTCTTCTTCTTCTTCTTTTGGCGGGTTTTTTCCTATTTCGATTTCGTTATTCAGGTCTTCCAGGAG
>JANQND010000013.1 GCA_028279765.1 Candidatus Nanoarchaeia archaeon | reverse complement strand
CATATTTCTTCGTAATAAGGGAAATATCAATATTCCACGGGTCCATTCCCTCTTTATTAATCAAGTCATACAGAATCGATTGCCAGGTGACCTCGTCTTTGTTAAAGATAATCTCCTGGACAGTCTTGTTTTCATCCATATATTCTCTTTTCGTCCTCATAGTATAAATAGTTAACTTATTTAAACCCGGATAAAAATAATTCTTCATGAACAGAGGTTACCTCTATCTTGGCACAACGGAAATATTATGGAGCCTTTTTCCGATTGTAACCATACTCACTGTTAACCTGCTGCCAAGCTTATATTCTGCTGCGCTGAGTATGGGTATTGCATCGCTATTATTTGCTGCCTGGCTAACAATAGGAAAAAAATGGAAAGAGCTTGCATCTAAGAAAGTATGGAAATACCTTGCAGCAATCATCCTGCTCAACGGTGTAGGATATTATGGATTAGTATTTATCGGCCTGAGCAAAACAACAGCTACAAATGGAAGCATTGTACTCCTCATGGAAGTATTCTTCACCTATCTTTTTTTTGGAGCTCACGATAAAGTAAATAGATATGGTGTTCTTGGAGCAGCTTTGATGTTGCTAGGAGCTGGTATGGTATTGTTCCCCAAATCGTCAGCCTTTCAGGGAGGAGAGCTGTACCTTATTGTTGCAACGATGCTCGCCCCATTCGGGAATCATTTTCAGAAAAAAGCAAGAAAACTCACCAGCAGCCAAAGCATTCTCTTTGCACGTACATCGTTTAGCTTTATTCTGCTCCTCATCGCAGGGAGGATACTACAGGATACGCCTACTTGGGGCATGATTCACTCTTCTCTTATCCTCCTATTGCTAAACGGCTTGCTGTTCTTAGGGATTAACAAAATATTCTGGATTGAGGCGCTCCACAGGCTCCCGATTACTACGGCAAATGCCTGGTATCCCTTTGTACCACTGCTGACACTGGTGTTTGCATTTTTTATACTGCATGAAGTGCCAACAGCTGTACAGTTGCTGGGGTTCATTCCAACCATTATTGGAGCACAAATCGTATTGAAAAGCACGTTGATAAAACCATAGAAAAATCGGATGGGCCCGACCGGACTTGAACCGGTGACCTTCTCCTTGTAAGGGAGACGTTCTAGCCGCTGAACTACGGGCCCATGATGTTTCGTGGGACTTTCGAAGAATGTCCCACTTGAGCGGATTTCGCGAGCCTTTGTAGTGAGCCTCGGCGAACGTCCGAAAGGCTCCCGCTGAACTACGGGCCCATTTCAAGATTGTGATCTAACTGCTTTTTTAAAAGTTACTATTGAAGAAATGCGATTCTCTTCAAAACTATCTCTTCCTCTTCAAAACCAATATTTATTTATAATAGTCCAGTACAAAAAAACCATGCTTTTAGACCAAAAAACCATAGAAACCTTCTACAAGGAATACGCACAAAAAGTTGCTCAAACCAAGGTACAATTAGGAAGACCACTTACCTATGCAGAGAAAATCCTCTTCTCTCATGGTGCTGATCCAAATATCGAAAAGGGGCAGCCGGTATCACTCCATGTGGATCGCGTGCAAATGCAGGATGCAACCGCGCAGATGGCTCTTCTGCAGTTCATCCTGACCGGAAAAGAAAAAGTTGCGGTACCGACCACGATTCACTGCGATCACCTTATTCGGGCCTATCAGGGAGCAAATCAGGATCTGGAAAAAGCCCGTCACGATAACGACGAAGTCTATCAGTTTCTTAAATCCGCTGCAAACAAATACGGCATAGGTTTCTGGGGGCCGGGAGCAGGCATTATTCATCAGGTATTCCTGGAAAAATATGCTTTCCCTGGCGGATTAATCATCGGAACCGACAGCCATACCCCGAACATGGGAGGGCTTGGCATGGTTGCGATCGGCGTAGGCGGTGCAGATGCCGTCGATGCTATGGCAGGCCTTTCATGGAAAGTTGCCAGGCCAAAATTACTCGGGGTTCACCTCAAAGGAAAACTGAGCGGCTGGACATCCCCAAAAGATATTATCCTCAAAGTTGCAGAAATTCTAACCGTGAAAGGCGGCACTGGTTTTATTCTTGAATATTTTGGAGAAGGAGCGCGCTCTATCAGTGCGACCGGAAGAGGAACAATCACGAATATGGGTGCAGAAATCGGCGCAACAACATCCGTATTTCCCTATAATGAGCACTCTGCAAGCTATCTGCGGGCAACGGACCGAGAACCGGTTGCGAGCGCAGCAGATGCCGTTGCAGCAGAGCTCCGAGCTGATGAAGAAGTAGAACAGAGTCCGGAAAAATTCTTTGACAAAGTAATCGAAATTGATTTATCATCGCTGGAACCCATGATTGTCGGGCCGCATACGCCTGATCTGGCAAGGCCAATTTCAAAGCTTGGAGAAGATGTAGAGAAAAACGATTGGGATATGAACCTCAAATACTGCCTGATCGGGTCCTGTACAAATTCTTCGTATGAAGACATGCAAAGAGCAGCAACGATAGCAAAACAGGCAGCAGATAAGGGCATGAAAGTCAAATGCGGCTTCATGGTAACACCCGGATCAGAGCAGATCAAAAAGACGATCGAGCGCGATGGGCAGATGGAATTATTCCAAAAAATCGGAGGAGTAGTCCTTGCAAACGCCTGCGGACCGTGCATTGGTATGTGGAATCGCACCGACATCAAAAAGGGAGATAAGAATTCCATTCTCACCTCATATAATCGCAACTTTCCAAAACGAAACGATGCTAATCCTCAGACTGCAGCATTCATTGGAAGCCCGGAAATAGTAACTGCCATTGCGCTTGCAGGAAGACTGGACTTTAACCCACTCACCGATGAGCTTACCGCAGAAAATGGAGAGAAGTTTGTGCTTTCTGCACCACATGCAGATGAGCTGCCATCAAAGGGCTTCATTATCGATCAGACCGGCTTCCATGCTCCTACAGGAAAAGGAGAGGTGGACATCAAGGATGATTCAGAGCGATTAGCATTTCTGGATTTGTTCTCAGAGTGGAAAGAAGGTGATTTCTCTGATTTGTTTGTACTACTCAAAGCAAAAGGAAAATGCACAACCGATCACATCTCTCCTGCAGGACCCTGGCTTCGGTATCGGGGGCATCTGGACAAGATTTCCGATAATATGTTCAGCGGGGCAATCAATGCCTTTACGGAGGAAGCAGGAAAGGGAAAGAATCAGCTCTCCGGTGAAACCCAGGAATTCTCTGCAGTTGCAAGGGCATACAAAGAGCAGGCAAAAGGCTGGATCGTTATTGGGGATAGCAATTATGGGGAAGGCTCATCACGGGAACACGCCGCAATGGAGCCCCGCCATCTCGGATGCAGGGCAGTGATCGTGAAAAGCTTTGCGCGCATCCATGAGACAAACCTCAAAAAACAAGGAGTGCTGCCACTAACCTTCCTAAATGAAACAGACTATGATTTGATTAGAGAAGATGATCATATTGATATCCCTGATACTATACTTGAAGTAGGAAAAAACGTCAAGGTAATGGTTAAACATAGCGATGGATCTTCTGACGAGATGGAAACCACGCACACGTTATCTGAAGAGCAGATTAACTGGTTCAATGCAGGCTCGGCACTCAATCATATTCGAAAGGGCTGAATACAGATTCCAGTCGTTAAGTTTAAAAATGACTCTTTTTTTCTTCTGATCTATGCGGCAGTAGTATAGTGGTTAGTATACGACGTTGCCAATGCGGACAAAGGAATTGTCCTGATGTTTGCAAAGCAAACACGTTGTGACCTGGGTTCAAATCCCAGCTGCCGCATTCTTTGTTTAAACTAGGAAGGAGAAAACCTCAATATGGACATCTGGTGGAATGCATTTGGGGGTCTGTTTTCAATCCTAGGTATATTGTTTATTATTTATGCATATAAAATCAATTCTGAGCGAACTGTTAACCTCATTCATAATGTAATTGGTGGAGTATTAGCGGGAATCATTGTTACGATGTTCATTGCATTACCTGGAATATCATATCTTGGAGCTAAAGTTCTTTTTGTCGGGTTGACTTTACTTATAATTGGAATGGTCGCAGCAATTTTATCTATGAAATTCAAATGATTGGGGCAACGTAATATCATCAGAATATTTCTTCACACAACTTTTATAAATTAAATTCCTATTCTGAGTCGTTAAGCCCCCTTAGCTCAGTCTGGAGGATAATTCCTATTCGGACAATTAGAGCGCCGGTCTTATATGACGGGTATTGGCAGTGTCCAATGCTTTGCTGTTCTCGCTCTGAGAGAGCCGGAGGTCACGAGTTCAACTCTCGTAGGGGGCACCTCTTTATTATTGAAGAACAAATTGACAGTAATCTTTTTAAAGCAACTATATTTCTCAAAAGTCAATGCTCCTATGGTGTAGTCCGGTCAATCATTCAGGCTTTTCGCGGCGAGCAATCGCAGATTGCTGAGGATTTTGCCTCACGCCAAAAACAGCCTGGGACACGGGTTCGAATCCCGTTGGGAGCGTCCTTTTTTTCTTTTCAGAATTCTTACACGTTACTCCAGCGCTTCTTCATAAACTTCTTATTGATATCATGCAAAGCAACAATAAAGAGCGATTCGCTCCAGCCGAGCGGAGTATTCTCATTATATTTCGCAGAATTAGAAAAGTACAGCTCAGGCATTCCTTTAAGGGTATCAACATCAATGAGCTTCTTGATAAGCAATGTTGCTTTACGCTTATTTCCTAATCGCTCATAAATAATAGCAAGCCAGGACAGCCCAAACGTCCACTCTGCCTCCTCACTGTATCCATCAGGATTTTTGTTGTAGTAATGATCATTTTTGTAGCGAATCACTCCCCGGTGCCGCAATAACAAATATTCCACACTCTCCAGAATCTGCTCTCGCTGTTTCTTGGTAACCACATTATAGGGCCATATGAGAGACAACAGTGAAAGATCAACGAACTTCGTCTCGGACTCACGCGGAAGCAATGATCGAAGCGCTTTCTTCCCGTTATCAATCAGTTCTTTGGGAACCTCAATAGATGGGATCTTGCTCACTGCGATCAACCCGGCAACACAGGCACCAACAGATGAGGCGTGCACCTCTTCATTTTCTTCCCACATTCCTGAATCCCGATCGTGCCAATACTCGATACTTTGCAGGTACTGTACGAGCTTATTGACAATGCGAATTTCATTTTCTGTTTTCAGGATACTGGTTTTGTGATGTGCCTCAAGCTCTCCAATGCGAAAGAGTATCGCCCCAATACTATCGTTTTGCTTGTTGCCCCAATCTTCCCAGAATTCATCAAAGGTCTCCGGATCAAAGCGGGCATGAATATACTCATGCTTATGCTCAGGTTTTTTGGCTATAGCGTGATCTATTTTTTCTTCGTGTTTTAAAAATATCTTCAGAAGTGCCGTATAGGTTCTCTCAACTGACTCCCAGTCATTGATTACTTCAAAGGCAATGCACTCGTAGAAATTATCCCGTAGCCAGGATTTATCATAGCCCGTGTTTACTTTTTTTGAGGACGCAGCAAACAATCCTGACTCATACTGCAGGCTCTTGAGGATGTTCAAATGTTGATTAATGAGCTTTCGATAGCTTAACCGAGGTTTTACCGACTTCTTTGCCATCGATGCAGATTTCGACGTTTTTTCTTAATAAATGTTTCTTTCCGATACTTTATTAAACACTTTTACTAGAAAAAAATCTATGGATACTATTACTATACTCGGTCTCACTGCAGCATTCTTTACTACCTTTGCCTTTCTTCCGCAGGTTATTCGCGTCTGGCAGCTTAAAGAAGCGCGGGATTTGGCTCTTTCTACGTTCTTGATGTTTACGCTGGGAGTTTCGCTGTGGCTGGTGTACGGTATCCTGCTTGGGGATCTACCGGTGATGATCGCAAATGCCCTGACACTGATTTTCGCTCTATTGATCCTATTCTTTAAGCTTAAATATAAATGACGCTGGTCGACCGGGGGAACTTCGCTATGCGAAGTAGAATTTGCAAAGCAAATTCAGCCCCTCCGGGGTGGTCGATGAGGATTTACGTAGTAAATCCGACAGCCGTCATATTCTATGAATTCACCACATCCACTACTTCAAATAGCTAACCTTTTTAAATGAAATCGGGTTCTACAGGACAAAACAATCTGGAGGTTAACTACTTGCATTAGGGCAGGGAAGCAACACATGAAAAGAAGTTCGAGGCGTTGGAAGAAAAAACGCCAAATGCGCTGGAAATGGCAGCGAAAACGTATGAAGAAAGAAAAACGAAAGAGAGCAAGAAAGTAAGCATCTCATTCTTTTTGATATTTATTGTGTATGGCCTCAGGTCTTATAGTGCCAACTGTACAGCTCA
>JANQND010000027.1 GCA_028279765.1 Candidatus Nanoarchaeia archaeon | reverse complement strand
CAGAGGGCCAGTGTATATTAATGCCTTGTAGCTGATTTTATTTTTAGTTTTAAAAAAATCAGTGTTGAGCACAATCTCTATATATTTGCTTTTTAGCATTCTTTTAAAGATCGAAGTGTAACCCTTTTTTGGCATTCCTTGGTAGGGATCATCAAAGTAATAGGGATTTTTATTATAGCGTATAGGTAATCGTTCAAGAACAGACTTATCCAATTTTTCGGGGTACACTCCCCATCGCTTTTTCGTAAAGTGCTTTATAAAAGCCTCATAAAGTTCTTTTCCGAATTTCGAAACAACTACATCTTTAGAGTTCTTTATCTCTCTTATCTTAGCTCTTTTTGTATTAAGAAATTTTCTCAGTTGAGTTTCATTAAGATCTAAATCATAAAATTGGTTCACTGTATCCAGATTAATAGGTATAGGATAATACTTCTTCTTGTAAAATGCAAGAACCTTGTGCTTATAATCCACCCATTCAGTAAATCTGCAAAGATAATTATAGACTCTTTTACTATTAGTATGAAAAATATGAGGACCATATTTTTGCACGAGGATCCCATTACTGCTATAATCATAGCAATTCCCACCGATATGGTCTTTTTTATCAATAACTAAAATTTTCTTTTTCAACGATGCCAACTGCTCAGCTAAAACAGATCCGGAAAAACCAGATCCAACAATAAGAAAGTCATAGGAAGGTATTTTTCGTTCAGGGTTCTTCAAAACTGCAAAAAAAGAGCCTATTTTCCAAGAGATAAAAACGACTAACGTGTAATATTTGTTACTAAAAGACTTATTAGATACTAAGGTATCATAAATGTAGCCAATATTATTTCTTAGGCTTTGAATTTTCGGCTTTTGCTTAGCTCTATATTTTAAGGAAATTACTTTCATCCAATATCCCCGAATGGAGAACATTCTAATTGCTCCTTTTAAGGAGCATTGGTGCCTATGTCCTACTTTTATTGAAGGCAAATACCGTATTTTTGAAACCTTTTTGACACGCAAAAGGAGGTCGTAGTCATCGCACATTTTTATGTGAGGATCAAAGAGTATTTTCTTGATAAAGGAAGCTCTAACAGCAAAATTGTTTCCATCGAGAACTTTGATATATTTTCCCCTCTTCTCTTGATTAAAGCCTGCCATATTTCCTCTTTGTATATTTTTAGTCCAAAAATTTTTTATCAAATCTCTTGCAGGGCCAACAGTTACCTGCTCTCCCTTATTTCGTATAGGCTCTGTTAATCCTTCAATCCAGTTCCGAGGAACAACACAATCAGAATCAGTAAAAATAAGAACTTCTCCAGTTGAGTGCTCTATTCCCGTATTTCTAGCCTTGCCAACTCCCTGTTGCTCTTCAAAAATATAATTAAATTTCTTGCTTCTTCTTTTGAACTCCAGAATAATTGATTTAGTAGTGTCAGAAGAATTATTGTCAACAACAAAAACATCATAGTTTGCATATGTTTGATCCAATACAGACTCAAGACACTCTCTCAGAGTCTGCTCACCGTTGTATACAGGAATAATTACCGATACTTTTGGTCGGTTGTCTTTTTTCTTCTCCGTTTTCTTCATCGTGTTCTATTTTTTCTCTTCAGTTGTTGATTGATATTATCTTTTATTTTGTTAATGAAGATACTGGTACTAAATTTCTTAGCCTGCTTCAAACACTCTTTTTCGTACCTATTAGGTTTCTTTTCCAACTGCGCATTCATCTTCTTAATAGCAGCCAGCAATTTGGTCTCATTAATGTCATCAATCAGTATACCTGTTTTCGAAGTAATAGTCTCTCTATACCCCCCTTCATAAGGAGCGATAACTGGTTTTCCAAAAGCCATAGCCTCTACTGGTGTCAAACCGAAATCTTCATCTTTCGAGGTTGTGATGAAGCCCTTGCACCCTGCATATAGCTCCATGAGCTTTTCATTGCTCACCCAGCTAAAGATCTTTACATTAGAAGGCTTAATCCGCTTAATATATGATCTATACTCTTTGAAATGTTTTGATTGCTCAGAGCATCCCACAACTATTAGTTTTTCGTCAGGCAACTGAGAGAAGGCTTTCATTTGCATATCTACTCGCTTATGATCAATAAGCCGATTGACTGAAAGCCAATAACCTCCAGGCTTTATTTTCTTAGTCAATTTATCTTTACTCAAAAAAAGAGGGGGATAAACAACCTCAGTATCTCTGCCCAAGTATTTCTTAACTCTTTTTTGTGTAGTAATAGAGCTGGAGACAATAACATTTATTTTTTTTACATATCTTCGCGTAAGGAAGCGGTTAAGATAAACCCAGGAATCAAAAATCCATCTGGTATGGGGAGGAACATTGCGATTCCGAGTATAAGTATAAAGGTCCCAGATTTCTCTAATAGGAGAGTGAGCACACCAGAGATTAGGGCGGTGATGATTTACCGCAGAAACCGCCCAGTCTCCTGCAATAATATAGAAATCATAACCGGTGAGCTTGAGAGCGCTGAACTTATAAAGTGCTAGCTGTTGGCGAAAAGGAGCATTGATAGGAATAGAGCCTATGGAATGCACGTTATCTCCTGAAAAGCCCATCTTTTTGATTTTAGTATAATCAGCATTAGTGGTGTAAATATCTGCACCGAGTTCCTGCGCAAGAACGAGAGAAACTACCTCTGCGCCCCCAATATTGTCCATATAATTATGAAAAATAGCTACTTTCATTGAATCCGCCTATCCATTCGAGAGGATTGACTATTCTTTTTAGATGTTTTAGATGCAATTGGATTAAACAAAAACATAAGCCTTACATGCCTGTAACCATCTCGAAGAGGCCTAAGTTTCGAGGACCCCAGCCTTTTAGAGTAATGAATCGGTACTTCCTTAATGCGAAGGTTTTCTTGCAAAGAGCGAATAATCATCTCTGATGCGAACTCCATGCCTGAAGCTTTAAGCGAAAGTTGCTCAAATGCTTCTCTTGTTAGAGCGCGCATGCCGCAATGAGTGTCTGTAAGAGAAGATCTAAAGAGAGTTCTCATGAGAAAAGAAAAAAAAGGATTTCCTATATAACGGTGAAGGGTTGGCATGGACCTCTTATCCATCTTTCCTCTAAATCTACTTCCTATTACGAGATCATAGCCCTTATCCAAGAAAGAAAAGAAGCGAGGAATTTCTCCAAAGTCATATGTTCCGTCCGCATCGGCAAAAAAAATAAAAGACCCCTTAGAAGCACGAATCCCTTCCAAGCAAGCAGCACCATATCCTCTCTTATCATGCTTTATAACCCGAGCTCCAAGGCGATCAGCGATAATCGGTGATTGATCCGTTGAAGAATCAGAAACAAGAATTTCATAGTCCTCAAAATGAGAGTCCCTCATTATCTTTTGTATAGAGTGAATACAGGATTCAATTGCAAGCTCCTCGTCTCTGCAAGGTAAAATAATGGAATATTTCATCAAAGAAAGCGATATATCAGCATTTAAGAATCTTTAGGAAAATTTAAATAAATTCGTACGATTATGAGAGATAATGATAAAAACGCTTATTGGAATAATTTTATTGCTAATTCCATTCCTGTTAATTAATAGTTACGGAAACAAAAAAAAAGCATTCATTATCATTTTAAGTGCTTCTATTGGATTCCACCTACTGCTAGCAACTATCACACAGGCATTGCATATTTTTTATTATCCTGTTGTGGCAGGAATAACAGGCGTTTTCGCTCTTTTTGTCATATTTAGGCATAGTAAAAGAAAAGCGCCGCTTCTTAAATTCAAATCAATGGACTGGGTTTCTATAGTAGTAATGGGTATCGCAATACTTAATCTGTATCAAGTCCATTTCAATTATTCAGGAGAGTATGCCAGTATCTCAAACCCTCACAGGTATGGAGAGCATATACAGTACCCTTACCCTTACTTTGCTGATGAATGGTATGCTGCAGCAATAATTGACGAGGTGGTAAATTTTAATGCTCTGCCTATAAATTATCCATTGCTAGAAAATCTGGTGCTAGAAAACTTGCAAATTCCTTTTCATTCAACAATAGCTGGAATGTTTCTTTTACTCGATCTCGATCCAATACGATACTACACTACCTTAGCGATATTTTCAGGGACGCTCCTCTGTTTTCTGATCTATGTTCTTCTTAGGATAAAAAACATAAGTCGACTCTGTGCAGCAGTAGTGGCTCTATCGGCATTATATATTACTAATGGAGCAAATTTGCCTGGGATTTGGAACCTTATTCCTGTAAACCTGGGAATTATAACCCTTCTTATAAGCTTCATGTTGCTTATGTATAAAGAAAAGCAAAAATCATTACTCGTGTCTATCCTTGTCTTACTTTTCTATCCGCCCTTTATTTTGTTTTATGGTATAGCCTACTTTCTATTCTTACTAGAAGAGAAGGAAAAGAAGAAAAAAGAAAGAAAAGAGCACTCTATCAGCACAGGACTAAAAGATTGGATTATGCTCACTTCAATAGTAGTTCTCATTGCGCTCGCAGCTAGCACCATTTTGTATAGTACCGGAAGGTTGAACATCACATTTCTCAAAGAAATTTGGTCTACAAGGATACTCTATTCCTCCTTTACTAATATCCATATCCCTCAATTCTCTCCACTGGCAATAATTCCTATTCCTCTTCTTGCTCTTTCAGCAGTTGGCATAGTGTGCAAAGCAAAGAAAGAGAAAATGTTGCTAAGTACACTCCTGATTTGCAGTGTGTATTGGATAGCCTATTCTTTCATAACCTTCAGGGTTCTTATAGGATACGAGAGAATAGTGTTTCTGGGTTCAATTTTTGTAGTTGTTTTTGCAGGATTTGGAATAGAATGGATGTACCAAAGGCTTAAAGGGCTTCGTTTTTTAAGGAGCACCTTTCCTCTCACTAGTCTCCTCATCATAATCCTCGTTTTTTTCGCTCTTTCTTCATCTGACTATACTACTAATGAGAAATGGAAAGAGCTAAAACTCATAAACAAAGAAGATGGGACTACTTACTTACCTGCTCCTCCTGCCAATCAATACCTTCACCCTGATGATATTCAGCTCTTCAGGAATCTAAAAAATGCGATTTTTTTAGCTCCTCCCTGGAAAGGAACAGTTATTGGAACGACAACAGATGCGCAACCAATAACCATAAAACCAGGGACAATAACCCACAATAGGGGATTATTTACTATATTCATGCTATCTACCTGTGAAGAGCGAAAAGCTATCATTGAAGAAAAAGAAATCGAGTATCTCTACGTGCCCCAGATAGAATGCAAGGGACTGGAATTCATCAGCAGGAGCAGTGAAGGGCTATACCTCTATAAAGTAATAGATGAAGATAAGGAGAAAGTAGAGAACTGACTAAGTAAAGAGGAAAGGTAGAGGGAAGAAATCTTACTTAAAGTGTATAAGCTTTCACAACAAATAAAAACAAGTAATGCTAACTCCTTGACATGATCTTGGGGAAAATTATAGGCAAGACCACAACAAAAAAATTTAGCTTTCATATAGAGTCCAAAGCGCAAAAATTTCAATATGTTCAGGTGATGCATAAAGATTACGGCTATGTCCTCTGCCAAATTCTGGAGATTGAGAGGGACAAGCAGGAAATTGCTCACTGCTCAATTATAGGATATAGCAAAAATAACAAAATTCAGCTCCCGCGCTCGCCCTTTCAGCAGGGAATAGAAGTCCTTAATGCAGAGAATGGCTTCATAAAAAAAATACTGAACCTGGAGCAAAAAAATGCAGCATATATCGGAAAGCTGGAGACCCGGGATATCAAGGTATATCTTGACTTAAATTCACTGCTCACCAAGCATGTTGCGATTCTGGCAAAAACAGGAGCAGGGAAATCCTATTCCGTAGGTGTCCTTCTGGAAGAAATCATCGAAAAGAAAGTTCCTCTTCTTATCCTTGATCCTCATGGAGAATATGCCCAGATCGCTCATCCCAATCAGCAGGAAAAGGAAGCATTGGAAAAGGACCATCTTGAGCCCAAGGGGTACAAAGAAAGCGTAAGAGAATATGGTGATACGCGTGTAGATGACTCCTTTATTCCCCTTCACCTCAATGAAGAGCTTGGTCCACAGGAACTACTCCATATTCTGCCTGCTAAAATTACCCAAAGCCAAAAGGCAACACTCTATTCTATTATCAAAGAGATAAGCCCGCTTACCCTTAACAATTTAATTGAAACTCTTTCTACAGAGCAGGATATATCCTCGCTCAATCTTGTTGCGATACTGGATTATTTAAAATCCCTGCAGCTTTTCTCATCAGATTACACTGCATATGAAGAACTGATTCAGCCTGGAAGATGCACTATCATTAATCTAAAAGGAGTTCCCCCTCAGATACAGGAAATCATAGTGTACAAGCTGCTCAAAGATCTTTTCGAGCAGCGAAAACTTAACAATATTGCACCGTTCTTTACGGTTATAGAAGAAGCCCATAATTTTGCCCCGGAAAGGTCCTTCGGCGAAGCAAAATCCTCCTCTATCATCAGAACCATAGCCTCTGAAGGCAGAAAATTTGGATTGGGTCTTTGCGTGGTCTCACAAAGGCCAGCAAGAGTAGACAAGAACGTGCTCTCTCAATGCAATACACAGATCATCCTGAAGGTTACAAATCCAAATGATCTCAAGTCCATTACCAATTCCGTAGAAAACATTACTGCAGAGACTGCAGAAGAAATAAGAAATCTTCCGATAGGTACAGCGATCGTCGCAGGAGTCGTTGATATGCCCCTGCTTGTTCAAATGCGGACCAGAAGATCAAGCCACGGCGGGTCAACAATAAATATCCTCGATGAGAGCAAGGATATGTTAAAAGACCTCACCCACTTTAAGAAGAAAGAAATCCTTCCGTTGATATTGCCAAAAACAACACGAAAGGACCTGCAATTAATAGAAGGAAAAGACAAGGTCGTGCCGATACTTATCCCCGCTGCAGTAGTAGGGTTTGAAAAAAAGAAAAAGAGGTATCAGTTGCTGATAGATACTGTCAAGGGCCACATTATAAAGAGCCAGGATACAAAGGAGACAATCCCTATTCCCAGAGTAAAGTTATCTAAGTCACAGCAAGAGGCTTTTGAGGTCATGGCAAGGATGAAACGATTCAATCTTGCCAAGTTAAGCACTAAGATGCAGCTGCCTATTCTAAAGTTAAAAGACCTCATTGAATTCTTCGAGAAGTCAAAACTATTAGAAAAGAAAAAAGAAGAGTATGCTCCCACCCAGCAGGCCCATCTCTTACTTTCCCCGCAGGACTTTCAGTTCTTCGGCAAGATTGAATTTAGGCAAATAAACTATTCCTCAAAGCTGCGGCCAAAACTGACTGAGCAGGAAGTAAAGCAGCGCCTTCATTTTCTTGGTGTCAAGGATATAAAAAAGTGCTTCCTGGTATATTATAAAGTCGAGTAAAAATCGAAAAGTCAGGTCAGGATATACAGTAGAGAGTCTACTTCAGAGAACTCCCGCATTTCTTACATTTCTTCTTATGCCGGTGGTTCTTGTGTCCGCAGTTTTCACATTTTTTCTTGGTAATAGTAAGAAGTACCAGGAGTACCAAGATTACAAGCAGGATGGTCGGTAGATAGGTAATAAAGGTCGCCTTTCGGGTAACCATTTCGAATTCACCCTCAAGAATCTTAATCAGCGCATTCTCACGCTCACCATAATATGATCGAACACGAATGGAAGGATTATTTTCAATATCCTCTTCACTAAGCTCTACCGGGATGTACACCTTCTTGACTTTACCGGGGCTGACCTTCACAATACTCTCAGAACTAAGTGTCGTTCTCTCCCTCAGAAGGTAAAGGTCAATAATTTCAGTATCCACGTAAGCATCTGTCTGTCCCACGTTCTCAATGAGAACCACAAACCGCTGGTTCGTAATATCATAATACACATTGTTGTACTGGATCTGTGTGTCATCCCTGACATCAACAAAAGAAACATCAAATTGACCATCCAGGATTAACTCCAGCGAATCCTTCGATTCTCCAAAAATGGTGAAGACGTCAAGAAGTGCTTCTTCGGATGCTACGGGTTCCACGTCATATACAAGTGTTTTGAAACTATTTGGAGCAATAAAAATCGCCTCGAGGTCTCCGAAGGATTGCTGGTTATCTCCTTCTACCAGGGTATACGATCCCTTAAAGTAAGTTGCAACATCTGCATTGTTTCGATAGGTAACTTCTATTTGACGGGTTATTTTATTATAGCGAACATTAGAGATATTCAGCGAAAAAGAAATCCTGGGGACAAAAAAAAGATCAAGGTCTTCCACCTGTGCAATGGGACCGTCTGGCTGCCTGGCTGACCTGGCGAACTTAACAAAAACCGAAATCCCAAGCTCCCTTCGTACCACAGTTGCAGTGCTGACTAGATCATTGCCGACTAAAACTCCTGTATTGATGGGTGAATTTTTCACGAAGTCCTTTATTTTGTCCGGCACATTGTCTCTCCCAATGAACAGGGTCGGGTATTGACCGGTCATCAGGCTACGTTCGATAAATTCGCCATTACTGAGCATGACCTGACCTACTTCCTTGATCTCCATATATTTCTTGACAATCTCCACATTATTTGCAAATCGGTCTCCGTCTTCATTAATGATCTCCGGATTAAACCGATCCAGCGATTCAAGAACCTCACGATCAACATGACCATAGACCAGTATTTCATCAGGGTTCTTCTGGTCAAAAAAATCTTCCACCTCAACAATATTTGTTCTGTCCGCAAAGACAACGAAGGAGCCACTGGCTAAAGCGTATGGTGCAACGGCTATAGCGTTATATCCGTAAGAATCATCTATGATCACATACTTAGAGACATTCTCCAGCTCTTTTGCAAGCTCAAGGCTCATACTATCAAGATTTTTTTCTTCAGATTGAGAGTATCCCAAGCTCTGAACAGTTGGCCCATAGCCAAACACGAAAGGAGATCTCTTTGAAGTAAAAATAAGGATATCATCATTAGCAGCCATAGTATTCAGCACGATAGTGGAATCTGCCTCTGTAGTCAGGAAATAAGGTTGTGTGCCCACCAGGTTCCCATATAATAATCCTGCGTAGACGTCCTGCCATTCACGGGAATTAATAATGAGCCTG
The DNA here is from genome assembly GCA_028279765.1 of Candidatus Nanoarchaeia archaeon. Taxonomy (GTDB): domain Archaea; phylum Nanobdellota; class Nanobdellia; order Woesearchaeales; family WJIZ01; genus JANQND01. The sequence goes on along the minus strand of JANQND010000027.1, from coordinate 12,327 downwards.
TCTGCTGCTATAGCAGATGACAGTAAGCACAAGAATAAGAATACGTACACTCCTTTTTTCCCACAAGCCATGTAATCATAAGAAAAAAGAGCGTTTTTAAACTTTTCGACTTAAGTAAGCTCTGTTGAAACTGTTGTTAGCAGCTCAGGGTAAAATCCAATTTGTGTAAGAAATCGGGCCGGCAAGGGGGCAAATCTAATCACAACATTAAAATAGAGGATTGCTCTCTTGCGGAGTAATGAGCAAGGCTAAAAAAGCACTAACAGCATATATCCAAAGGTGCCGAGGGGAAGGGCAGTCATTCGCTGCAATCAAGAAGTCACTCATAGCAAAGGGGTACCCGAAAAAGCTCGCTGAGGGTATTCTCTTCAGTTACAAGCATGATGGAGCGATACTAAAAAGTACGTTTGTTGTTCTGCTCGCAGGTGTTCTCATCTCTTCTCTCTATCTATCTGGCTCCGGGATCGTGGGGCTTGTCACCCTGGAATTTGCTCAGGAGTTTACCGACAACCTCAGTTTAGTAATTCACGAGAGCTCCTCATATACCTGGTACCCCAATGCAAGGGGAGAGATAGTCTCGCTTGCAGTAACGGGAAGTGTCAGGGGAGAAGGCAGCGGGCGCATATATGTGCAGGAAGGAAACAAAAGGTACCTCCTGTTTGACTCAGCAAAGGAATATGAGCAGAGTACGAGATACATAGAAGAAGAGTCCTTAGAAATACGTAGGGGTTTCAAAAAGGTATGCGATGAGACCTGCCAGGCCGGAAGGCTGGATAGCTCAGTATATGATCTTGTTTTCGAGGTTGATAATGTTGAAATAGAGCTTGATCACCTGGACTTTGATGTTATTGTCTCTGATGATTTTTCTGGCAAGCCGGTATTTTTGGAGATTCCTGATCAGAAAGGAAACATCGGCAGCACAAGAAGAATAAATCTCAGCTCATTCTTTACGCACACAACGATAAATACCACCTTTGCATATCTATCCGATGATGACTCCATAGCGGTGTCGATTACCGATGGTGTTGCATCCATATCCCTGAATAAAGAAACTAATGCATATATGTACTTCATAGCTGAAGATAACAGCGAGCAGTTCATATCGAACCTGGTTTCGTTTGGCTACAGCAGAGATCATCAGGAGGATGAGAAAATAATACAGAGCGGGCTCAAGAAGAGAGAAGTACAGGAAGCAAAAGAGCAGCCATCCGGGTTCTCGCTTTCCCCTCTCTTTATCATTGTAGTCATAGTGCTCATTGCAGGCACTGTAGTCCTAGCCACTAGGGCCTACACTCTCACCTCCCTTGCAAAGAAAATAGACCACATAGGAAGAAAAAACTATAGTGCATCTGTTAAGCAATATACAAAGCTAAGAAGTGCATTAGGCTGGGTAAAGGGAAGTCAAAAAAAAGAAAAGGCAATTGTTGACATGCAAAGAAAAATAGTGTCTCTTGCAAAAAAGATTCCGCATTCTGCTACAAAGCAGGAATTCAAAACGCTCTATGATAATTTTTGGAAAGAAAAAAAAGTCCCCCAGCAAAAGAAAATGTATAATCATATGCAAAGGATTTATGATAAGCTCATGAAATTGCCGCTTCGTGCACGTGAGAAAGATATTCTTTATAAACAGCTGCAAAAGTGTTACAAAAGATTGGAAAAGTAACCTTTAGATTAACTGGGGGCACGGGTTTTATTCCATAGCAGAAAGGAAGGTTGGTTATAGAAAAGATGGCGAAAAGCAAAGCAGAAGAAAAGCCGAAAAGCAGCATTCCGGACAGAATAAAAGAGCTTGAAACGGAACTCTCAAAAACAAAATACAATAAGCGTACGCAGGGCCATGTCGGGCTTATTAAAGCTAAGATTGCAAGGCTAAAGGAAAAGCAGGTTTCCCGGCGCAAGGGGAAGGGAAAAACCGAAGGCTATACCGTCAAAAAGTCAGGCGATGCGGCGGTAATCATGGTGGGTTTTCCATCCGTAGGAAAAAGTACCCTTCTTACAAAACTCACAGATGCAGAGTCTCAAATTGCGCACTATGCATTTACTACCCTTACCTGTATTCCGGGAATGATCGACCACAAGTCAGCAAAAATTCAGCTTCTGGATGTGCCGGGAGTAGTGGAAGGGGCTGCAAGCGGAAGAGGTCGTGGAAAAGAAGTGCTCTCTGTTGCAATGAATTCTGATCTCGTATTGTTCGTGATCGATGTATTTGCACCTGAGCATTATCCTATTTTGCTCAAGGAGATTAGGGATTCTTATTTAAGAATAAATGAGGAGAAACCAGACGTTCGGATTAAGAAAACCATCAAGGGAGGAATCAGGATAGGTACAACAGTAAAACTCGAGAGTATAGACAAGGATACCATAAAAAAAATACTCAATGAGTTTCGCATAGCAAATGCTGATGTACTGATCCGCTCTGATATTAATGCTGACCAGCTCATTGATCTTATCGAAGGGAATAAAAAATATGTTCCGGGGATAATCGCGCTCAATAAGATTGACAGTGCAAGCCCGGAGCAGATTGAAAAGGCGAGAAAACTCATCAATCCTGATATCCTGATCAGTGCCGAAAAAGAAATTAATCTTATCGAACTCAAGGACCTCATCTTTGATCGGTTAGGATTCATGAGAATTTATTGTAAGCAACAGGGAAAAAAGGCAGATATGGACGAGCCGCTTATTATGAGAAGAGGGTCAACGCTGCAAGATATGTGCGATAAGCTGCACAGGGACTTTGCTAAGCGATTCAAGTTCGCCAGAATCTGGGGAAGCAGCAAGTTTCCGGGCCAATCCATTCGAAAACTCACTCAGGAAATCAAGGACGGCGATGTGGTTGAACTGGTTCTGGATTAGATGTCTTATTCTTACATAGTATTTTCTAATAGTTAATTTTATATATACTTTTTCTTAAATAGTATTATTTTAGAACACGAAGTAGGAATGAATCACGCTCAGCTCTTCAAAGATATCAAAAAGTTAGAAGAAAAATACAGCCTCAGCTATCAGGAAATTCTAAAAATTATCGAAAAAAGAGAGGCAACAATCCCTCTTTCTGTCTTCAATGAGAAGCTGGGGTCTCTGGAGAGCATCGTCAAATATCTCAGGGAAAATAAAGGGATGAGCCTAAAGCAGATTTCCATTCTTACGCAAAAAAAGATCCAGCCCATTAGAACAACATACAATCGCTCAAAGAAAAAGCACCCGGGAAAGCTTTCTCTGCAAAAGGGAAAGCAGTTTCCTGTGCATATCCTGCAAAACAGCACGCATTCTGTTCTCGAAAATATCGTCTCCTACCTATTAGATGAGAATTACACCCTTCAGGAGATTTCTTTGGTATTACAGAGAGGCTACAAAACAATCTGGACCATAAAGGACAGGCTGCAGAGAAGAAAGGCAAGAAAACTATGAGAATAACCATTAAAAGAAAGGATGTGGAGCTGGCTTTCTTACTTCTAGTTATGAGTATGGTTGTTGCGCAGGCACTCTATGCTGCAACACCTGAAGGAGCAACTAACCTCACTGTTGTTACCAGCTCAACCAGACAGGCCACTCCTTCCTCTACCCTTGATTCAATTGCAGGAAACGTCTCACAGCTCAGTATCACTGCATATACACAAACCCAGCATTGGCAGGGTTATTACGGAAATGTGACCGGAACAATCCTGTTAAGTGATGCCAGCGGAGGTACCATCTACTCGTGGGATACAGCGAACCCTTCAGGGCAGATATTCGCATCTACGTCAGAAGTCGATTTTTCAGATGGTAACGTGGAGTGCTATAACTTCAGCAAAGCAGGTAATGGATACCTCAATCTTTCCGCATACGAGGCAAGCTTAGGGATGACTGAATCATCCGAAGACGGCATAAACGAAACCTTTAACCTGACAAATGCCTATGACCCCTTTTATGTATCAGCAACCTACATTAATGAAACCTGCCCGGTAACCTATCTCTTTAATGCAACAAACCAGTCATCGAAAAATACCTATCAGGAACTACTGCTATATGACCTGACTGCAAACAATACTATCTTTACGTCAATTATCAGGCCGGGGGGGATACTCGGCTTCAACAATTTGGAATGGGATTTTCAGATGATTGTTGCAGAAAAGGGATCACAGGGAGATACGTCTACCACTGAGTATTATTTCTACATCTCTCTGGAGTAAATAGAGTAAACAGGAAAAAGAATGATGGCAATTCCAAAACCAAAGGCAAAAAGAACAGGAGAAAAAAAAGGATGGGAAACAGAAAAAATTATTTCTTTAATTCCTGCAGCCACATAAGCCCAATGCTTTGCAGCTCCTTGTTAAAGCGATCTGATAAGGAGTAAGTTTTTTTATACAGGTCATAATATATTAAGCCCATGCTTTTCATAGGGGTAAGGATGCGGTCATAGAATTGTCGCTTATTGTAGCTCAGCTTAACTTTCTTGCCTTTGTATTCAGGCTCATCAATCTCTGTGACCAATTTACCCTCATGCAGCTGCGTTGCAAGAAAACTCATCTCCGTTTTCGTAAAAGAATTTTTATTATCTTTAAGAGATCTGACGAGAACTTTCGCTATAATCTTTTGCTGCTTCGTCGCAAAGATAATTTCGAAAATATCATCTGGTAAGTTGAATATGTCAAATAGTACTACCATTTATACCCCCAAGAGTCTTAATATTAAAACTATTATATAAATATTCCTCTTTTGTATATTAACATATTAATAAACTCAGCGGAAAAGGATATCAAAAAAAAGAGTTCTCGACGGTAAAATAAGAAATTGCGCAGAAGAAATGGTTTCCATATCAGAGCTGATTTCCTTAAGCAAAAAATTAGTTTACATCAGTTTTTTCCTGTTAACTGATTCTAGGCATTCTTCAGGATGAGAGAAACAAAAAAAGGCTAAGAAAGAGGAACAAAAGGAATACAATAAGAATACATATGAAATACAAAAGAAGAAGAAAAAGGAGAAAGAAAATAGTAGAATACATATAAAATACAAAAAGATTACAAAAAGAAATCGAATAAACTACAAAAAATTCAGAAAACTTTAAATACTACATATATTATTATAATAAACTACAAGTATCATACAATCGTATACTGATCTACAAATGGTGCAAAAGATACAAATACTCAACGTTCGACTCCCTCCTGACATCATCACTTGGCTTGATTCTCTGGTCAAGCGGGATATCTACGGATCCAGGTCCGAGGCCATAAGGGATTTTCTTAGAGAATATTTAGGAGGCAAGCAATGAACACCATCGTCTCCGTTCGAATACCCCAGTCCATGGTAGCCGACCTAAAGGGCAAGGTAAAGGAGAGTCATTTTCTGGACCTGTCTGAAGCAGTGAGAAGTGTGGTGCGCAAGCGCTGGCTTGAATGGAAAGACCCTAACACGTTCCAGATAAAGCGGCTCAGAGAAGATATCAAAGAGGTCATAAAAGAAAAAACAAAGACAAGCAAAGAAGAATTACTTCTCAATGAGCTGGAACGCATCCGTCAGATGCTAAGTGAAGGAGGGGAGAGAAAATGAAAAGAATAGCTTTCCTCATCATCGCTCTTCTTCTTATGATTGGCATTGCATATGCCCAGGAAAAAGAAATAGACATTTCCCTAAACGCAGACCAAAGCCTGGGAAAAGAAGAGGCACAAATGTTCACGGTTAGGGGCTCTGTTTTCAGCTGGCCTGCACAGGATGCTCTTCTTTGCACGCATTGGACAGTCTCTTCAGAGAATAATTTGGAAGATAGCCAGCAATGCTATGGCCCTCAGCAATGCTGTGTGCTCTTCAGCCTGGAATCATCCTCAGAATTCTGGAATGATGACTTTATCATAAGCAATGAGCAAATAGCCAGAAAAAAGCTGCATCAGATTTCTTCCAGAATACTCTATGCAGACTATTCGCTGCAATCTATAGACCCTCATGCAGAGATCGTGTCAAGTAATCGGGCAAGCGTTTCCCTCAGTGATCTTAGCTCCCGGCAAAAGCAAGGCTCTACCTTTAATCAGGCTGGTGCATCAATACTGGCACTAAATGAAGATACGTCAGGGAAAAAAATAACCCTGCGTGTCTACCATGGGATAAGAAATTCGCTCGACATAGAGCCGCTTCAACCAGAAGATAACAGCCATTATAGCGTCCGCAGCAACATAAGCATAGATTATTTTGTCTATCACCCATCATCTGCCGAAGTGACCTGTAGTATGGTGCTTGACAATCAGGAAATCATCTCCCTTGAGAATTCTTCGCAGACTCAAACGGAGCAGGTAGTTCTGGATGTGACCCAGGGAGCTCATGCCTATCATCTGAGTTGTACTGATACTGATAAACTAAACAATACTGTAGAATCGCCCTCAAAATCATTCATCGCCGATTATACTCCTCCCACTGTCGTCCTCAATACCCTGCACGATTACACTGTCTTTGCTGATACCATCACACTTAATTTTACCGCTACAGACAATTTTGCAGGGCAGTTTACCTGTGACCTGTTTGCAAAAGACAGCAAATTCGAAGACATTCTTGTTGACTCGGCAAAGACCCAGACTATTTCTTTAGTGGGGTTGGAAAACGGAAGCTACAACTGGAATGTTTCCTGCACAGATCTGGCTGGAAACAGTGCTGCAAGTGAGGAAAAAACATTCTTCATAGATACCAACCAAAACTTCAGTATGACCTTAAACAAAGAAGAGTTCGGTATTGGGGAAGAAGGATACTATATCATTACAGCACCATACAACGCAGAGACAACGCTGCTGGTTACTGACCCGCAGGGAGACACGTTCTTCAGGCACTACACCGATAATACCTACCCGGTCATCGATAAGATTGACTTCACATCAAAACCGGGCAGTTATTCTATTGAGGCGGTCCTCATCCATAATAACGGAGTCAAAACAATCAACAAGGAGTTCACAGTTGTTAATTCTTTCAGTGCAGGTGTGAGAATCAATAAAAACGAAGTCGGGCCCGGAGAAGAGATAACCCTGCGGGGAAGTTCTGAGGGAGGAATTGGAGAAATCAGTTATGAATGGGATTTTGGCGATGAATCAACTGCCTCAGGAAGAGAGGTAAGCCATTCTTATAGTGAAACAGGAACATACAATATTAAGCTTACGCTAAGAGATGAAGCAGAAAATGAAGCATCAGAAGTGAAATCTGTCAAAGTGAAAAATGCCCATAATCTGGAGGTAACGGTAAGGAACCTGCAGGAAGAGGCACAAAGCGGTGCATCAGTATTCATAGATGGAGAAAAGAAAGAAACAGACTCTGAGGGAACGATGAGTATTTCAGTTCTGGAAGGGTTTGTAGACATTCTCGTTATTCATCCGGGCTATAAAACACTCTCAGAAGAAATTGAAGTAACGCAGGATACGTCAGTAACATATTACATTGAAGACGTCTTCAATAATGCCTCAGCAGCTAACAGTAGCGGTATTTCAGGAAGCGGCGAACAAAAAATAGGCCCAGAGCAGCAAGGGCAACAGCAAGAGGCAGGTGCAGAGCAGCAGCAGAACAGTGTTCAATCAATAGATGAGGGCGATAGCGCTGAGGAGAAAACAGAATTTCAGCAAAAAATAGATGAGCTTTCTGAAAGGATTACTGATGCACTCTACAGTATCGGAAATAAAGACAAATCTCACCTGGACACGATGAGTGACCTTGATATTGAAAACAAGCTCCAGGAAGCAAAAAAGAACCTCCTGCGCGCAAGAAGAGATATTGTGACCGTTAATTTCATCAGAGATGAAGAAGACAGAAGCCAAAGAAAGATCGACATTGAAACAAGTGTAGAGGAAATCGAGCAAAGGACAATCACTGATATTGTAATCACAAATAGCGAGGAATATGATACAAAGCCTGGCAAAGAAGAGAGCAGGGAGCTGCTTAAGAAGTACTTCGAAATAACCCAGTCTAAAAGCTCCAAAGGAATAATAGATGCAAACGCAGATCTTCAGGATCTTTTCTTCTCAGTTCGATCCGTCAAAAATGCTGAATTAGCATACTTATCAGGAGAAAAAGAGCAGGTAACTATCATCAGGACGGATTACACCCTTACTGGAGGAAAAGAAGAAACAGCGCAGGATCTCATCATTGTTGAGTCCATTCCAAAAAAAATTGCGAAAGATTCAGCTGAAATTGAATTCCTGTCACCGCATCAGGTTCTGGAGGCAGACCCCATTATCCAGTATGATCCTTCAAAGATAAGCTCATATACGTATTACATCAAAAAAGAAATCAATCCGGACGAAACAAAATCAATTACCGCTGTAGTCATCAATCCGCTGGTAAAGGAGAAGAAAAGCGGCTTTGATATAACAGGATTCGCAATATTTTCGACGATATCAGGAATTGAAAATCCTGTATTGGTAATTCAGATCAGCCTGATTATACTCCTCCTGGTAATCTATGTCTGTTATGAGTTTGAAATCCTGGTAAAAATAAAGCAGAGCGACATTCTCTATAAGCTAAGCCCTGTATCATGGATACTTACTATGATCAACAAGGACAGGGGAGCAATTCGAAAATTGATGAAAAAAGCAGAGTCAGAAATTTCCAAGGAGGAGCTACAGCAGGCAGAGGATACCTACCATGATATGATACGAATTTACAATGATAAGCTGAGTTCTGATTTAAGAAAGAAAACTATTGACAAGATTTCAAGAATCTATAATGAACTGTTAGTGCATAGGATAAAGAAAAAAGCAAAAGAAATTGAAGAAGGTCTTGCCAAGAACAATCGAAGTCAGGCAAAAAAAACCTACAATGAATTACAGGACTTATACACTCAGCTTCCAAAGTCCTGGAAAAAACAGGTAAGCCCTTACTGTAAAAAGGCATTTTCACAACTTTCTGAATAGTATTACTTAGTATGTAATAATACGAGATAATATTCATTAAACTATCAAAAATATAGACTTTTCCATACTAATATCCTTAAAAGAAACCTTTAAATAGTACTTAGTATGATAATAATGAAGTGAAGGAAAGAGTAACTGTTACCATTAGAAAAGACTTTCTTGTTTGGCTAGATAGTAAGATTGAAGATAAGACGTTCGCAAATAGAAGCCATGGGTTTGAATACCTCATCAAAAGAAAAATGGACAACGAATCGCAATGAAAAAAGGAAGACTGAGCAAAAATGAGTAAAGAGCGCATTACCATTACGATAGATAAGGACTTGTTGGAATGGGTCGACGGAAAAATCGAGGATAAGACGTTCGCAAATAGAAGCCACGGGCTTGAGTATTTAATTAAAAGAAAGATGGGGAGCGAGTGAAGAGAGTAAGTTCAAACGGAAAGAAAGGAAGAAAGAAAGAAGGAAGGAAGGAAGGAAAAAAGAAGCCGGTAAATGATACATAAAAAAAACCATAAGTATGTGTACTTGATCATTGTAGTTGCCTGTCTGTTCCTTGCGATAATTAGCCTGGCATATATCAAAAGCTATGTAGGTTATGTTGGCTGGGCAGTTAACACAACAAGCGGTTATATTACTCAGGTTCAGATCGTGGGGCCTATTAGCAATGATTGGTGGTCTGGTTTTTATGGTATCGCGATATTCAGTCCGTCTAGTACTACAATAAACTGGTCCTATACGACATCAGCAGGAGAAATTACCAGGCAGGACTTTTTCTTCAGTTGTCATGGGAAAACAGGCTATGATATATATGCAAGCACAGTGAATCAACTTGCTGTAAACCTAACCAGTGTAGCCGCAGCTAATCTTTCAGCAATAGATCAGTGGATGAACATTAGTTCTTCAGAAGTTTATTCTGCGGTAAATACTTTTGACACAACAATAAACGTAAGTTTCGGAGGATTCAATATTTCAGACATTCCCGCTGTAGACCTCTATCCCAGCAACGTGAGCTGGAAAATGGGTGCCTTGCAGGACGGTAGCGGAAACTTTCTGTATGTAGCCTTAGCCGAGGACTATAAGTTAGGATTCAAAAACCAGTACTACAATTATCAAATGATGCTGCCAATTCGGGCACCAAACACCAGCTCAGGCTCTCCGGTCTACCCGAACATAACCTATTACTTCTTCCCTGATCCGATATCAGATAAACTGGAAAACTGCTCTACTTCAGAGCAGGCGTACATTAGAGGATATGTAACAGACATTCGTGATAATAGCCCGATTGAAAACGTAAGCGTAAATATAACAGGATTCAGTGGCTTTACTGACAGCAGCGGTTACTATAACATTCTTGCCGACGTGGGGCAGCATATCTTATTTGCCTCACGTTCGGGTTATAAGAATTACTTCGATGCCGTTGAAAATCCTTTTGGAGTTGTAACATTCAAGAACTTTTCCATGGTTCCCGAGGTAGGTGGAGAGGTGTATGATGCGCAGTTAAGGGGATACGTATTCAAAAATACGACAACTTGTCAGACAAGTTTCAACCTTACTGATTGTGCTCTGGAAAACGTGACCGTTGCTGCAGGAGGAGGGTCAGGAGTAACAAATGCATCCGGATATTATGTGTTCCCTGTAGTGCATGGAAACTTGACCGCCGTTGCGGCAAGAGATGGATATCTCTCTTTCGTATCGAATTTGTCTATCGCTCAGTATGAATTTAAGGAATACAATATCAGCATGATCCAGGCATTCGAAGGAAGCAGTGTGGCAAATGCTTTCCTGGAAGGGTATGTGTTTGATAGGAGAGATAACAGCACTATCGACGGTGCAATTGTAGCAGGAGGAGGAGGATCGGGCATCACTAACGGGTCAGGGTATTATTTATTCCCGATCACTGCAGGAGAGATTAATGTCTCGGCAATAAAATCAGGCTTTTCATCAAGTCTCGAGAATATTACGGTAGCTACCTTCGAGACCAAGCAGCACAACATAACTCTCTCTCCTCTCATAGGGGAAGGAACAGTAGAGGATGGAGTTATAGAAGGGTATGTAACGGATAACATCACCGGGTTGCCCATAGCAAATGTTACCGTCATTGCAAATGCAAGCAGTGGAAAAACAGATCAAAACGGTTATTTTAACATTACAACCATAGCAGGTGATATTGATTTTGCAGGCTTTAAGCAGGAGTACCTTCCCTTTATTACAAGCTTTAGTATTGTTCCGTACACTCCCTATACTGTTAATTTTAGCTTGTCGCGCACCATTACTTCGGCTCCAAACGGAACAGTAAATGGTACGATATTTGATAATACTACTTTTGACCCTATTTCTAATGCAACAGTAATAATCGGGAACGCTTTCACTTCATCAGATGAAAATGGGTCATTTAGCTTAGATGTGCCGGCAAGCGACTTCTATTATCTGATTGCATTCAAAGATGAATACTTTACTTATGTTGGGACACTAACCGGAAATGAGACCGTGGTTGCAGGGGAAACAATAAATGTTTCAGTAGAAATGGAGCAGATACCCGGGTTCAATCCGTCGATTGAGGTAGCAAAAAAAGATGAGGATTTTACTTCATTTAAGAAAGGAGAAGCGGATGCATCGGTAATATCAGATATTCAGGCGCCTTCTCCCGTAGAGGTATACGTTTCTCTCAATGAGATCATTAAAAAAGTAAAGAGAGGAAACTATGTTGATGAAGAGTTTTATGTGTATAATTTTAAGCGTGAACCGTTAAGGCTCACTATAGACGTTGTAGGTGAGGCAGCACCTTCCGTCGAACTATCCCATACCCAGGTCATTGTGCAAAAAAACGCCAGCCAGAAAATTCAGCTCAGGCTGCAGGGGAATCAGCCTGAAGGAAAATATAAAGGAAGTATCAGGATAAGAGGAGATTATAATTTTGAGATACCTATATACCTTATCATCCTTGAAGATGTCGATGTCCCGATACGAACACTATTAATGAATCTAAAAACTCTGAAGAAAACCGCATTTATCGGTAGCGATGTGAAATATGAGTTAGATCTGGTTAATCTCTTAATCGGGAGAAAGTACGACGTGGAATTAGAGTTCTTTTTATCAGACACAAATAAGACTAACATAACCCATATCGGTAACCACTCATTGAACTTAGAAACGTTTTCTTCAGTGATTCGGTCTCATAAAATTCCCAAGGATTTCCTGCCCGGCGAGTATATCCTCAGCACACAGGCAAAATATCTTGGGCTTTCCTCAAGCACAGACATACTCTTTGAAGTGGCGTATCCGCTTCATGAGTACCGGGTATTCGGAGTCGTTCCGGCATGGATCATAGCCCTCATTGTAGGGATAATAGCAGTCGGAACCATTACCGGCCTGCTCATCAAGCGTCACCTGGACAAGAAGCGCAGGTTCGCCGTACAGATTGATTATAAGGAGTTGCCAAAGGATGGAGAGCGGAGTTTGTACGTGGGCAT
>JANQND010000031.1 GCA_028279765.1 Candidatus Nanoarchaeia archaeon | reverse complement strand
TGGTACAACGAATTGGATGTGCGCTAATGACGAAACAGGGCCTCTCGGGGGCGGCGCAGTGGACGGGTATATTGGTGATGCACTAAGCCACACTGCAGGCGGCCAACTAAGCATGGGCGCCAATAAAATCGTAAACCTTGGAACTCCTACTGTAGATGGAGATGCAGCAACAAAAAAGTATGTAGATGATAATGATGCAGTTGATGATACTGTCTCTTCAGCAGAACTTGATGCGCTCTGCGGAACAAACGGGAAAATCCTAAAAAGAGTTGGAGGAACCTGGCAATGTGCTGATGAGGTAGTCGGAAATTCCGTACAATACAAAGTGATGGATTCTACTTCAAGCTCTTGCACAGAGAATGGAGATGCATATGTAGACCTTTCAGATCTCGATATTGACGTAGTGGGAGATAAATTATATCTGTATGAAGTATATCTTAATCTTATAGTTGATGCGGCTGCAGATGTTAAAGTTGATATTAAAGGCCCTTGCCTGACAGGTGGAGGATATTTTTCCTATACAAGCACATATAGTAGGGCATCAGTTCAAGATACACTGCACGGCGGATGGAGTAGTAGTTGTAGTGCAGGAGTAGGAGATTATGGTGACAACTACCACACTATTGGGTCAGGAAGCTGGGCACTCTCTTATCAACATAAGGGTATGTTAAAGACTGCTAGCGACGGTGGAACAGTAAAGGTGCGATATGGACGTTATCAGTCCGGAGGAGCTGCATCCACCTGCGCGAGAGTAGGTAGGGGAAGTTATGTACGCTTAGAAGAAATCTAAACATTACAAAAAAAACAGTTGTAGCAAGATCCCACATTTTCTTTCCCAACCACTTCTTTTATAAATAAATCTGCAACTACAACGAACTATGTACGACTTAGAAGAAGAAAAGATCATCAAAAAGATCAGGGAGAAAAACTACAAGAAAGTCCTCCTTCAGCTACCTGATGGCCTCAAGCCACAAGCAAAAGAAGTAGTGCCAAGAATAGAACAAGAAACAGGAGCAATAGTCCTAGTCTGGTTTGGAACGAACTTCGGAGCATGCGATCTTCCAATCGGTTTGCAAGCAATAGGTATTGACTATATCGTAGCCTTCGGCCATAATCTCTACAGGAAGGAGGCAAAAGGATGGTAGACTACGATTTAGTTCCGGCATACTATCAGAAAGAGATAGTCCTTACGAAAGAAGCCCTAAACCAATTAAAAGCATCCAAAAAAATTGCTCTTTTTGCAGCGGTACAGTTCATCAAACTAGATGCACTCATAACACAGCTTAAAGATCAGGGAAATGAAGTGCTCACCACGCACGGAAAACGAACTTCAGGAAAATTTCAATTACTCGGATGCGACTGTTTCTCAGACTCATTCCAGGACAAAGACACACTAAACAAAGCAGACACCATTCTCTACATTGGCGACGGATTATTTCATCCCAGGGCATTAATCTTAGCACAGGATAAGCCTGTTATTCTCTACGATCCTATAGCAGAAACCATCAAGACCGTATCAAAAAAGGATCTACAAAAAGATCTCAATAAGCGAAAAGCGAACATCATCAAATACCTTGACGCAAAGAACGTCGGGATTCTTGTCTCAACTAAGCCAGGCCAGCAATATCTCAAAAATGCCATCCTATTAAAAAACAAGGAAAAAGACAAAACCTGCTATATCTTTATTGCTGATGCCTTCAGTTTCTCAGAGATGGAAAACTTCCCCTTTATTGATGTCTGGGTAAACACTGCCTGTCCACGAATAGGCTATGATGATGCAAAAAACCTCCCCCGGCCACTAATCAATATTAATGATGCACTCAATCCTGAAAAAAGTTTGCAGGAAACCTAAAAACTCACTAACATAATAGCAACAAGAAAAAAATGCAACTAAAAGAATTCCAGGCAAAACAGCTCGAAAAGCAGCAATACCGTCTTGTGGGTAATCACAGCGCTGTTAAAGTTTGCCACTGGACTAAGAAGATGCTCAAAAACGAAGGAGGGTGCTACAAATTCACGTTCTATGGAATAAGGTCGCACCAATGCCTGCAGATGACCACGAGTATGTTTTGCGCTAACCGATGCACGTTTTGCTGGAGAGGACAAAAAGCACCGGTTTCTAAGACTTGGTACGGGGAAATTGATAAGCCAGGATATATTATTGATGAGGCACTCAAAGCCCATCTTGATCTTTTAGAAGGAATGGCAGGGAATCCCAAAGTCCCTAAAAAAATGATCAGAACTTGGGAAGAAGTAAGGCACGTTGCCCTCTCACTTACTGGAGAGCCGATCTCATATCCTCTTATCAATGAAATCCTTGAAGAATTCCACAAACGAAAAATCTCAACATTCCTCGTGACCAATGGGCAATATCCCGATCAAATCGAAAAAATCAAGAACATCACTCAACTGTACCTTTCAGTCGATGCACCGAATCAAAAACTCCTCAAACAAATTGACCGGCCATTATTCGAAGATTACTATGAGCGGCTTCTGCAATCATTAGATATTCTGGCAAAAAAACAATGCAGAACCTGCATTAGATTAACAGTAATCAAAGACAAAAATGACACAGATCTCGAAGGCTATAAAGAACTGATCGAAAGAGGAAGCCCGGATTTTATTGAAATCAAAGGCTATGTGCACGTCGGATATTCTATCTACCAATTAAAGAAAGAAAACATGCCCTATCACAAGTACGTAACTGAGTTCTCAAAAAAATTAGAGCAACTGCTACCAGATTACGAACTCATTTCCGAGCATGAACCGTCACATGTAACTCTTCTCATAAAGAAATCATCAAAGCAATACCGTTTCATTGATTTTCAAAAATTCTTCAAGCTCACAGAAAAAAACGAAATAATAGACGCAAAGGATTACGGCAGCAGTAAGATGATGCCAAACTAGCTGAAAATGGGGGAATTACCAGATTACAAGGATAATGCAGAAGCATACGAATTAGAGGAAAGGTCCCGGCCTGATGAAATGGCTATGCTTAAAGAGGGAGGGGAAAAAGCAAAAGAGCTTCTTAGCAGACTAGAAAGTGCAAACGTATTGGATCTCTGTTGTGGCACAGGATTATCAATGGAATACATAGTTAATCACCAAAATACCGCTCTTATAGTAGGAGTAGACATTTCAAAAAATTACTTAGAGTTCTGCCAAAACCAATACAAAAACTCTCTACATCCTCCTCTTCTTATCCAGGGGGACGCAGTAACAGCTGAACTCCCCACAAAAAAATGGGACATTATTATGATGGCTTCTGCATATCATCATATTGAAGATGAAAGAAAAATAGAATTTCTAAAACGAGTCAAAGCATTGCTGGGGAAGGAAGGCACAGGTATAATTGTCGAAAATATACTGCCTAAATATAGTAATTCTTTGGAGTATAGTAATTCTGTTAAGAGATTCTATGATGCAGTACTGGAGACAGCTAAAGCAGAAAACCCTCTTCTTCCAGAATATGTTGAGGGTTTAATCAGAAAAGTAGCGGAATATGGATGCGATGGAGATTATGAATATAAAGTTTCAATGGACATTTTCAAAAATCATCTTAAAAAAGTAGGACTGAAAATTATTGAAGAGAAAAAAGTATGGCCGAACACAGAAGAAAGACTGAATAAAGATGCTGGAAATTTCGTATTCTTGATAAAGTCAACATAAGGGAAGACTATCCTCTTCTTTATTCCTCTATCAGTAAGACAATACCTTTAAATACTCTTCTTCTCTAAAGCCTTTAGGGGGTAAAAGTGATAGTAAAAACAGTATTTGCATGTGTACTATTCATTCTACTTAGTCTTTCAATCCATGCAGCAGAAGGAGGGTTTGCAACAGAAGGAAGCTGCACTTCACTTTGTGATACCAAAGACTACATTGCAGCAGCAGCATGCTTTGAACAAAGCAGATCAAAGCAAGATGCCTACTTAGCAACTTCTCATTGCGCGCTCAAAAACTACGACGATGCTGACGCAGAAGCATGGGCTATCAAATCAGCAAGAGAGCGTGAACGATGGATTCAATTCATTCGACAAATTCCGCAAGTGAGAGCAAAAATTAGAACAGGGGGATTAGGCGAGAGTTACATGGCAGCCCATTTAGCCTCAGGAGAAACACGCTACAAAGAAGAATCTCTTGACTATGCAAAAACATCCGGTCAGTGCCAGGGATCATCAAATCCAGACGCCTGTGCAGGACAATACTTCAACAATACTATGCGTGTGCTGCGCCAAAGAAACGCAATCACAGGAAGAAACACGAATCCTAATCTCAATAAGTTAGCATTGCAGGGAACCATTAGAGATGACATGTTTGGACATGTATTCAAGAATGTAAAAGTCAATTTCAAGTGTGCAGGAAGAGATTACATCACCTATACCGATGCTAATGGAAAATATTCCATCCCTGTAGGATTAAGCACTCCTCCCTGCGATGAAGGAAGACTGTATTTCAAGATGCAGTATCATGAGCCAAACGATCGAACCAAAATCTTCTTTCGGCTCATGTTCAGTAATAGGCCAGTGTGGGTCATGAAAAAATTTCCGATCAATGATCTAAGCGATCTTAGGCAGGATATCGTGCTCAAAAATGAAACAGCAAATGATCCTGCTATTTTCTCATTCCCTCAAAGAAAAGGAAGCATGAGGCATTTCAGCATTATGTATCATCATATGACAGAAGTGCTCGAATATTTTAAGGACCATCTCAAAGTGGATGTGGGGTATAAGCTACCGGTTGATGTTCATAGCTGGGTAAGAAACTCAGGAACCTACTATACGCCAACAACTGCCACAATCGTTATCGATAGGGACGATTCCAGATACACCAGTGGTAGTAAACCCATGAACAGAGAATACCATGAATTTTCACATCATGTTATGTACGCTCTTTACTCTAAATGGCCACAAGGAGGAGAAAATTTTGGAATAGGGATGCAAAATCATGATGGTTTTAACAATCCTTCAACTTCAGATTCTTTCGTTGAAGGTTTCGCAGAATTCATGGCAATGGTCATTAGCGAACATTACAAATACCCTAATCCTCATATCTACGCTGATTTCGGAAGCTGGGAGAGAAATATCAAGCCCTGGTATTATGGAGGAATGGGAGAGGAGATGGCAGTAGCGGGAATTCTCTGGGACATTCATGATGCAAAGAATGATGACCAGGTTGATTTGCAATTTAACCAAATCTGGAACATCATCAAAGTCTATCAAAATGATTTCGGAGATGTCTGGGAAGAATTCCGCGACAAATTTCCTGCATTTACAGATGAAATGACACGCATATGGGAATCCCACGGTTTCTGGTCAGACACTACTCCAGGAAATGCAGCATTTGACCGATCAGAAGCATTCAGAGACCTTGACAAAGATGGAGTGAGAGACGCAAACGAGCCATTTACTGACTATGCCCAAGAGCCAGGATTAGGATACCCTTGGTTTATCCGACAAGAGAATGAAAAAGTAGGGTTCGCTACAAACTATGAGAGGCCAGCAAGAAGAAGCGCCGCAAGGATTCCGGGTCACCATATCAAAACCACAGATACCTGGCCCACCTACACGGTGAAAGTTAATTATAAGGATGGGGACACAGTTGAATACCAATCTAATAACATCAATGGCCTCATTTACGTGCAGGTCCCTGAAAGAGATGAGCAGGCATCTATAGAAGTGCGTGCAGACTCTCCCAGAAGCACGGTGTTCAGGTATGAGAGTTCGGCATTCCATGATAATCTTGATAAAATCCATAGTGATGGCTATTTTGCCCAGCATTCCTTTAACGCCCCTTCCTTTACTGACGATACCGAACCAGAGAACCAGCCTGATGCTTCTACCTTAGACAAAGAAACCCGTATTCCTTACTGGGACACTGTAGATAGACAAGCAACAAAGGAAGACTATGAATATGTAGCTCCGATAGAGTATGCACTGCCTTTGGAAAATGAAGTAGAGGAATGGATTAAAAATCCAAAAGAAGAAAGCGCAGGCGCAAGGCCGACTTCTATTAAAATCCCCGGAAAGGAAATTGATCCGGTGCTTGCCATTTTAGTGGGGATAATAGTACTCATTATCCTTTCCATAGTATTAAAACGAAAGAAAAAAAAGAGCAAAAACTAAAGCTTATTCAACGACAATAGCAGGCTTTCCGGGAGATGCGTTCTTTGCTTTTGCCTGCGCACTTTGCTCAGCAACTTCAATAACAACTTCTGCCCCAAAAACTTCTCTAAGGTCAGCAGCAGCGCGAGTAATATTTTCAAGCTCCTTTTCCTGCCCTAAAACCATAGAAGGAAGTTTAGAGGGATCTTTTACGACAGACGGAATAATCTTAGAAATATCCTTACCGAATTTACGCAATTCTTCCTCTCCCATGCAGATTTGAAGAAGTGCTTTCACATCACGAGTCTTTTCCATCTCTTCTTTGAGCAATGAATACAAGCGATATTTCCATTGAGCGCTAACTATAAGAGTTATCTTCTTTGGCGAATCCACTTTGATTAATTCAAGCACGCGCCGAATATCCGAAGTCAATTCATTGAGAACCTCCTCTCCAGCCTCTGCCTGCGCATCGATCTTACTCTCATCAAAAGTAGGCCAGGAAGAAAGAGAAATCAACTCTTTATTTCCCAGCTTCTCCCACATCTCTTCAGCAACATGAGGGGTAAAAGGAGCAATAAGCAGGCTTACCGCCTTTACAGACTCCCTATACACTTGCTCATGCACTTCCTTCTCTTTATATCGATACAATTCATTTACGAACTCCATCAACGCGCCAATTGCTAAGCTAAACTTTATCTCTTCAATAAGTTCTGTGACTCTCTTGATAGTCTTATGCAATTTGGAGAGAATCTGCTTATCTTTATTGTCCAGCTCATCACGGAATTCAGGCAGCTCCTCACAAAGATGATAGACGCGATTCAAAAACTTGAATGATCCATTTACTCCCTGATCGCTCCACTCTAATTCCTTTTCAGGAAGCGCAGTAAACAGCATAAATAATCGCGCCGTATCCGGACCGTATTTCTCAATAATCTCAGTCGGTGAGACTGTATTGCCAAGGCTTTTGGACATCTTGGCACCGTCCTTGACGACCATTCCCTGAGTAAGCAACTTATCAAAGGGCTCATCTACACTAACTAGTCCAATATCCCGAAGAGCCTTAGTAAAAAATCGCGCATAGAGTAAATGAAGGATAGCATGCTCAATTCCGCCGATGTATTGATCTACCCCCATCCAATAATTTGCCCCGTCACCAAATGGCTTCTCAGTATTCTTTGGATCGCAAAACCGAAGAAAATACCAGGAACTATCCACAAAAGTAT
This sequence comes from Candidatus Nanoarchaeia archaeon, assembly GCA_028279765.1. Lineage (GTDB taxonomy): Archaea > Nanobdellota > Nanobdellia > Woesearchaeales > WJIZ01 > JANQND01. The sequence goes on along the minus strand of JANQND010000031.1, from coordinate 13,448 downwards.
CCATGGTGTCAGTATCGCGCCTTGCTTTACCATCACAAGAAGGACAAGAACAATTCTTGAATTCCTCAGAAGTTTCTAACGGATTTCCTTTGCCGCTAAATTCAGCATCCTTAGGCAAGAGAACGGGTAAATCACTCTCGGAAACAGGAACGGCACCACACTTATCACAATAAACCATCGGAATAGGTGATCCCCAGTATCGCTGCCGAGAAATGAGCCAGTCACGAAGCTTATAGTTCACAACTTTCTTTCCATGATTTTTCTTTTCCATCCAGTCTGCCATCTTAGGCAACGCTTCACGATTGTGCATTCCTGAAAACTCTCCAGAACCATAAAGAGTTCCGTCATCGGTATACGCGCCTTGGGCTGTAGATACATCAATAGGACTTCCATCCTCAGAAATAACAAACTTCAAGGGAATATCATACTTTTGTGCAAATTCAAAATCCCGCTGGTCGTGTGCATCAGCCATGACGATTCCAGTCCCATACATCAGCACAAAATTAGCGATATAAATAGGAATCTTTTCTCCGTTCACAGGGTTAATGGCATATTTTCCCGTAAATGCCCCCAGTTTGTCTTTCCCTTCAGGGGTTGTACGCTCAATCTCGGTCTGGCTTTTGATCTGCTTGATTACCTCTCTGCATTCCTGCTCTTGTTCAGTGCCAGAAATAAGCTCATCAATCATAGGGTGCTCTGGTGCAATAACCAGGAAAGTAACAGAGTAAATAGTATCACACCTGGTTGTAAACGTCGGAAGTAGTGTCTCGGAGTTATCAAGCCTGAAGAAAACCTCTACTCCTTCAGATCTTCCAATCCAGTTCTTCTGCATGGTCTTCACACGATCCGGCCAGCCATGCATTTCGTCCAAACTATCAAGTAGCTCTTGTGCATAATCAGTAATCTTGAAATACCACTGCTCCAGGTCCTTTTGCTCAACATCAGTATCACCATGCCGCCAGCATTTCCCACTCTCTACTTGCTCATTAGCAAGCACCGTATGGCACTTGGGACACCAATTCACAAACGATTTTTTCTTATACACCAATCCTTTCTCTAGAAACTTCAAAAAAATCCATTGATTCCACCGATAATACTCAGGAGTACAGGTAGCAATCTCCCGGGACCAATCATAGGAGAGCCCCATTTGTTTCTGCTGCTCCTTAATCCCCTCAATATTTTTAGCAGTCCAGCTCGCAGGATCAACACCTTTCTCAATCGCAGCATTCTCTGCAGGAAGTCCGAACGCATCATATCCCATAGGATAGAGTACATTAAATCCCTGCATTCGCTTATAGCGAGCAAAGGCATCACCAATAGAATAATTTCTTACATGGCCCATATGGAGGTAACCGCTTGGATAGGGAAACATCTCCAGAACATAGTATTTTTTTCCTGAATCACTTTGTTTTGCAACGAATGCTTTGCTCTCTTCCCATTTTTTCTGCCATTTTTTCGCAGTGGCATTAAAATCTGTCATAGGATAAAGAAAACGAGAAGCATTCTTAAATCTTTTTACAAAGAAAGATTAATTAAGAAAAAAAGAGCAAATCTAGAACTTCTTAAATTCAGCGACCGTATCAATGAGATCAACGTGCCCAAGGAACATTGCTCTGCAGCAATATCTTTCAAGGCCAAGCTCATCAAGAAGCTTTTTGCGATCTTCGCCTTTTGCTGATCGCTCTTTAAACTGTTCCCACTGATGACCAATGGGTTTTCCACAGCTCCAACATCGAATAGGTATAATCATGGTATCACCTGTAGCTCTTTTGACGCTTAGCCCGTGGCTTAGAATCATTTGGTTTTGAAGGCTCATTTTGCCGAACATCTGCAACCAACAAATGTCGATCATATCGCAGGAATGCGTTAGAGAGTTTGTCTCCCTTGGAATATTCAGCAAGTGATCGTGCAATAGCTAATCGTGTAGCATCAGTTTGACTGGAAATCCCTCCACCGTGCGTAGTTACATCAATGTCAACTTTTTGCATCAAATCTCCTGCAAGCAGAAGAGGTTCGCGAAGCTTCATTTGAAGCATTTTCGGCTGGAAATGGTCAATGAGAATTTTATTGATACGAACTTTTCCTGTGCCTTCTTTTAGCGTAGCACGGGCAATTGCCTTTTTTCTCTTTCCCGAAGTATGAATAACCTTAGCCATTGTATTTATTCCCTCGTACCAAGTTTCTTGCAGATATCCTTAACCTGCAGATAGTCCATGTTTTTTACTTTTGAAATATGAGCATTATCAACGGAAACCATTTCCTTTCCTTCGAACTCTTTTGGAATGCCAACATAGCACATTACCCGGGCAAATGCTTTTTTCCCTTTTTCTTGTTTATACGGAAGCATGCCTCGAATAACACGCCGGACAAACCGATCAGGCATCTTAGGCAAAAATGGTCCTTTGAACGTTCCTTGTTCTGACCGTCTCTTGTATTCACCATGTAGATAACTGCTTTTTCCGGTCATATACGTATCCTGACAGTTAACAATATCGACCTTCTCTCCAAGAAGGGCTTTCTTGGCAACAACTGTTGCCATCCGTCCAACGATTAAATCTTTTGCATTAATAATCATTTTGAATTTTATCCCATTATCCTAATTCGTTTATTTTCTAATGGTTCCTTGATTAAGCTATCCAGAGGAATAATTTTGGATCCATTCTTCTCGAGTTTTGAGATTGCACTACTGGAAAAATTGAATGCACTAATAGTGATTTTATGGCTCATCTCTCCACCGCCAAGCACCTTTCCAGGAACAACAATAATTTCGTTCTCCTTAGTAAACCGATTAAGCCTGCTTAAGTTCACCTCTCTTCGGATTCGTGAAGATCTGCAAAGATCAGAGGCAAGCCTATCACAGAGTTTGGAGTTCTTCGACTTTAACTCTTCAATCACTTTCTGCAATGTTTCATTTGTTGAATTCATTTTGTTTACGTATCAGTATAATGCGGGGGACGTGATTCGAACACGCGCACCCACTAAGGGACAAGGCGTTTGAAGCGTGTTGCTTCAAGCCCAGTGAACTTGGTTCACGCTGCCTCAACCTTGCGCATTTGACCAGGCTCTGCCACCCCCGCATGATGAGGGGTCCTTATTTCGTTTTCATCAGCGTGACGATTTCATCAAGCTGGGAATTGATTTGCTTGACAGCTTCCATGAGGATTGCCTTAGGAGCAAGCTGTCCCCATGACTCAAGCACAAAGACAAAACTGTCTTCTTTCTTTTCAATCTCAATTAATGAAGAGATGACATCACAGGCATCAATAAGCTCAGGAGTATTGATCAGGTTTCGATCAATCTTTCCTGACTTGTCAAATATTTGAGCAGGATACTTTTCCTTTACTTCAGCAAGTAGTTTATCGTTGGAGTTCACTTTTATCTTGGCCTCATTATAATAAAACACATGGCCAGGACTCCACTTAGTATGAATTTTTCCTTTTCCAAGGATAGCAGTTGCCTCCACTTCAAGGGCTTGGCCTTTGGTAAGCTTAGTGATAGGCATATCAGGGTATACCGCCTCAATGGATCCATCATTGCTTTTCAGCTCTGATGCAGTAACAATGCAGGGCCCTTTTGCTTTAAGAGTGAAGGTAACTTTTTGTTTAGCACTTAGCTCATCAGCGCTTTCATACTGGCCGGCAAGCTCATACGATTTAAGGTCAGTTTTCAAGGGAACCAAACCGAGGCGATGTGCAACCATTTCATCATAGAGAACAGAGCTGTTCTTCTTGATTTCTACATCCTCAATAGCCAGAGTTGGAACTTCTTCTATGATTGTTCTTCGGATAGTGTTTGCAAATGCAGGAAGAATACCTCTAACAAGAAAGGTAACCGTTCTTCCATCCTTACTTTTCTCAAGTAGTTGTATCTCCATTTTGCTCACCTAAACTCTTCGTCCTCTCCTTCCGCCTTTCTTTCGGCATCCGTCATGAGGAAGAGGAGTTGCCTCTTCAATAATTCCAATACGAAGACCCATTCTTGACAATGCACGAATAGCTGCCTGCGCACCTGGACCTGGATTATTTGGACCATTATGGCCTCCAGGAGCTTTGATCTTTACATGAATAGCACTGATACCTTTGTCACGAACAACTTCAGCAGCCTTTTTTGCTGCTGTCATTGCAGCCGTAGGAGAAGACTCCATTCGATCAGACTTTACTACCTGACCTCCACTCGTAAGACAGATAGTCTCTGTTCCGGTAATATCAGTAATATGAATAATAGTATTATTATAAGAGGAATAAATGTGTGCAATGCCCCAGCGTGATCCTTCTCGTTTCATTCTTTTTTCTCCTTTTCTCCTTCTTTCTCTGCCACTACTTTTTCGATCTTTCGTTCAGGATGCTCAGCATCACTCAAGCTGGAGCGAGGAGAAAACGTAACACTCTCTTCTTCATTCTTTAGCACAAGATATGAAGGGGAAGTAATTACCTGATCATTCACTTTTACATGTCCATGAGTAATGAACTGGCGTGCTTGTTTCATGCTTCGGGACAACCCTTTTCGAAACACAACGCTCTGCAATCGTTTTTCAAGAACATCCTCTTGCTTTAAAATAAGAACCTGATCTAATTTATCACTGCCACTGAGAAGACCATGCTTAACAAGTCTTTTGAGAAGTAATTCCTTCTCTTTTTCTGCTTGTTTTGAAGTTAAGGCACTCAGTCTCTTTGCTTGGTTTTTAACCTGGCGAAGAAGGGCACTCATCTTCCAGATTTCCTGTTTATTCTTGAGAGCATACTTTTCAATGATAGCTTTCTCCTCATCTAGTCGCTCTTTCTGCCAGGGATGAGCAGGTGTTGAGTATTTTTTACGAGTTTTTCTTGGATCTCCCATTTTACTTCTTCCTCTTCACACCCATTGCTTTTCCTTTATTGGATCGGAAATTAGATTTCGTTTTTTGTCCTCGAACAGGAAGCCTGCTGGAATGCCGGATTCCCTTATAAGAGCGAATTTTTCTCATAGTTTTAATATCATTATCTTGTGTGAACTTAAGATCATTCCCGATAAGATGCATATCTGCACCGCTTTCCGGGTCTTTTCTTCGATTAATCATCCAGGAAGGAGCACCAAACTCTTCAGGATTAGAAAGTGCCTTTTCAATCCGCTTAATTTCCTCATCACTAAGCTCAGACCCTTTCTTTAGTTTAGAAATACCAAGAATATTACAGATAAGATTAGCATAGCTTGTCCCTACGCCCCTAATATTTGTTAATTGATGTCCAAGAGGCTTAGAGGCATCAATATCTACGCCAGCAATACGGACAATTTGTTGCATTTGTTTTTCAGCCATTTGAATCGCACCACATAAGCACAAACGAAGAATTCTGAATCAGAACCCTAGGAGCGCTTATTTCATAAACTCGGGTATTACCAGAAAGGATTAGAATGTGGTTTATAAAGGTAACGTTTTGGCAATGTTTTTGATTCCTTAGGCAAAAGTTTATGAATAATACTCTTTTATGGAGTGTACAATGAAGGTACCAATTAGCAATCGAATGAAAGCTCTTGTGATTATTGATGTTCAACCAGCATTTCTCAACAATAGGAATAGAAATATTGTAGAAAATATAATCAGACTAATAAATGGTGTAAAGTATGATCTTTATGTCGAGGCAGTATTTCATGCAGAAAAAGACTCATTATGGGACAAACAACAAAACTGGATTTGTCCAAAGGACGATCAATCTCACACCGTTGATGAGTTGAGAGAGGAGATTAAAGATATGAATGTAATTCGCATTGAAAAAAAAACAAAATCCGTATTCAAAGGAAATAAAGACTTATTCAAGGTATTAAAAGAGAAAAATATTGAAGAGCTCCATATAGTTGGTACGGAAACAAACGACTGCGTACTTGCGTCTGCTTATGAGAGCTTTGATCTTGGGTTCTTTACCTATGTAATAGAAGAGTGTTGTCAGTCCAGGTCCTCTGATGAACTTCATCAAAAAGGGTTGGATCTTCTCAGAAAACAGCATTCTACAAATAATTCTTGCATTGAAGAAGTGGAAGTTATAGATATCAGTTAGTATAATTTTCGTTCTAGCGATCCATTCAGTAATCTTTATAAGCCGTATTCCATTTCAAAACACCCCTATGGTGGCTGTGGTGTAACCTGGCAGCACAGCAGACTGTGGCTCTGCTAGTCCGGGTTCAAATCCCGGCAGCCACCCTCTTTTCATGATTGCTCAACTCAGTTTGAGGCTTAAAAAATACCTCATAGCAAGCTGCGAGGTATTTTTCACTTCTTAAAAATCCAGAATAAAAGATGCGGTAATAGAAAACAAACCGCATACACGTTACCCCCAACAAGCGCATTAAAAGTAAAGTATATCTCTGAATATGCTTCAATTATGATCTTCAAAGCATAGAAAAAATAAATGTTTAATACCGCAACAATAGGCAGAAAAAATCGAGACAAAATGTGCCTCTTCTTATCCAGCTTTTCAATATCTTGAAGGGGGATTTCAATAAGCCAGCCAAAGCAGATTCCAATAGTAGCAACAAGTGCGTAAAAAACAGGGAGGGAAACCAAACCGGATACAATAATCAACAGTGCACTAATCATAACATTTCCAAGAATAACAATAAGAACAATCAGCCAATGCACCATCTGATCAAGCATCCAAACAAATGATCGTTTATTTTTCTCTGCATGCAAAAGAATATGCGCAGCCCTGCGAATATCCTCATTCTCCCATCTCTTCTTTTCAATGGCCTTTATCGAATCTAAATGGGCAGTCTTCATTTCTTTGTGCCTAGTAATTGAGCAAGATCAGCAGCAGCTATAGCCATACTTGATCGAGGATGAGTGAGGTAAACAGGTTGTTTTTTATTGACAGAATCTACGAGTTTTGGATCATGGGAGATCTCTGCAAGCACTCGTTTTTGCAGAATTGCCTCAACTGATTTTTTATCTGTTTTTCCTCGTTTATTCAAAACAACACCAATCACCTGAACTCCTTTACTCTGGAGTGACTCAATAAACTCCTTACTCTTCACAATTCCTGCAAAATCATCGTTCGTGACAAAAATTGCCTCATCGCGGGGATGTATAGCGCCAACTAGTGCCGGGCTATGAGAAAAAGAATCCACCAAAACAATTTCTGACTTGCCCATAAGCTGCAAAAGAGCACTATTCATCTGATCGTAATGCTCTCTCTTATGCTCTCTCTCCATTGTGCTTGCAATAACGCGAAGGCCACTGGCATGAGAAGTAATAACCCGTGAAATTGGCTGTGATCCTTCAAGGACTTCATTAAGGTAGAAAGTAGGAGAAATATCTGAATAATGATTGATGTCGGGGGAATAGAGATTGCCATCTACCAGGATAACATCGGTGCTCTTTTGGTTAAGAGCAACACTCAAATTTAAAGCAAGTACGCTTTTTCCACTGCCTGCATTTCCGACAATATGAACTATTCTGGTCATAATTTTAACCTACTTATACATCTCTATAGGGTTCTACTCGTTTCTTTATGTGTGTTAAAAACTCCGCTGTAATATCATAATACTCCTTGAGCAAATCAATATCCACATTGAATTCCTCTCCTTCGAAGTCAATAATCATAGTAACATGGCGGCGATATTCTTCGCGCTTGGTATAAGGGGCCCGCATTAATTTCCTTAGGCGAAGATACATGTCTATGGAACCTACTATCGGCTCCGAACTATATCTTTCCTGCACAAGAAGTGCACTGCTAACAGGATTTGCAGGAATTTCATCAATCTCCTTTTCTTCCTTCATACATCGAAGCAGCGCCTGAATAGCATTCTCGTAAGTAGCGATAATGCGCTCGATGACACTGCGAAGTACATCAACCGTTCTGGTATATTTTAGGCTGACATGATAGAGGTGGTCAACACGCTTAAACTCCTCTAGGGCCTCAGAATATTTTTCTATCATCTGTTCTCACTCTCCTTGGATTGTCCTTTTTGTTTTTGTATTACTTCTCGTATGGTTTTCAGAAATGCTCGCGCAATTTCCAGATAATGTGTAACATCCTTGGCATGAATTATCTTCATGCCATAATCTTCGCTGCAGATAACCAGCTTATCTTTTCTCGAAAACTCAACCGGGCTGCGTTTATGAAGGAGTAAGATCTCCTTTATCTCTTTTATCGTATCGAGGTAATGCACATTCATCAGCTCTTCATCATTTGCCTTTTCTTTGAAGAGTTGCACTTTATCATCAAATGACAGATGAGAATACTCCTCATCCCTTTCAGAACTTCGCATCAAAACATAGCCCATCGCATAACTAAATGACAAAAAGATTCCTTCTAGTGACGAAAGCAATAACTTAGGTTCCTGAAGCAAAGGAAAGGTGTGAGCCATAATTCTCTCTGAGTCTCCCAGGGCTTTTTCGGCCTCACGCAATAGGTGATAATTTCTCTTCATACTAGTCCTCTTTCAATACGATGATCTTTACTTTTCTTTTTGCATACTTCTTAGGAATACTAATGCGGGTACTCGTGCTATAAGAATCAACCTTGCCGTCAACGACTTCTTCAACATTATCTATTTCGACTTTCATAGGTATTAAAAAGGTATAGTTAAGGTATTATCTGTATTAATAAATGTATTAAAAAGATATTGTAGTATTTAAATCTTTCTCAAACAACACAAAGCTTTTTATACCAAAATCCACTCTTCAATCTAAGCAGGATAGGTACTTAGCTCACGGCTTCGTGCTGAGGAAAGTCCGCCCTCCCTCTGTTCTCAGAGAAAAAGCTGCCTCCCTGGTGAGGATTCAGAAATGGATGGCAACCACGCAGAAACGAGACCACCTTAACTAAGGATGACGTTGGAGAAGTTCCCGGTAACGGGAATCAGCTAACCCACAGACGTTGGTTAAGGAACGGGTGAAACGGTGAGCCCCAGCTGGTGCAAGTCAGTAGGACGCTTAGTTAAATGCTAGGAGAGCCATCGAAGCAATATGCTGTGTAATGGGCTCTTACAAAAGGCGGCTTATTCCTATCCTGCATTTTCTTAACCTTATTTCCAGTAATTAAGACTACATCGCGCGTAACCAGTCGGTTACGATACTTTTTTAAACAACTCCTCATTTATTCAGTCCATGGCACGAGACAAAATTTCCATGCCTTCCGGAATGGGAGGACTAGTCAGATACTTTGATGAATATCATAGCAGGATAGAATTCAAGCCAGGCCATATTGTCATTCTTTGCCTCATCGTGATGGCTATTATGCTTTTCTTATATAGCTATGGTGGAAGGTTCTTTGGCATATGATTCCGGGAATGAATCCGCGAATGATGAAGCAGGCCATGAAAAAAATGGGCATGCAGCAGCAGGAAATTGATGCTGTAGAAGTTATTATCAAAACCCCAGAAGAAGAAATCGTATTCTCTCAACCATCTGTGGTAAAAGTAAACATGATGGGACAGGACACCTGGCAGATCACGGGTGAATTTGAAGAGAGAGAACTAAGCACGGAAGCAGAAATTAATGAAGATGACGTGCAAACCGTAATGGATCAAACAGGTGTTGGCGAAGAAAAAGCCCGGGAAGTTATCGAAAAACACCAGGGAGATCTTGCAGCAGCAATCTTAGAGCTGCAGGAAGACTAATCATTGTCATCCTTTCTTCTTAAACACTAACAGAACAAACTTCTCTTCTCCTTGCCATACTTCTCTCTCAGAAACAAGAGCAAACTCTTTTACCTTCTCTTTCACATCAGCAGGGTTCCGGCAGCACACACAAATTCTTCCCTTGTCTTTCAGTACAAACAAAGCCTGATGAAAAAACTCCTCATACGTTTTCAGGATCTCTTTCTTATTACTGAACTTTCCAATCGAGGGAAGTGAGCTTACTAACCGATCAACACTCTTTTCCTTAAACTTCGTATCAAGCCACTCAACTCCCAGGCGGGAAAACGAGATCGCTTTATGAATCTCAGCAATCTTCGCATTCTTTTTGGCAGCAGTAACATGCTTGAACTGCATATCATAGGCAAACACTCCTCCTTGATCCTTTGTCGATTTCTTATCATAAGAAGAAAAGTTATATTCCATGAAACGCATAAACAAAAACTCCTTATCAAAGAATCGCGCAGAAAATCGGTTTGCATACAAAGCAGCCTCAATAGCAATGCTTCCGGACAGGCAAAGAGGGTCCACGAGCACCTCACTTCGCTTATACTCAGAGAGCCGAACCAGGGCATAGGCAATGGAAGACTTAATTTCTTTTGGACTCAGGAAGACGCGATAGCTTCTTTTGCTCAAATCAACTCCAGAATAATCAATACCCATGAACGCTTTATCACCTTGGATATAACAATACACGACTACATCAGCAGCTTCCAAATCTACTTTCTGATCGTATGACGTAATGGAAGAAATAATAGCAGCACCAATCGATCCCTTCAGTGATTCTCCATGAACCTCGCTATCACGGACACGTATATCAACCTTAAAGGTCTTGTCAGCTGATAACCATTCCTTCAAATCAAGAGACTTACTTCTATCAATAATCTCTTTCTCAGAGGAAAAGGAAAACGAATCAAGAACCTGTAAAACTTTCTGCATAGACTGGCTTTGATACACCAGCTTGCACAGCTCTTCTTTCTTCTTGAAATCAAATAGCACATACCCTTCATGCAACTCCGAATTACTGCCAATTAATTCCTTAACCTCTAAACTAACAATCTCCTCAATACCTCGCTGGCATAACACTAACCCTTTCATATGTAATAAGAATTCTAAGCACTATATAAAACTCTGCTAATTGGATAGAGAGGGGTTTTTGCTCTCTTCCGAATCAGGATTTTTTCCGTTCGCTATCGTGGTCATCGAAACCACACTATCACCCTCACGCAGCTTCATTAATCGAACACCCTGCGTATTTCGCCCGATCACAGAAATATCCTTTGAACTGGTCCGAATAGCAACCCCTTTCTTCGTAATGATCATAAACTCTTCATCTGATACACTCAGAACATCCGCAACACTTCCATTTCTGCTGCTGGTAATGATATTGATAACTCCGGATCCGCCTCTGTTAGTCAATCGATAATCAGACATCCGGGTACGTTTTCCAAATCCATTCTCCGTAATAGTAAGAAGCGTTCGGCTATCATCAGAGGGAACCATTCCAATCAGCTCATCTTCACTCTTCAGCTTAACTCCCCGTACTCCGAGCGAATTTCTGCCAACAGAGCGAACATTCTTCTCGTGGAACTTTACAGCCATTCCCTTTCGTGTTGCAAGCAAAAGCTCTCGCTCTCCATCAGTGAGGATCACATCAACGAGCTTATCATACTGCTGCAAATTGACGGCAATAATGCCGCCTTTTCGAGGATTGGAATAGAGTTCCAGGCTTGTTTTCTTGATCATTCCTTTCTTGGTAGCCATAATCAGATACTTGCCTTTTGAGAAAATATTGATAGGAATATATGCAGTAATTTTTTCCTCTTTCTCAAGATCAAGCAAATTTACTATTGCTTTTCCGCTGGACTGCCTGCTCCCATCAGGAATATAGTACCCTTTAAGCCAATGCACTTTTCCCTTATCTGTAAAAAACAAAAGATAAGAATGAGTATTTGCAATAAAAATATCTTTAATGAAATCCTCCTCTCGTGTATTGGTTGCGATGATCCCAACCCCTCCCCTTTTCTGCTGCTTATAAGAATCCATGCTTTGGCGCTTAATATATCCTCTTGAGGTAATCGTAATAACCACATCTTCTTTTTCGACAAGGTCCTCCATATCCAGCTCAGTCATCTCCTCATCATTGATGAGTGTACGCCGGGCATCAGAATATTTTTCACGCAATTCCAAAAGTTCTTTTTTTACTAAGGCATAAATCTCGGATTCATTTGCTAAGATATGCTCTAACTTTTTGATTTTCTCCATCAACTCTTTGAATTCTTCCTTGATCTTTTCCTGCTCAAGGCTGGCAAGTTTTTGGAGTTTCAGGTCAAGAATAGCATTTGCCTGAATTTCAGTAATAGTAAAATGAGATTGCAGTGCCATGCGTGCATCTGCAACAGTGCCAGCACCCTTGATGAGTGCGATCGCCTTGTCCACATCATCAAGCGCTTTGATAATTCCCTCGAGGATATGTGCTCTTTCTTTTGCTTTCTTAAGTTCGTACTCTGTTCTTCTTGTAACAACGGTTTTTCGATGCTCAACATAATACTCCAGTATTTGCTTGATGTTCAAAACGCGAGGCTTGTTATCAACTAAAGTCAATAAATTCATGCCAAACGTCGTCTGCATGCGCGTATGCTTATAGAGGTGATTAATAACGACGTCTGCATTTGCATCAGAGCGAAGCTCAATAACGATGCGCATACCATCACGATCAGATTCATCCTGCAGATCCGAAATACCCTGAATTTTTTTATCCTTGACCAGCACGGCAATCTGCTTGATCAGCTCCGCTTTATTGACCATATAAGGAATTTCAGAAACGATGATGGATTTTCTCCCCTTCTTCTCTTCAATCGTATAATTAGCCCGGGTAACTACCTTGCCTCTGCCGGTTGTATACGCATTAACAATCCCATTTCTTCCGCAAATAGTTCCACCGGTAGGAAAATCAGGACCGCTCAAAGAGCTCATCAAATCACTAATCGCAATCTCCGGGTTATCAATAATCTGCACACTCGCATCAATGACTTCTCCAAGATTATGCGGAGGAATGTTCGTGGCCATCCCCACAGCAATTCCGGATGATCCATTTACGAGAAGATTCGGAAATTTTGCAGGAAGAACCGTAGGCTCCTTCAGGCTGCCATCAAAATTATCAGTAAAATCAACAGTGCCCTTATCAATATCTTCAAGAAGCTCTTCAGATAATCGATTAAGCCGCGCCTCAGTATAACGCATCGCAGCAGGCATATCGCCATCAATACTTCCGAAATTACCTTGCCCTTGTATCAGAGGGTAGCGAAGAGAAAAAGGCTGTGTAAGCCGAACAAGCGCATCATACACTGCACTGTCACCATGCGGATGAAACTTGCCCAGAACCTCTCCCACAATTCTTGCAGATTTCTTAAACGGCTTATTATGGTGCATGCCCATCTCATTCATGGCATACAGGATCCGGCGATGAACAGGCTTTAATCCATCTCGAACATCAGGAAGAGCACGACCAATGATAACACTCATAGCGTAGTTGAGATAACTCTCTTTCATCTCTTCCTCGATTTCTCGGGGAAGAACTTTGTCATTCTGCTCTGTACTCTCAGGTTTGGGTGGTTGCTCGGTTTCGCTCATTGTATCGTCGAGAAAATAGTATCTCCTTTCGTAAAAAGAATGATCAGATCATTTATAAGCGTTTCGGTAAAATTTTAAAGAATTAAGAGCTAATTAAATGAAATTTACTTCAACTTTTCCACAATATGATCGCGCACCTTATACGAAGACCCGCAGTACACACATGCTTTTCGCTTACCGGTAAGAATCACTGTTTTGCTCTGGTA
>JANQND010000030.1 GCA_028279765.1 Candidatus Nanoarchaeia archaeon | reverse complement strand
TGGTACAACGAATTGGATGTGCGCTAATGACGAAACAGGGCCTCTCGGGGGCGGCGCAGTGGACGGGTATATTGGTGATGCACTAAGCCACACTGCAGGTGGAGACCTTAATATGAGCGGAAATGCTCTCACTAATCTTGCTCCTCCTTCTGCAGATACTGATGCGGCAACAAGGAAGTATGTTGATGATAATGATGCAGTTGATGATACTGTCTCTTCAGCAGAACTTGACGCACTTTGCGGCACAAACGGCAAAATCCTGAAGAGAGTGAGCGGTACCTGGCAGTGTGCGGATGAAAACGCAGGCAGTGATGAGTGGAGACTACTTGCAATTGGAGGTGGCAGGACAAAGAGGGTAGAGTATACTTTGAGTTCTTCCGGCCTGGCCTGGAATGTCGGTGGTGCAGGCAATCAGAAAATAAATCCTCTTATGATGTGGCCGGGAGACACTTCACAAATTAATGAAATCCTTTTTGAGATTACCAGCAGGAACCAGGACTATTGTGTAGGAAGTGATGCTACCTTTGCTCTTCATAGTACAACAAGCGCAAACAAAGCAGACTGCAGGGAACGGTCATTTGGATATTCAGGGGGTTCTCAGTTCAGTATTGATGACCCCAAAAATAATGTTCCTACCTGGGCAAGGCTCGTTATCAATGGGCAAAACATGATTAACTGCCCTCCTAACGATCCGGGATTTGGGACAGGGTATACCCGAGCAGGCAATGCATATTTCTTACCTAATAATATTCTTACCACCTGTGTTTATAAGAAATCTGAGGGGAAGTGGAGCGGAAGTATTAATGAGCTTCGTGTTCAGGAATACCATGACGGCTCTGATTTCTCTAAATGGAACTGGAAGATTTATTATCGATAAGATTGTAGCGCTTCTTTCTTTCTTTCTTTCTTTCTTTTCTTTTCTTTTCTTTATCTGATCCCAATCAAAATCTTTATAAACTCTTATTATTAAATTTAATTAAAATAATAGTATTTCAATAATTATTATTATTATTAAAATTAATAATTACTATGCAGCCGACATTTATTGGGAAGGTGAAGCTTACGAAGCAAGGACAGATTACGCTTCCGCAGGAAGCACGCTCTAACCTGCAAATTGACCTGGGCTCAGAGTTGTACTGGTATGAGATTGATGGTTCACTGGTCCTGGTAAAGGATTTAGTTAATCAGAGTGACTTATTGCCCATGCTGCTTAAGAAAAAAAGAGGAAAATAATGGTATTCACAACAATTGCAGGATTGTACTTATTAGGCTTTATCCTTCCTCTTCTCATCCTCTATCTTATTAAAGCCAAGCCACAGGAGCTTACGGTCCCTTCCCTGCTTTTTTTTATGTCTGAAAAAAAAGTCAAAAAGTATAATGCTCTATTCCAGAAACTGCTTGTGCGCACGCTGTTTTTTCTGCAATTATTGTTCATCATCCTTATTGCGCTCGCTGCAGCAGACCCGGTTATTCAAATCCCTCAGAATGCTTATGGGCTGAACACCGTTGCGATCGTGGATGTTAGCGCATCCATGGGCACAAAGGATACTACTATTACGAGGATGGAGTCCAATAAAGATGAGCTACTGTCTCTGATCAAAGGAAAAACCAGTGTTATTCTTGCAGAACAGACTCCCATAGTTCTTGCACAAAATGTTTCTGCAAGGCGGGCAAGGGCTTTGATTTCTCACCTTGAGCCCAAAGAAGTAGGTACACGCCTTGACAGCGCTCTTCTTCTTGCTAATGATTTACTTGGGGAAGAAAGAGGAACAATTATTCTCTATTCTGATTTCTTGCTTACCGCAGATGAAGACCTTCTTGCTGCAAAAAAAATTGCTGAGGCTAATGATAAGCGCGTCCTCTTCGTGGAAACGGGAGTGCCGGTCGATAATCTTGGTTTCACTCAGCTTCACGTGAACAGGGGCACGGCTGAGGCTTTTATTAAGAACTTTGGCAAAAGGGCTCAAACCGTTGATGTGAAGCTGATTACCGATGGCCTGGAAAAACAGCAGACAAGAGTGGATATAGAGCCCGATTCCATTGAGCGGATATCCTTTGATATTCTTACTGGAAAAACCAGACTTGATATTGTTCAAAAGGATCGCCTCACAACTGATGACACTCTTTATTTGGTCAACCCTTATTCCTCTGCAGTTAATATCCTTTTTGTTACTAATTCCCGGGAGAATAATGCTCAGCTGGATGCGCTTTCCGCTAATCCCAGCTTTACTGTTGAGGTTGCTGTTCCTCCGGTCATTCCAGACCTTACTCATGACATTGTCTTCGTAAGTGATATTAACCCCAGCTCTCTTCTCCCTAATACTTTTAGGGACATAAAGCGTTATAAAGACGCCGGGGGAAGTGTTATCCTCTCTGCACATCAGCGCATGGCAGATATTGACTTTCAGCAACTTATTGATTTTCAGATAGGTAAAGTGGAAAATACGGCAACAAAGATCTGTGTTGATGTTATTAATGAGTTTACTTCCCTGGTCAGCAATCCTTCCTGCTTTTCCTCTTTGAGCGCATTTCCATTGCTAAGCATTGCATCAAACAGTTCAGTTATTCTTGCTTCTACAGAGGAAGGCCAGGATCCGCTTTTTGTTCTGCAGCAGAATCTCTTTTATTATGGAGTAATCGATAAGTTCTCAGGGTTTAAGGACCAAATAAGCTATCCTCTGTTCTGGGATGCAGTTATTAATTTTTTGCTGGGAAGACAAGACCTCTCTACTTTTAATTATAAGACAGGAGACATTCTTATTGGCACTAATCAATCGCAGAAGAAAACCCTTGAGAAGGCTGGCTTTATAGAGTCTAAGCAAGGAACTCTTGCGGTCAATCTTCTTGCTGCTGAAGAATCGGACTTGTCAAGGGATTCAATGCTTCTGGATAATTCCTTATACCACGAAACCCTTGAGAAAGTGAACGTTGATTTTCATCTCGGGATGCTATTGCTTCTGTGCGCTTTTGCACTTATGCTCTATGAACTCTTTTATATTAAGAGGAGGGGCGACTTATGACGCTCTGCTTTGAGGACTACTGTCTTGAAAACCCTGAACTCCTGCTGCTGGTAATCCCTGCTTTTCTTCTTCTTCTTCTTTTTATTTACCGGGACTTTATCTCCTTTCGGAATACGGAGGAGAAAATACGGTTTCACAAGCAGAAAAAGCCGTTGCGATTTTTTGTGCTCTGCAGCAGAACACTAATAGTGTTCTTTCTTCTTGCAGGGCTTGCACTTCCGTTCACCACTACAGAGGTTACCACGCATGGCGATCCTGTCATCAAGGTTCTGGTTGATAGCTCTGAGTCTATGGAAGTTTTTGATCCTGATATTCTTGATGCTTTGAAGAAAAAACTTGAAGGAACCGTTCCTCTGGAAATCAGCCAGATTTCTTCAGGGAGGCGATCGGAGCTGGGGGATGGAGTTTTCAAGAAAATTGAAGGAGGAGATAATCTTCTCCTTATCAGTGATGGAAATAATCATTTTGGGAAAGACCTTCGTGATATTGGGCTGTATTCACGATTATCAGATACTACCTTATTTGCGCTTGACATGGAGGAGGTGCGCAATGATGCTTTTGTAATGATTAGCGGACCGGGCGAGACCATTGCAGGAACATCGAATACCTTTACGGTGTCTGTGGATTTTATCGGTAATCAGCCGGCGTTTACTTTACAAATCTTCGTTGACGATAAGCTTGAGTTTAGCGGCTCGAACACTTTTAAGAAAGACATCACAAAAACCTTTGGTGAAGGATTTCATAAGATCAGCGCAAAGATCATTCTTGAGGATTACTTTGAACAAAACAACATCTACTATAAAACAGTTAAAGCTGTTCCCAAGCCCCGTATACTTTTTGTCTCGCGACATTCCAGCCCGATTGAGGAGGGGCTGAGATCAATTTACGATCTTAAGCGAACCAGCAGCCTTCCACAAAACCTGCAGCAGTACTCTGCGCTGGTCCTCAATGATATAGGGTATGCCGACCTGAAAAACCGACTCGAAGACCTTACTGGCTTTCTTATTGAAGGGGGAGGGATACTTTTCATAGGTGGGAGAAATTCATTTGATCGCGGAGACTATGAAGAAACTCTTTTGGAATCACTGCTTCCCGTGACCGTGGGAACAGGAAGGATTATTGATCCTCTCAAGCATAATATTGTGATTGTTCTGGATGTCTCGGATAGTTTTAGCGATTTTGCCTACAAAAAAGGAACTGAAAAAAGCGGCCTTGATCTGGGCAAAGGGATGGCTATCGGAATGATTGAGAATTTCCGTGATGATATTGGTATTGGAATAGTTGCCTTTGCCAGTATCGGCCAGATTGTTGCTGATATTGAGGATCTGGGAGACTCAAGAGAGAGCCTGATTAATACCCTTGAGCGTATTCGCGGAGGAGAGGGTACCTCGATTGATCAGGGGCTTTTAATGGGAGAGTATGCTTTGGACGGTGCAAAAGGAACTAAGAATGTTATCCTGATCTCTGACGGTAAAACACCAAACCGTAAGGACCCTCCTGCACCAAAGGCGGTAGCACAGCGCATGGCAAAGAAAGGAATCAGGATTTACACTGTCGGTCTTCCTTCTTTAGTACGAAGGGGACAGGAGGACATCAATCGCGAATATATGCAGAGGCTGGCAGAGATTGGAGGCGGCAGCTATTTTGAGCCGGAAGACTACCAGTTCCTTAATGTGTTCTTTGGAAAACCAGAGGCAAAGGAAAAGGTTTTTTCAGGAAGCAGTAACCTTGCAGTGATCGATAAAAACCACTTCATTACTCAGCAACTGGGCCTGAGCAGCAGAGTAACAGGAATAAACTTTGTCGTTCCAAAGCCCGGTGCACGTAATTTGGTATTCACCGGAGATGGTAATCCGGTAGTGAACAGCTGGAATTTTGGCCTGGGCCGTGTGGTCACGTTTGCAAGCGATGACGGCAGGGAATGGTCAGCATCTCTTCTTGAGCGGGAAAACTCAAAATTACTGACCAGAATGATTAACTATGCTGTAGGCAACCCTGAGCGTGATAAAGATCCCTTGATAGATTCCAGTGATGGATTTCTTGGAGAAGATAACGTCATTGCGGTGCGGTCTGAAAAACATCCCGTTTCTAAGGACCTTACGTTTGTGAAAGAAGGAGACCGGAGCTATAAGGCAGTGTTCAATCCAGAAGAAGAAGGCTTTTACCAATTCTTTGATGCTTTGGTTGCGATTAATCCTCATCGGGAATATTATCAGTTGGGAAGGAACCCTCTGCTGGAGGAAATGGCGGAGCTATCCGGGGGCTCGCTCCTTGATGTAGAAGATGATGATCTGTATGAGCGCATTCGCAGTTATTCTGAGCGCTCGCAAATCCAAAGGGCTGATTTATCACTTTATCCCCTCGGCCTTGCCCTTCTTATTTTTATTGTGGAACTCTTTATTAGAAAGGTTTATGAACAGAGAAATGCACGGGTGATATCATGAGCTTTATGCACAAGGACATTAACTTTAAACTTATGCTTATGGTGATTATTTTGGCTATAAGCATTGCAGCTATCGGCATTTATTACAACCAAAATTATTCTGCCTTGTCGGAGGATTACACTTCCCGGCTTACGAAGCTGGAGAAAGTGACTTCTGACCTCTTTTTGTATAAAACCCAACTCAACAAAACATCTGCTGACCTTCGTTTGAAAGAGGAAGATGAGTCAACCCTTAACCAGAAGTATGCGGAACTTCGTACTGAAAATGAGGCACTGCAGGGAGATAATTCACGCCTGAATTCGGAGCTTGTGGTTGTACGATCTGAGCTTTTGGATAAAACGAACGAGCTAGTAGAGTCTCAGTCGGAACTGGTGAATAAGAAAGCAGAGATCGCTCAGCTGACCGCAGAGAAAAATGCTCTGCAAATCAAAGTCAAAAACTTAAAAAATGACCTGGAGGATGCGTGCAACGCTGATTTCTCCGTTTGTGACTAATACCGTAAACAATGAAAAAGGTAAAAAAAGCGCTCAAAGAAATTAATACTTCGCTTCGTAAAGTGGATATTTTCCTGACGATTGTCAAGTCCCTTGTTCTGCTCTCTTTTTGTTATCTTCTTTTGTACATCGTCGGTATTAACCCTTATTATGCTTTGGTGCCCTGTGCAGTATACTTTTTTTCTTCTCTTATTCTCGAGTCACGCATAGATTTCCTGAGGAGGGTAGAGATGCAGTTCAAAGACCTTCTCTGGCAACTGCGAACCGCACGGGACTACCAGAACAAAGAAAACATCGTTCTTGATGAACTCGAGGAGGATATTTTGTTTTCGCTCAAAAAGGTAACCCTTAGCTCTTTTCTTCCATTCTCGAAAGTAGTCATCTTGCTGTTTTTGCTTATTGTCTCAGTCAGTTCTTTTACTTATCTTGCAAGTGAAGATATTCAGGTTATTGATTTTGATAGTGTCATTCAAAACGCCGCTAAGCGCTTTGATGCGCAGGAAGAAAAAGAATCAGAAGAAGGTGAATTTACGGGCGGGGAAGTCTCAGTGATGGAAGTGGGAAATGAGCGCGTTGAAGTGGAAATTAATCCTGTCGGCATTGATTTTGATTTTAATGATGTTTCCCGGGAAGCGGAATATGATTTTAGTGTTGCTTTTCCCAAGGATGTGTTTATTTCATCGGGGACGGCATATAAGAGTGAGTTTAGTGACGAGCAGCAGGCTCTGATCAAGCGATATTTTGATAAAAAGGTAAACTAAAATACAGTATACATGAGGTGCAAGGACAAATGAAAAATTATAAACACGCTTTTGACAGTTTGTTTAAGGAAATCAACAAAGTTGTAGTAGGCCAGGATGAGGTAATAGAGCAAATCCTGATTTGTATTCTCTCCAATTCTAATGCGCTACTGGAGGGATTTCCCGGCCTTGCAAAAACCTTAGCGGTGAAGACTCTTGCAGAGCTGATGGACCTGAAGTTCAATCGTATCCAGAGTACACCTGACCTGATGCCATCGGATATCACCGGTACTCAAATCATTGAGGATAAAGGTGGTAAACGGGATTTCAAGTTCCAGCAGGGACCTATTTTCTCCAATATTGTGCTTGCTGATGAGATCAACCGGGCAACACCCAAGACCCAGTCTGCCCTTCTTGAGGCGATGCAGGAGAAGCAGGTGAGCGTTGGTCGCGATACCTATCGCCTGGATCTTCCGTTTTTTGTGCTTGCAACGCAAAACCCTGTTGAGCAGGAAGGAACATACCCTCTGCCTGAAGCGCAGCAGGATAGGTTTTTACTGAAAATTATGGTGGATTATCCTTCCTTTAATGATGAAATCAAAATCGTTGATATTTATTCTGAGGGAAATGTCCCCACTAAGCTTAAGCCTATGCTTAATAAGACTCATATCCTTTCTTTGCAGGACATCGTGAGGAAATTCCCTATTGCAACAGACCTCAAGAAATGGGCAGTAAAGATCGTACAGGCTACCCGGGAGTCGAAGGATACGATTCATTTTGGTGCATCTCCGCGTGCATCTATCGGCCTTATCCTTGCAGCAAAGGCCGCAGCCCTTATTGACGGGCGTAACCACGTTAGTGCTAAAGATATAGAAAGGATGGCTCTTCCGGTTCTTCGCCATCGTATCATTCTTAATTTTGAGGCTGAGCGGCGTGGAATGACTGCTGATGATGCTATCCGGGAGATATTGAAGAAGATTAAGCCATAGCTTTGACACGGAATGGTTATACTATGATAGATACTGATTTTCTGCATGGGCTGGAGAAATTTAATCTGATTATTCAGAAGCGTGTCACGTCGAACTACTCGGGCCCCCGTAAATCTATTGCAGTAGGAAGGGGAATGCTCTATAAGGATCATCGAATCTATGCGCCCGGAGATGATATTCGGTCAGTTGACTGGAAGATTTATGCGCGAACAGACGATTTGATGATCAAGAACTATGAAGAGGAGCGGAACCTTACTATTCATATTCTCGTCGATAAATCTCTTTCTATGAAATTCGGAAAACCAACTAAGTTTGATTATGCTTCCATGCTTGCTGTTGGGTATGCGTATCTTGCCATGAAGGGAAATGATAAGTTCCAGTTTGCTACGTTTTCAGACGATTTGGAAGTGTATCAGCCGCGCAGAGGGAAGTCTCAGCTGATTGCTATGGTCGATTATCTCAACCGGCTCAAACCGAACGGGAAGACGGATATTCTTTCTATGGCTCAGCGGTATCGAAAAATGATTGGCTCACGCTCACTTATTGTGCTTATTTCTGACTTCATGCTTCCTGTTGATGATCTTCGGCAAATGACGGGTTATCTTGGCAATAATCAACTTCACCTGATACAGGTTCTGGACCCTATTGAGAGACACCTTGAAGTGGAGGGTGACTTCAAACTGCAGGATTCTGAGACACAGACTCTTATGAGGACCTACCTTTCTGCGCAGTCCCGGGAGCAGTATATTAAGCGACTGGAACAGCATACCGCAGCTATTGAGCATGAATGCGATATTCTGGGCAATTCCTTTACACAAACAACAACCGATACCCCTATTTTTGACTCATTCTACAAAATTTTAGGTAAATAGGGCTTTATTGCTTTGAATTGCTTGTAATTGGAGAATGGTACTCTTTTTCCTTGGTCTTTTTTCTTCATATAAAGTTTTATTCTTTAAAATTTCTTGGATATAAAGTTTAAAACCTTTCTTTTCTGTCTTAATTTACAAGTATCTTTATAAACTATGTTGGGTGTTTAGTAGTTCTCTGTTGATATATTTGTATCAATAGACTATGAGGCTTACAACCAAGGAGAGCATTCCTAATATCTTTGGCTTTTATCGTCCATGATAAGGGCTGAAAAAACCGAAAGGTTTAAATAAGGGAATGAATGAGTTGGTTGAAACCGTAGTGTGTTATTATAATAATAACGCACTATGATGTTTATGAGATAGCCAAAATCGACATGAGGTGTTGAAAACTATGAAAATAAGAAAAGCAATCAAGAAGATTGTTGCACTGGGTATGGGAGCTTCCCTAATCGGAGCAACAGTCATGGCTGCTGGACTTAACGCATATCCTCAGCCTTTTGTTCAGAGCGGAAAGTTCGCTGGAACATTAGTTGTTGGAGATAACGCTGCTGCAGAAGATGTAGTTGGTGTTAGTGATATTGCAATGAGTCTGCAGTTTGCAGCTTCTGTGAAAGCAGGAACTGGCGCAGCATCTACCGTAGCGGTAGAAGGAGATGTATACCACTTTAAGACTGGTGGAGATGCATTGAACCTGTATCAGGAATTGAGCGGAATTCGATCGGTTATTACTGATGAAGACCTAAATGCACTTGCAGATGGTACCTTCAGAGGAAAATCTACTGAATCTTATACGCAAAGAATCAATTCACCTAGCAATGCTACCATTGTATGGGACCAGGATGATGAGCACGGTGAAGACCCTCAGGTATTCCTGAAATTCCTTTCAAATAAGGAAGCAATCAACTATCAGCTAAACTTCGGAACTGCACCTGCATCCGATGTAGACAGCAATGATAAGCTAGAAGACTTTGAGGACAACAAAATCTCTCTGATGGGTAAAGAGTACACTGTTACCAAAGCAGAGAACAAATCCGGCGGTGTTGAGCTAACTCTTATGAGCGGTGCTGTACAGGACACTCTGGAAGTTGGCCAAACCAAGACCTATACCATCAACGGACAGGATTATGAAGTAACTGTTATGATCGTTTCCGGAGATACCTCTGCAACTGGTCTAACGAAGTTCATCATCAATGATGAGGTAACACCTTCATTATCCAATGATGAGACCTATACCCTAAAAGACGGAACAGAAATCGGAATCAAGGAAGTTCTTCCTACCAAATCCGGTGATGTTGTTCAGAACTTAGTGGAATTCTTCCTCGGTGCTGAAAAAGTGGTCTTTGATGGTGTAAACAACGAGCTTGATATCGGAGATAACACTGCTCTGGATGACACTGTTGCAAACGTAACCACGTCTACATCTTCAGGAGACATCAAGTTGGACAGATTAGACATTGCTCTGTCACCAACCACAAATATCTTCATCCCAGTCGGAGGAACCTTCTCTGAGTCTGCGGCACTTGAAGATGAGAGTGACTATGTTGACCTTCTTGAGAAGCTAGGCATTGACTATGAGTTCAGTGGCTTTGCAGCAACCAACAAGGAAGAAGTGAAGATTATTAGAAACGATGACAACGCAATGAAGATGAGTTTCACGAACAAAAACAGTATAGATTATAACGTACCTATTCTCTATACTAACAGTTCCGGATTCATCTATCTTGGAGAAGAGTTCGGCAAAGACCTTATCGTGAACGAGTCCTCAACCATCCAGGTATGTGATGAGAACTATTTCGTTGTTGAAAACGATGAGCAGTCCAGAGTCCTTCAGTTGACGAACATCAAGAACGGAACCGACAACAAGTATGTAAAGATCAAAGACGTAGGTACTGGTGACTCCACTCAGTATGACTTTGACTCTTCAACTGGTGTTGCTGATATGAATATCGATGGATATACCTATCAGGTAACTGTTGTTGGCGGCGCAAGCCCATCCTGTGTAAACCCAACTGATATCACGGATGATAGCGACGGTAAGTCAGATATCTGGACCAAATACGGAACCAAGATTGAACTTTTCGGTTCAATGGCTAGAGAAAGTGGATCTTCAATACTGAACGACAGTGGACTAAACAACCTTGTCTTCACTGAAGATGATGACCTTCAGGAAGATGACAACAGCCAGGATTCATTCGCTTTCAACTTTACGTATGAATCTGCAAACACCAACATCGACTTCCAGGGAAGTGTGAAAGAACCAACCAATTTCGAGCTTTCTATGCTTACCTTGGACAGTGATTCAGATAAGTCCCAGGGTTACACCAAATGGGGAACCTATCTTGAAAGAGACGCTTCAGGAGACCAGGATGACTGGATGATTATCATCCCTGAAAACGAGCTTGAAGGACAGGTTTTCCTGACTGCTGGAACTACGAGCATCACTCAGTCTGATGAGGTAACCGGCGAGGCTGTTATCCTACAGAAGATTGACGTAGGCGCAACCAAGCTTGCTAGCGAAGTTGCTGGTCTTGAGACAAGCCAAAACGTTATCCTTGTAGGAGGCCCATGTGCTAACGCAGCTGTTGAGTCAACATCTGATGAGTTCCCAACCTGTTCTGGATGGCCATACTCAGCAGGTGAGGCAATTATCCAGCTTGTTGAGCACACCAACGGAAACGTTGCTCTGCTTGTTGCAGGAACCACTGCAGCTGATACCAGAATGGCAACCGGTGTTGTAGCTGATATGGCTCTATTGAAAGGTCTTGGAGACGGAGTTACCAAGCAATTGGTTACTATCGTACAGGGAACTGAGTTTTTATCCAACGTACCTGAAGTAGAAGTTGTAGCAGACGAGAGCGAAGAAGCGGAAGAAGCACCTGAAGAGGATGCAGAAGACGCTGGCGACGCTGAAGATGCACAATAAGGGAGTTAATCTCCTTATTTTTTCTTTTTTTTCTCTTTTTCTTAACAAGGTTTTTTCTGAATAGGAATCTTTTTATCTTGCTTGATGATCTTGTATTGCATGGCGAGATTATCATTTAGAGATTTTCGATTTGAGCAGATAGGGGAGGGAGTCAAGGTACATTTTTTGAAACTCTATACCTTTATGCTTGATCAAAGGGATTTGCACAAGATTGGCAAGTACTCTGTTGAAGGAGATGCTATTGTTTTTCCTTCTTTGAGCGAAGATAAGGCTCGCAAGGGCTTTATGCGCCTGCTGGGCAAATCCATGACTCACCTTACGAATAAGATTTCAGGCAATCCTACGCTGTATATTCATCAAAATTCAGGTATTCCCCTGATAGGCAGCATGAGCTTTGGCATCGTAGATAAGGGCTCAGATTTGCTTGAAATCAAGCCTCTGACGAGTTGTAATGCGGATTGCATTTTTTGCTCTGTCGATGAAGGCCCATCTTCTAAGAAAACGCTTGATATTGTGATAGAAAAGGACTATCTGGTTTCTGAAATTAAGAAATTGCTGGATTTTAAGGGCTCTGCGGTTCATATTTATATTAATCCTCAGGGAGAGCCGCTGCTCTATGCTGAGATAGTGGATTTAGTGCGTGATTTGAGTTCTTTGGAGCATGTGAAGGCAGTTTCTATCATTACGAATGGCATGTTGCTTACGCAGAAGATGGCAGACTCTCTGATTTCTGCTGGGCTGCACTCTTTTAATGTATCCTTTCATTCCCTGGACCCTGAAAATGCCCGAAAGCTGTTCAATATACGCGGGTATAATGTAGGGAAGGTGAAGAAGACGCTGGAGTATCTGAAAGGGAAGATACGGGTCATTATTGCGCCGGTGTTCATGAAAGGGATGAATGAGGAAGATATTTCTCAGATTGCGCAGTATTGTGCTACTCATGGCTTTGAGCTTGGGGTGCAGAATTTTTTGATTAATAAGAGAGGCAGGAATCCGGTAAAAGAAATAGAGTTTGATGATTTTTTTCGCTTTTTGGACGGCATTGAGAAGAAGTACAAGCCACCTATGATGAAATTAGGGGAAATTGGGAAAACAAAGCAATTGCCTAAGCCTTTTCAAAAGGGCGATCAGGTCCCTGCCCGATTTGTCTCTGTTGGCAGATACCCTCATGAGTTTTTGGTGAGCGCTTCTGATCGATTGATTACGGTTTCAGGGGAGCCGAATGGTCGCACGCATCAGAAAGTAAGGATTACCCGATCTACCCATAATATCTTCTTTGCAAACACACTTTGAGATAAATTATAAAAATGTCTTTGGTTTCTTAGCTTTCGGGGAAATGGAAACAACAGATATTGTTATCAGTTATGAGACTCTTTTTGAGCTTCTTCGTATTGAGCGCTCGCGCAATGAGCTTCAGAGATTGCCCGTGTCTTTCTATGAGGATGTGCAGACTTTTCTTTCTCAGGAAAGGTCAAGTATTGCTTCCTCTCAACTTGATGATGAGAAAAGAAAGAAAGAAATTTCTTTGAAAACGGTTATGAAGATCTTGCATGAATTCTATGATCGCCGTGAGCGAAAGATTGCGCACTTGGCCCTGAGCAAGAGCAAGACACCTTCTGTTTTAATTGACCCTGCGCATTTTTTGCCACCTGAAAAAAAGATGTATGATTCTCTGTTATCGTTGTTGAATAGTTCTCGAGCAAATTTCAAGAGTTCTATGGATGGAGAGGAAAAAAAGGCAAATAATCTGGTTGTAGAGCCTGAAGCGAAAGAGCAGGTTTCTGCTTCTGAAGAAAAGCCTGCGGCGGAAGAGAAGAAGATTGAAACGACTGAGGAGAAAAGCAAAGAGGAAGTAAAAACACAAGTCAATACTCCTGAATTGAAGGAAGAAGAAAATCAAGATTCACTCAAACTCATTCGATTCATTCGTCCCTTTCCGAGTTTTTTAGGACTGGATTTAGAGAGTTATGGCCCGTATGAAGAGCATGATGTTGCTAACCTCCCTGTTCCTATTGCTGAATTGTTAATTAGGAAGAAAAGGGCGCAGGAGATACGGGTTGATGGGTAAGTTTTATAATACGTATTATCTAGTTTTATTGCAATGAACACACCCCCTATAAACAAGGTTCTGGATTCTTTTCCTACTTCAACGGTCAAATCCACGGCAACATTCTATAATAAGGCATTTCACGCAAAAATTTTTACGCTTTTTGCTTCATCTGAGAGTGAGGTATTTACCTTTTCACAACGGCATAAGCCACATTATGATTTCTGCTTTGGATTTATGAAAAATGATGAGGGGCAATGGTATCTTGATATTAATGGAATTGATCGGGTGCGAGCATGGGTGGTTGAAGAGAGCAAGTCAGGCACTCAGAGTATTTTTTCGTTGTTTGATAGCTGGTCAAAGGATTGGGAAGATTATCTTGCTCTTTGCAAGAAGGTGAAATCTTCTTCATTGTCTGTTCTGTCTAATTCTGAGCTCTATGATTTGTTTGAACAATTTTATTATTATTATCTTCGGGTTGGCTCTATAGCGTATATTGCAGATTCTTTTATGTCTACAGGAACAGAAGATTGGCTGGAAACATTGTTATCTGATGAATTAGAGAAAAAGGGAATGACTTCTGAGAAGAATATTGATGCTGTTCGTAAGTTGACTTCACCAGTACATTTCTCCTTCACGATTGAAGCAGAACATGAGCTTTTGCAAATTGCTTATTCTCTTGTTTCAACGTATTCTGATAAGTTACCTGCGTTTGATGATCTCGACGATAAAACTCAATTACAAGAAATGGAGGCTGCGTATCATTGGATTCAAAATAATTATTATAATGTTCATTATATCACTGCTGCAGAGTTTTATGAGCAGGTTAAGAAAATTATTTTGGAAGCTGGCAATGATGCAGGTGAAGTGAAGAGAATATTGGATGAGAAGCAATCTAACCTTGATCAGTTGCGCTCTGATCGCGAAAAAATGATTTCATCTCTTGGGTTGTCTTCTTTTTCTCAAAACCTCCTGGAGGTTGCTCGATTGTTTGCAAAGTGGAAGGATGATAGAAAAAGCGGAGTCTATATTGGCATGTATTATTTTGACAAGTTTTTATCGGAAGTTTCAAATCGAATGGGGATTTCTGTTTCAGATGTGAATTATTTAGTTTTTGATGAGATTAAGGGTGTTTTCCTTGAGAAGAACGATATGAAGGAGATTGTTGAGCAAAGAAAACAGCAATGTTTTTTTGCGATTACCCCAAATGGATATTATATTGTTCAGGGCAAGGATGCCGATGAGTATTTTCAGTATTTGCCAACTGACTCAAACACCAATGTTACTGAAATTAAGGGTGTTGTTGCATCACCCGGTCATGCTAGAGGCCGCGTTCGCATTATTCGAAAGACTTATGAGATGGCAGATTTTAAGACGGGCGAGATATTAGTTACGAATCAAACAACTCCTGAGTTTGTTCCTATTATGAAGAAAGCAGCAGCAATTGTGACAGAGCAGGGCGGAATTACTTCACATGCTGCGATTGTTTCTCGAGAAATGAAGAAGCCTTGCGTTATTGGTACGAAAATTGCAACAAGCGCCCTTCTTAATGGAGAAGTTGTTGAAGTTGATGCGCATAATGGGATTGTGCGGAGAACTCGATAGTTGTAAGCTACTCCTTAAACGGATACAGGCTATACTTCAACGTTTTAAAGATTGTGCATAACTCTAATTTTATTATTTGCG
Source organism: Candidatus Nanoarchaeia archaeon (assembly GCA_028279765.1). Taxonomy (GTDB): domain Archaea; phylum Nanobdellota; class Nanobdellia; order Woesearchaeales; family WJIZ01; genus JANQND01. The sequence goes on along the minus strand of JANQND010000030.1, from coordinate 109,701 downwards.
GACAGACATCACGAAGGTCATTGATAAGCTTTTGAAGGTTCTCTTGGTTTTCTACTTCAATTCCAATTTCATAATCCCAAGGTCCCAGCGCTCTAATGAACCAAGTAATACTTTCGCATTGCTTGCAATATGCAAAGAGTTTCTTTTCATCAGAAGACTGTATGTTTTTTACTTTTAAGGTCAGGTTGTAATTTAGGTATCCATACTTTTCGGAATCGATGAGTGCGTAATATCCTCTAATAACCTTCGCCTTTTCGAGTTTTTTTATCCTCGACATAATAGTTGAATGTGGCTGTTCTAAGTTAGATGCAATGTCTATTATTTTCATTCTTGCATTAGTTGCTAAGAGAAATAGAATTTTCTTATCGAGATCATCTAGGCTATAATTTCCTAACTCTCCACCGAAATAGAACTCTGTTTTTTTTCCTTTGAATTTTGCTAGGTATTTCCTTTGAAAGTGATGTAAAGAGATTCGTGTGATGTATTCTTTCTCATTGATATATTCACCAAACTCATTGTTTATTTTATTTGCTATTGAATGAAATTCCAATGAATTTCTGGCTAAGATTCCTATTATGAAATCAAAATTTCCCCCCAAATTTGCAAAATATGACACATTGTCAATTCCTTTAACAAGTTCAATGAACCGCTTCTTCTGCTCTGAGCTGCATCGAACTAAACTTACATAAAGACCAAAATCAATATAGCCGATCTTATGAAAATTAATATACCCTAGGTATGCTGAGAGTACTCCTCGTTTTTTTAATCTGTTAATTCTATATTGAACAACATCGGACTTGAGTCCTATCTTTCTTCCTATTACTGTGTTTGGCTGCCTGGCATTATTTTCTAATTCTGACAAAAGCTTTCGATCTTTCGCATCTAATCTTATCATTTTCCTAAATTATTCACTATTCGCATATAAATTTTGTGAATTTTATAATTTTTTCTGCTATAGTTTCTAATATCTCCAATTCTTATCCCTTATTAGTGGTCAAGAATATGGAGCGAAATGGACATGCAAACAGGGAGAAAAATAAGCGAGACCTGCAACGAAGATTATCTGAAGTAGATCTCACTTTAGGTATCTATGATCTTGTTCCAACCAAGTACATTAGGATTGATCCTAGAAATCCAATTTCGATAGACGAATTAGAGAAAAGATTGTTTGAGGATCACGGCATCGATACAACATTTCTTGAAACCGGAATCGAAGGAATCTACCAGTCTACAAACCAAAATATTGGTGGAATGATCAATGGTAAGAAAAATGAATTATTTATGAAATATTATTTTATTCAAGATTTAGCTAGTGTTTTATCAGTTACAGCCTTAGAGATAGAAAAGGGAAATTCACTCCTGGACATGTGCGCTGCACCTGGATTTAAAACTATATTGTGTAATGATCTCGTTAATGGAGAACTGCAAGTGACTGCTATTGATAGTAGTGAGAAAAGATATGACAGAATGTTAGGTTTCTTTGGCGATTATAATATAGCGGCAGAAACATACAACATAGATGCTCAGCTCTTTCGTGGAGATAGTTATGATCGGGTTTTAGTTGATGCTCCTTGTTCCTGTGAAGGGATGGTAGTAAAGTATGACCAAACAGCAAATAGGGACATCAGTGGTTTGGACAAAGCTCTTGAGTTTTCACAGCAGGATGTATTGGACTTAACTCAAACTCAGCTACAACTTCTTCAAAATAGCTTTCACCATCTCAAAAAAGGCGGACTTCTCGTTTACTCAACATGTGCTATGAACACTATTGAAAATGAGGGCGTTATCAAAGCATTCCTCCAGCAGAATCCTAATGCTCAAGTTAATTTGCCTGCTATTGCAGCAAGCGTAGACTATAAGAAATCTGATCTAGGAATGAGAATCTATCCTGGAGCAACCCGTGGGTTATATTTTAGCAGGATTGTAAAATGTTAATTAAGAAATAGAAACTCTAGCTTTCCTACCCAATATAATTCACATCAGAGCGCACACCAAATTTCTTTGCTGCGGCCTGCTTAGAAACATTGTTGAGATCTTCGGTGCGCTTCATCATTTCCTCTTCGATTTCCTCGATCTCTTTGTCGAGTTTTTCGATTTTAACGTTTAAATCGAACTTCTTATTGAGAAACTTCACGATCTCTTTTGCACCAAGAATTCCTAAGTACATGGGATGACTGTAGGTTTCTGCTAGGAGCGCAACAGCAGTTGTTTTCCTGTCTGCCATTCCCAGCAGTAGCCCGGACACACCAACAATAGGGCCGACAACGCCATATAATTTGGTGTGCAGCATTTTATCATTGTATTTATCGATTGCTTTTTTGGTGTTTCCGGTGCAATAGACCTTGGGCTCCTTGGGAACATCTCCCAGGCCGATACCCCCTAAAGTAATAATTTCATTGCACTTTTCCTGCCTGCACAGATCAAGAATTTTTTCTGAGAATTCATAGCAGCTTACTTCATCGGCAGGCTGCACGTCTCCTGACAGGAAGAGATAATCATTGTCTTTTCCTTTTTTGTAATAGATCTCAATTTTTGGCATCTCAACGAGGTTTTTTTCGTTGATGAAGACGGAATGTGGAAGACTATAAGAAGAAATTTCATAGATCTTTTTTGCACCGATTTCCTCGGTGATAAAATCGACAGCAACCTTGCCGACATTTCCAATACCCGGCAACCCTTCAATTAATATCGGGTTTTTGAGCTTCTGCGCTTTTATTTGCTTGATCTTCCAGCTGTTCATCGGTTTGCCTCTTCTTTTTGCATCTGCTCTTTTGCCATTCGCCGGTATTTGGCGTATTTATCTTCAGGTGAATATTTCGGAGGCCTGGTTGTGCTTGATTTTCCCCCGCATTTTGGGCAGGCTTCTTTCATGGTATAGGTATCGCAGCATTTGAGGATGTGCTTCATTCTTCTTTTCTGATGAACTCTCCTTTTCCCAGACCTTTTTGGGTAAACGAGAGTGCTTTTTTGATGGTAGTATCCAGAATTTTTTCTGCGTTTTTGTATTTGTCCGACTTCACATGGACCTTGTAGGAACCGCCGCCAGCATAGAGAATGGAAACTTTCTTATCGGTCTTCTCTGCGTCCTGAAGAGATTTTTTTATGATTTCAATCCCGTCAGGCTCGAAACTTTTTAGCTTGAGAGTCCCGGAAATCTCTACCCCTTCCTCTTTGAACCGTACCTTAATGATCTCGGTTAGCTGGTCTGCAATATCCTTGCTTATCCCAAGATCCTGCAGAAGGGATTCCTTTTTGACTACTTCCTTGAAACAGGATGTTAAATCATCATATTTTTTGAAAACTTTTTCCTTGAGCTTAATGTAGAGGTCCTTTGGCTGCTGGTTGTTATTCTTTGCAATTTGTTCAACGATCTTTTCTGCTTTCTGCTCTTGTTTTATTTCATTGATTTTGATACGCTTTTGATTGTCGTTTACTCTTCGCAGCGAGAGGTCAATGTGCCCTTTTGCGCGATCAATTCTTAAAACCTTGCAGACTACTTTTTTTCCTTCTACTACGTAGTCTCTGATGTTTCGGATTCTTCCTGGAGAAATCTCAGAAATATGGATTAATCCGCTTGATCCAAACTCATCTAAGCGGACAAATACAGAATGATATTGAATATTGGTGACGGTACAGAGAACTAAGCTGTCTTCTTCCGGAAATCCTTCTCTCTTCAGAAGCATTTACTCGAGAACCTCAAGAATTCTTGCTTTAATCTTTGACTTGCCGCCTGTTGGATCAGCGAGTACCTTCTCACAGACAAGACAAGTAATCTGAGTTGCCGACTTTCCAAAGATGGTCTGTTCGTTTTTGCACTTTGGGCAACGAACTTTAATAAATTTGCTTATTGGCTCTTGCATCATGACTAACACCTTTATGTGAACTCCACTCTCTTAGCCCGTATTCCCTGGCTCTGCATGGTGGATTTTTTGCAGGTCTTGCACTCATAGCGCAAGTCTGTCTTCTTGCTTAATTTTTTGCCTGTCATTTTAAATTTGGTTACCGCAGGCTTAGAGTACCTTCCTAAATTACCCTGTCCTCTGGCCCTGCCTCTTCGCTTTGCCCTGATCTTGGATCCATAGGTCAAACTAGAAGCATTTTTTCTCTTATTTTGGCTTACTTTATGCTCTGCATGCGTCTTACAGTGAGGACAGTATCTTTTCATTACTTTTGGAATTTTCATGTACTCTGAGAAGTGCTGAGCTATTTAAAAAGGTATGGGTTTGGAAATGGCTTTATTAGTCTTATTTCAAGATTAAAATAGAGAAATATCTGGCAACAACAAAACCGGCAGGCAAAGCAGTTTTGCTGCGCAAAACTTTGGGCTGCAAGTGTTCGCCCATTTGCGCCATTGTTGTTGCCTTTTGAAAACACTACCGCTTATTCATTTCCACATATTCTTCCCTGGGAGAAACACACTTATACGAAGGCCTAATGATTCGTCTTGCGGAGATCATCTCTTCAATTCGGTGCGCGCTCCAGCCGAGAATCCTGCCGTTAGCGAAAAGGGCGGTATACAGTTCCGGCGGAAGGCCAAGGCAGTCATAGATAAACCCGGAATAGAAGTCCACATTTGCGGCGATCTTTTTTGCTTTACCCTTTATGCTATAAATGACCTCAGGACCTATCTTTTCAACATTCTCATAGAGCTGTAGTTCCTTTTCCCTTCCTTTTTCTTTTGCAAGCTCTCTTGCTTTTTCCTTGAGCACGACTCTTCTGGGATCGGAGAGTGTATAGACCGAATGGCCCAGGCCATAGATTTTTCCAAGCCTGTTAAAGGCTTTTTTCTCCATGATTTTTCTGAGATATTCTTCGACTTCTTTCTCATCATCCCAGTTTTTCACATTTTCCATGATGTCCAGGAACATTTCCCTTGCTTTCTGGCTTGCTCCTCCATGCAGAGGGCCTTTAAGGGATCCCAGAGCTGCGGCAATGACGGAATATGTGTCAGATCCGCTTGAACTGACTACCCGGGTAGTAAAAGAAGAATTGTTTCCTCCCCCGTGCTCTGCATGCAGCATAAGCATTAAGTCCAGGATTTCTACTTCCAGCTTCGTGTACTTATCTCCTCTGATGAGGTGCAGGAAAGTTTCTGCAGCGCCCATTTGATTTTCCGGCTGATAGAAGGATGCCACCGCGCACCCGTGTTTGATTGCCTGGTAAGAATAGGCGGTTATGACCGGGAATTTTGCTATTAGGTTGATGCACTGCCTAATGATGTTTTCCGGTGAGGTGTCGTCCGGGTTATCATCCAGAGCGTAGAGGATGAGTACGGACCTGGCAAGCATATTCATAACATCGTTACCCTGAAATTTGCAGATCATATCATCTTTAAAGTTATCAGGCAATTTTCTTAATTTGGTTAGCTCCTCGTTAAATACCTGCAGCTCTTCACTGGTAGGCAGTTTGCCATAGAGCAGAAGGTATCCTGTTTCTTCAAACCCCAGCCGCTTGTCTGCGAGAAATCCTTTTACGAGATCGAGCACGTTATAATTCCTGTAGTATAGCTGCCCATCAACGGGAACCACATCACTTTCGACGACTTTGTAGCCGACTGCGGTACCAATTTCGGTTAAACCAACCAGGACACCCGATCCGTCCTTATTTCTTAGCCCGCGCTTTACTTCATATTTCTTATATAACTCTTCATCAATAGAACACTCTTTTATTTTTATCTCCGACAATTTTTTTGTCATCGCGCATCCCCCCAAGGCATCATATACGCTCCGGATTGTACAGATTTTTAAATCTTACGCTGTATGATCAAAATTTTTATTAGAATGTGTTCACTTGAGTTTTGCAATAACCGCATCTGCCATTTCTTGGGTCCCTACAGCTGAGGGGTCATCGCGTGATGGCTTGAGATCATAGGTAACATCTTTTCCTTCTTTGATTACTTCTGCTACTGCCTGCTCAAGCTTGTCTGCTGCCTCCTGCTCTTTGAGATGGCGAAGCATCATGACCGCTGAGAGTATCAATGCAGTAGGATTGACTTTGTTCTGGTCTTTGTACTTAGGCGCCGACCCGTGAGTTGCCTCGAAGACTGCGTATTCTTCTCCTATGTTTGCTCCCGGTGCTACTCCTAAGCCGCCTATTAGCCCCGCGCACAGGTCAGAGAGGATATCACCATAGAGGTTTGGCAGGACAAGCACGTCATAGTTTTCAGGCTTTTGTACCAGCTGCATGCACATGTTATCAACAAGAACGTGATCGGACTCTATTTGAGGATAATTTTTTGAGACATCTTCTGCTACTTTCTGAAACAACCCATCAGTAAATTTCATGATATTTGATTTGGTGATTGCAGAGACCTTCTTTCTGTTATTGCTTTTTGCGTATTCGTAGGCAAAGGTTGTGATTCTTCTGGTGCCAAAATCTGAAATAGGCTTAATAGAAATTCCTGAATTTTCCCTGATTGTCTTTTTTGAGGCTTCTTCTATTTTTTTTGCTATTTCCTTTGTCTCTTCTTCTCCCTGTTCAAATTCAATTCCTGCATAGAGATCTTCAGTGTTTTCTCTTACTACTACTAAATCTACTTTTTCAGGGTCTTTGAGAAGTGATTTTACACCCGGATAATATTTGCAGGGCCTTAGGCAGGCGTAGAGATCGAGCTCTTTTCGTAATCTGACGTTCACACTCCTGAATCCTTTTCCTAAAGGAGTCGTGATAGGGGCTTTGATAGCAACCTTATTTTTCTTGATGGAGTCCAGCACTCTTTGAGGCAGCGGATCACCTTCTTTTTCATAGACCTCTATTCCTGCTTCCTGAATGTCCCATTCAATGTCAGCGATCGCATCTACACATTTTCGCATTGCCTGTGCTAATTCCGGCCCGACACCATCGCCAGTAATAAGGGTAACGTTATGTTTCATACTTTTTTAGGAAAGAAGGGTATTTTTATGTGTTTTGGATGAGCGATCTGAGCGTAAGGAGGCCCTCAAGCTCTCCGGCATCATTGGTGACGGGCATGTGCCGGTAATTTTTTGTGCGCATCAGGGAGAGAACTTCAGTGTAGGCCGCAGTCTCAGGAACCGTTTCTATCGGGGAAGTCATAACTTTTCCTACACTTGTTTTTTCCGGATCCTTTTTTTTTGCGACTATTTTTTTTACCAGGTCCGCTTCTGTGAAAATGCCGATAGGCTTTTTGTCTTCTATTATTATAATACAATCAGAATCCGCTTTTGCCATTTTTTTGGCAGCATCAAGTACGGACTTTTCTTTGGTGACGATCTGGGGATTTTTTATCATCCAAAAGGTGATTCCGGACATACTGTTTTTCTGCATGTTTTTCTATATAAATGTATTGGTGGTAATCGCCCATACTTATTTAAATTCGACTCCGTATTAACCTGTTATGAAGGGGAGAATTGATGCCATTTCCGTCGATAAAATAAGGAGTAGACTATTTTTTATAGTCGGAATATTGGGCATAGCTTGTTATTATATGTATCAGTCAGGAAATACAGATATAGCAATCTCGATCGGCATTACAATTGTAATGGTTCTGGGTTATGCTTTTTACATACAGAAACAAGGATGAGCGTATTTCATTTCTCTTTCCATTAATTATATAAATTTGCTGCGTTCAGGAAAGCTCATCAATTAGAGAGGTAATCATCTATGTCATCGATACAATCCATCAAAGCGCGAGAAATTCTTGACTCACGGGGAAATCCCACCGTAGAGGTTGATGTTGCTACGGAAGATGGAGTTTTTCGAGGCGCTGTTCCGAGCGGCGCATCAACAGGTATTCACGAGGCACTGGAGCTTCGTGATGGGGATACGAATAGGTACTTGGGTAAAGGAGTACTGAAAGCGGTTGCGAATGTGAACAATGAAATCTCTTCTGCGCTTACAGGGGTGGATCCTGCTGACCAATCTGCAATTGACAACAAGATGCTGGAACTTGACGGGACAGAAAACAAATCGAAACTGGGCGCGAACGCGATGCTTGCGGTTTCTTTGGCTTGCTGCCGGGCAGGTGCTGCTGCAAAGAGCGTTCCGTTATATAAGCACATTGCAGACCTTGCGGGCATTTCTGAATTCGTGCTGCCGGTGCCGAGCTTTAACGTGATTAACGGAGGACAGCACGCAGGAAACAAGCTTGCGATGCAGGAGTTTATGATTCTGCCCGTTGGTGCATCCAGTTTTAAGGAAGCTCTTCAGATAGGTGCGGAAGTGTATCATAACCTCAAGGGTGTAGTGAAGAAAAAATACGGACAGGACGCGGTCAATGTGGGAGATGAAGGCGGTTTTGCACCGGATATTCAGGATAACAGGGAAGGCCTGGAACTGCTTAAAGAGGCTATTGCTAAGGCAGGGTACACGGATAAAGTAAAGATCGGGATGGATGTTGCTGCATCGGAATTCTTTCAGGAGGGTTCGTATAACCTGAACTTCAAAGGAGATTCTCCTGATATGAAATCAGGTGATGAGATGGTCACCTTGTACAAGAATTTCGTAGATGAGTACGGTCTTGTTTCTATCGAGGATCCTTTTGATCAGGATGATTGGGAGACGTATCAGAAATTACTTCCTGATGTTGCTGATCGCGCGCAAATCGTCGGAGACGATCTTCTGGTTACGAATCCAAAGCGCATCAAGGAGGCTATCGAGAAAAAGGCATGCAATGCTTTGCTCTTAAAAGTAAATCAAATTGGTACGGTGAGCGAGAGCATCGAGGCGTGCAGGATGTCTAAGGAAGCAGGATGGGGCGTGATGGTATCACATCGATCCGGCGAGACAGAGGATAGTTTTATTGCTGATTTAGTGGTTGGTCTGAAAGCAGGACAGATCAAAACCGGTGCTCCCTGTCGATCAGAAAGACTAGCAAAATATAATCAATTGCTTCGCATAGAAGAAGAATTGGGTTCTGATTGCCGGTATGCAGGTGAGAATTTTAGGTCTGTTTAGGATTGATCTACGTATTTTTCAATTCTTTTTAACCCTTCTTCAATATCATTCATGCTCAGCGCATAACTAAAGCGCACATGCTCGGGTGCTCCAAACCATTCTCCAAGATACGTTATGATCTTATGCTTTGTGTACATGTCCCAAACGAACTTTTCTGGATTTTTGATTTTAGGAAAGACATAAAACGCACCTTCAGGTTTCCAAAGCTCCAGTCCCATAGCTGATAACCCGGTGTACATCATCTCTCTTCTTTCTCTCCAGATTTTTAATTGTTTTTCTATGTAGTTTCTTGGAGCTTTCATGGCGTTGAGTGCAATATCCTGACCGACCAGACTGGTGTTCATAGAGGTGTGGGTTTTCATCTCGATGGCTTTGTCCACGATGCGCTGATCATTGCTCCAGAGATATCCGATTCGCAGGCCGCACATTGCATAGGTTTTAGAAAACGAATTGACGGTAATGACGTGCTCTCCTTTGATCATATAATTTTCCCGCTCGTAGATGAGGTCCTTATAGACTTCATCAGAGACCACATAGATCCCAAGGTCCCGGGTTATTTTTTCGATTTCTTTTAGGGTCTTAATAGATTCTATTCTCCCGGTAGGATTTGATGGAGAATTAATGAGTACTGCTTTGCAGTCGTGCACTTTCGTTTCAAAATCTGAAAAGTCGATTTTTCCTTTTTCAAGCTGGGTGTACTCAGGTTTCATATTCGCATACCTGAGAATCTTGGGATAGGAGTAATAGTATGGTTTTCCAAGTAAAACTTTTCCATTGTCCATGGAGCGAAAGATGAGGTCCAGCGCTTCTGATGCTCCGTTGGTGATCACAAAATTGTCAGCAGTTGATGCAGGATATTCTTTGGAGAGTGCTCTTCGAAGCTTTTCTTCTCCCTGGATTAACCCATATCGCAGGTCTGAGCGAATGTTCAGGTTTTCTAATGCTTCCTTAGGGGGTGGAAGATCGGGCTGGCCGGATCCAAAACTAATCATGCCGTTACCCTGTTTTCCAATGAATATCTCTGGTCCGGTCAACTTAGTACTCATAATAGAGCTTTAGGAGCCAAAGAGAATTTAAAAGTATTGGAACGGGAAAGATTTGGATCATTGTATTTCTGTTCGGCTACTTATGTCTTAGTGTAACTCCTTAACAGTAATTACAAAATAGAAAGATTTATAAAGAGAGGGATTTTGAAATTTTGTTATGGAAACGAATGAAAGTATCTTATTTGGAGACGAAATTATTACGGTATATAACAGTCTTGATGTCTCAGAATTGACTCATACGTATTCGCCTAGAGCTTCAGGAGAGAGAGGTGGGATTGATTTTAATAACGCGCATCAGATTCTAGATTCCTTAGATAGAGATGTGAGGAATTGGTATAAGGAGAGATATAAGGAAGATATGGATACGTATCATCTGGGTGAAAAATTCGAAACCGTGCAACAAAAATACCGAGATGATGGTCGGTTTACTGAAGCTCTTCAGATTCTTGAGATTCCATCCGAGCAAGTAGAAAACATCCGGATTCCTTGGTGGAACGAAATTGCAGGGGATGAAATAGGTTATGAAAGAAAGGATGATGGTGTTCATATTCAAATAGGTCCAAGACATAGTTATGAAACGCAGTGCATACGAAATGGCTTCAAACGCTCTATTAGCTCTCTGTCTGTAGCTGGCATTATTTTGTCGGCTCCAGAAGGAAAAAGCCAGGAAAGATTTATTGCTATCGGAATACGAGGTGGGAAATCTTATCGCAATACTTATCATATCAATGCAGGAGCTCTTGGTATAACTCCTGAGTTTGCTCGGTATGAGCATTCTATGTATGATGTCTTTAAACAACTTGAATTAGTTAAGGAATTTGGTATTCAGGATAGAGATATTGACAGGGCCTGTGTGCATTCGCGCATCATGGATTATTCTATTGAAAATGGACCAATGTATAACTTTCTTGTTGAAACAAATCTTACAAGAAACCAGATACATGAGAAATGGAAGACCAATTTTGACCCAGACAAAGCAGAACACCAAAACATTCTTTTTATTCCTGCCAACGCAGGATCAATCAAGAATTTTGTACTCCATAATTATAAGGGACATTGTGATAGCAAGATGGAGCGGACAAATGACCATCGCTTTCTTCTTCATCCTGGAGCTTTAGCACTTGCAGCATATAGTGGTATGAGCAGTGCTGATTTGAAAACAGCGTATCAACCAGGACAGCATTAATCAAGAAAACTCGATTTGTTTCAGATTGACAGCTGTTCCCTCTTCCACATCAAATTCTAATTCGTATTCTTCATCATTAAGAACGCCAAGGACGCAGGTGTCCTCACACCCACTGACAATTTCTTTCCTGGGCTGTTCGTCGATAGGAATTTGTTCAAATGTATTCTTATACTCCAGATCCTCGATGATGGTAAGATTAAGCGCAAGATCGGGGTTGTCCTGGAAGTTGATAGACTCAGGCTCGATCTCTCTTCCTTTCAACAGTTTTCCATCCTGCGTCCACTCCAGGATACTGTATCCGGTGAGAGAGGGTAGATTCCCGTATTCCTCGGCCAGTTTTTCCTGGCTAAATTCAATAACCTGAATATTATCATCAATAATCTGATTGATCCCCTGACTCTTCGATGATCCCCCTGTTCCTGAATCAGAGCTTCCTTCTCCTGCAATTGGCAGCGAATTTGACGGGATTACTTTTTCTAATACAAAGGTCTGCTTTGACACTCCTTCTTCCTCAATGAATGATTCAGTCCTTCCGGAGAGATCCAGGTGAATGGATAGCTTTCTCTCATTACCTACCCTGAATCCATCTACAAAGTCCCTAAAATAGATTTCCAGAATAACCAGTTTATCCTGCATACTGGAATCAAACGCAATGCTGTTGATGGTTTGCACGAGATTGTTGGGCAGTTTTTGGCCCCAGCCTTCCAATATTGTTCCTGAGGACTGCCTTCCCTGCTGCTTTCCTCTTTGATCATAGCTCCAAAACTCATCAGAGCCGATGCGAATGCCTTCAATTTTCTCGCCGTTGTCAGGATACCAGGAAATATTTATTCTTTCCACAAGCATCCCAAGCTCGTTGCCCTGTACCTGCAGTTTAATATCGGAGAGAACCGTTTGCTCACCTTTTAATTCCAGATCGCTAATCGAAGCGCTGATTTTGCTGCCTTGTCCACTACCTTGGTTTTTATGGTCCTTAACAGCAAACCCGGTAATGATAGGAAGCGTTGACCCTTTTGGCGCATTAGTATATGCCAGGTGCTTTTGATTATTCGCAAGAAGATAGATGTCTACTCTCCCATCCCCTATGATGGTTCCGGATAGCTTGAGTGATTTGAGGGGAATGGATTGCTGGTCCTGAGAGGAAAGCCTAATGGTAGAATCCTGATACGCCATCTCTTTAATATCTACGGTATCCTTTACCACGATAACATAGCCGGTTGGCGCAGGACCGAAGAGTTGGATGAATGTCGAAACAACGAGAATAGCAATGACAACTACCACTAACCGCTTGACGGTTTGCTTTGCATAGCTTTGCTTAGGCTTCTTGAATGGATTGTAGGGGATCGGTTTCTGATCATCCATTTTTGGATAAAAATAAGCAGCGGTGGTATAAATACATTATGTACTCCATCTGCAATGACTATATTTAAATATTGTGCCGCAGTTTTCCTAAGGTATGAACTTTCAAACGATCTCGCCAGTAGAGGACAGCGACTTTATTCTTGACCTTGCATTCAGAAGAGCACGAGAGAAGGGAAAGAAACTGCGTGGCCTTAAACTAAAAGGGGGCAGGCTGGAAAAATCGCGTTATATCGAGCTGATGAAAATGCAGGTTATCAGTGATACGATTGCAGCAAAGGCAAAATCCACTGTTGAACGATTTCCTTCGCTGGATGGCCTTCCTGAGTTCTATAATGAAATGATTCGTTTAGAGATTGATTATCGCCAGTTCAAAAAATCTTTAGCTGCAGTTCACTGGCTTGAAAAAGGCATCATGCAGCTGTTTTCAACGTATAGGGTGAAGCTGAAGACAAACAAACAATTTGATCGTATTGCTGTCTTAAAACGCGAGTTTTTGGGCAGGGCATCCTCAGTCATTAAGCAGGTCAAGAAGGACTTCGTGTTTTTGGAAAATGCGCGGTATATTATGAAGGGTTTTCCAACGATCAAAACCGGCCTGAAGACGATTTCGCTTGTTGGGTTTCCGAATGTAGGGAAAACTACGCTGCTGTATAAGTTGACAGGGTCTAAGGCAGATATCAATTCTTATCCTTTTACCACGAAAGGCATCAATGTTGCCTATGCGGGCACCGGGAAAAGCCGCATTCAGCTCCTGGATACGCCGGGAACGCTGAATAGGTTCTATAAGATGAACCGTATTGAGAAAGTAGCTCACCTGGCCCTGAAACACTGCACAGATATTGCTGTTTATGTGTTTGACTTGACTGAAGAGTACCCCTTGGAGAAGCAAGTGCAGCTCTATGAGAATCTTCTCAAGACGTTTAGCGGGGATGTGCATGTCTATTTTAGCAAGAGGGATGTAGCTGATCCTGTTCTTATGAAAGAATATATGGCGAAATATAAGGATTCAATGAACACCATTAGTTCTTTAAAACAAATTATTAATAGCCTGAAAGAAAAAGAAATCCCAGAAGAAAGCTCATGATTTCTCCATATAGATGGTTCTTGTTGGGAAAGGAATTCCAATCTTGTTCTTGTTGAGCGTGTCGTAGATCTTGGTGATCATACTGTCTTTGGTTTCCAGTTTATTGCTAATATCTTCAATCCAAAAACGTACCATGAAATTTATTGAAGAATCTGCCATTTCTGTGAAATGCACATAAGGGCTAGGGTCTTTGAGAATACCCTTTTCCTTATCGATTAGACCCAGAATGAGTTTCTTTACTTTTGTTGCGTCTGACCCATATTCTACACCAAAATTGATGGTAATCCTTACTTTCTTGTTTGGCATATGCCAGTTGGTGATTTTTGAGTCTGCCAGCTTTCCGTTTGGAATGGTCATGAGTTCATTGTCAAAGGTCTTGATCTTGGTTGATCGCAAGCTTACTTTCATTACTTTTCCCATGCTTCCATCTTCAAGCTGCACGGTGTCACCAACCCGTAACACCCGGTCTACTATAAGTGTGATTCCGCCAAAGATGTTTTCTAAAGTGGGCTTGATCGCAAGGGCGACAGCTAATCCCGCAATACCTAAGGATGCAATCATAGGGCCGATCTCTACGCCCCAGATACTGAGGACATACATGAACCCCAGGATGTAAAACAGAATTTTTGCGAATCGATGAATCATGTGGAAGATGTCATCGTCAACAGTACTTCTTGTTCTGGAGACGAGTTTCTTTCCCCAATTGTCCAGGAGAATGTTTACCACAATGATGACTACGTGGACGGTGGTAAGTACAATGATTGATCCAAAAATGTTCTCAATGATGAAATTGACGATCTGGGCAAACTCCAGGGCTTCTGCTGCAAGCCTTCCACCAATCATTAACACTAGAAATGCTAGCGGTACTCTTGTTCTTGCAACGATTTCATCATCCAGATTGGTTTTCGTTTTTTTGGCTGCTCTCAAGAATACTTTTTCAGAGACGAACAGAAGAATCTGCATGACAATATATGCTCCTACGAAGATAGCTATTGCTCGCAGATAGTGGGTTGACAGTATGATATTGATGAACTCCTGCATGAGTAGTAGGCAGAAATGAGCAGTATATATATGTTTCGAAGTGATAGGTATAGAATTAATTTTTAAGCCTTAGAGAGAATAAGCTTTATTCACTTATGGTAATAGAACAGGAACAAGGCATTTTCATGGATGCTCTGTGCATTGCCTTCTTTGCCAGCTTAATATTTTTCTTATCTACTTTTACTTCCAGAATACTGTCTCCTTTATGGAACTGCGCAGTCTGGCCGATAGGCTTTCCGAAGGACTTCTTCATTCCTGTAGAGAATCGGTCAGCACCAGCACCGGATGCAATAGGATTATTTCGCATGATATGATGAGGATATTTGCTAATTCTGAGAAAATAGTTCGCAGTACCGAGGTTTTTTTCCAGGAGCCTGTTAGAGGTTAATCGGGCACTCTCCAGTGCGTTTTCTCTTATTTGCAGGTCTGCTTTTGGTACCAGCTTTATGCTATGCTCAAAGTCTTCCTTTTTGCTGTTTCCCATCACAAATTTGGTGATTCTGGTGTTATAGCCTGTCTTAATGTATGATTTTGACTTGAATTTTGAGATCCTTGTATAGGGTCTTTCGAGCTTTCGATAGCATACGCCTTTTCTTAATCGTGCCATGTATAAGTGGAATTTTAGGCGCTTTTTAAAGCTTGCGGTGATAATTTTGACCTGTTTGGCCTATTTTAATCAGTATAAAATAGAATTAAGTGCAAATAATAACAATAAAGGACTCAAACACGGATTTCGTGAGAAATCCTATTCCGAAAAGAAATTCCCACACTAAGTTTTTCGCTTTGCTGAAAAACTCAAATTTCACTTCGTAAAATTTGCGTATGGAAATCTCTTCTCCAGTCAGTTTTCATCCTTATTATTATTTGCTTCTTATAAGATGCTACTTGAGCATTTTCTTAAATAATAACCCAGCAATCAGCCCATTAACATAGCTCATAATGCTCCAGGAGGCGATCATCATCACCGGAAGGTTGAAGCTGCCTACATTGATGAAGAAAGCCGGAAGAGCGCCAACGAAAAAATAGATGCCTGCAAAAGCAAAGGGCTCTTTTGCTTTCTTTGGAAGCATCCCATAAAGCCATGCGAGTGCAATTCCTAGTGTGATCGGATAGAGCCAGAAGAAATTCATTCGCGGATCATCCCATCCGATGAAAATATCAGTGTTGCTATATATTGCCTTGAATGATGGATAAATCAGCTCAAATACATAATTTACAGCAAATCCTGCTAATGCCATCAATACACCAGCCAGAATTCCTATGCCAATGAGTTTTTTCATGGTTACACCTCAACTATTGAATACTATCCTTTATTCTGCTTTCTGTATAAATATTTTTTGGGGGGCGATAGGCTTTGTGCTGTTTACTGGATTTATAGAGACCTATGGCCGCTTTTTTTTCTTTTTTTGATATGCTCAATATGCTCGATTTTCTCTTCTAAGAACTTATCCGCTTCCATCTTGTGCTTGCCAATCATAGAGGAGAAATGCCTTGCGCCCAGAAGATGCGGCATAATCACATAGGTAGCCCCCTCATTATACAGCTGCAGGGCTGATTCAATTTGGTGAGAAACAACCGCTATGATGGCTTTAGTATTGGCTTCTTTGACTTTTTCGACGATTAATTGGTTTGTTTGCAGATCTGAAATGGTTGAGATGACCATTTTTGCTTTTGAGAAATTTAACCCATCAAGCAGCTCTGCGTTGCTCGCATCCCCAAAGCGGCAATCAAATCCCTGGTTCGATAGCTTCGTGATAGTCTCCGGATCATGATCGACAATCAGGAACTTTCCTTTGATTTTCTTGAGTGATTCAAGCACATCATAACCGATCCGGTCATAGCCAAGCAGGATAATGTCGTGCGTAGCTGCTTTTTTTCGATGATCGCTTGTTGCTTTTTTTCTTTCAAAGACAGATAGATAGGGTGATAAGACTGTATAGAGACTCTCTGAGTATTTGATCATGTACGTAGACCCTGCAAAGGTTATGAGTGCTATGGTCGTTACCAGAGATAACACTTCACTTGTTATATGCCCCAGAGTCATGCCCAGAGTAACCAGAACTAACGAGAACTCGCTAATTTGTGCAACCGTAAGCCCTGCATGAAAGCTTATTCTCTTTGTATAGCCGAAAATGCCCATCAGGGACATCACGATAACCGGATTGCCAATGAGGACAAAGAAAGAAAAGAGGAATATAGGAACAAGATTTGATAAGAGATCGTCAAAAACCATCTGCGAGCCAAGCATGATAAAGAACAGAATTAAGAAAAAGTCTCTGAGCGGCTTCATTTTTGAGCTGATTTCCAGATGATAAGGAGACAACGAGAGTGCCATTCCGGCAAGCAAGGCTCCTGCTTCAATGGAGAAATTGAACTTATGAAATAAGGTAGCAATGGCAAAACACCAGGTCAGGGAAAAAAGAAAGAGAAATTCCTGTGACTTGGCAATTGCTTTGGTGAGCTTTGGCAGCGCATATTTCGTAAACAGGAAAAGAATTGCTATGCTCCCAAGCCCCGCTAAGAGCGTTTCCAGTGCTATTGCAGTAAAGTTGGTTTCTTTGCCCAGGGAAGAAATTACCAGAAGAATAATGATGATAATAAGGTCCTGAACAATCAGAAACCCTACTGAAATTTTGGCGTATAATGACTCTAAATCTTTTTTGTCCGAGAGTAGCTTCATAATAATGATCGTGCTGCTAAATGCTAATGCTACTGCAATGTAGAGGGAGACTATTGTAGAAAAACCGATTAGTTTTGCGATGATAAAACCTATTGTTGTTGTAAATGCAACCTGGCCAATTCCGGTAATAAACGAAATTTTACCTACTTCCCGGATAATGCGGGGATTCATATTGAGCCCGACAAGAAATAAGAGAAGTGCGACGCCCTTTTGCGCCAGCGCGGTAAAGGTGTCTGTTGAGCTGATAATATCAAGGACAAAGGGTCCGGCAATTATTCCCCCCAGAATATATCCGATGATTGTCGGCTGCCTCAACAGTGCTATGATGCTGGTGATGAGCAGTGTAATAAGTAAGACAACACTCAGCTCCACAAAGATATCCGGGTTCATCGCTTATTGTTGAACTTGGACTTATATAAATGCTTTGTAAGTGTGATGTGAATAGCACTGGTGCATCAAGATCATTTCGTCTTTTAATATAGGCTTATTTGGGTTTGAGAAGTCATTTCTTATTTCTTTTTTGCCATCAATTTTTCTAATCCCCGCCCTATTGCTGCTCCTATTAGGCCTGCATATAAAAGAGGAATAGCAAGCGCAACGATGCCTCTCATTGAAGCCGGTATAAATGGATAAAACCAATTTTGTAATAACAATACTGCAGGTGCTATAACTAAGTATAGTATGTTGCCAAGTGGCAACCCTTCACACTTTGATTCTAATTGCAAAGATGCTTGTGGCGGCTGATTGACTATGCAAGAAGTGATAACCTGCATGGATATTGCTGAATAGATCATGAGAATGATCATTCCTGCAATCCCAATGAGTGCACCCTTCAGCCATCCGGGCCAATCCTTCCAAAACATATTTGTGAAATTTAATCACCGTTTAATAAATATTCTGCTTATTTCATTCCTATTAATTCTGTTTCCCTTTTCCCCACAATCTTTTTATACTCACTTTCTTTTAATCTCATTATGGCAAGCAAGAAAGCAGAAAACAAGGAAAAACCGAACCTCCTCAAAGAGCTGGCAATACCGGGAATCAAAGCATTGATTAGCGGGTATTTTACGCAGGCTATTGGTAAAATAGAACACGCAATTGAGGAGACGGAACGCAAGGTTCAGCGAGGCATTGTACTGAGTTTTTTGTTTAGTATTGGTATTGTATTCTTGTTTATCGCAGCAGTGTTCTTAATTGAGGAATTTACTGCTCTCTCTTTTGGATTGAGCTTTTTAGCGGTTGGATTTGTACTGTTGTTCGTGTGTTTAATTATGATCGCGATGAATAAGAAATGACCATGATAGCTGTTTCTTATTATTTCTTTGCAACTACTTTATAAAAGTAAAATGACTTCTCTCTTTTATGAATGAATTTGTTGTTGAGGGTGGGGAACCAGTAGATCTTGAGAGGCTTACATTGCAGTCTGAAGATCAAAATCTTCTCAAAAGTACGAGGGAATCTGTAGTTCTACCATGTTATGACTTTTTTATTGAGCATGATGAACAAATCTTACACTTCGAAGGATATCATCCTGTAGAGAATTCCTTGTCTCCCCTTGGAGATATTATTGAGAGAGGCGTTCCAGTTGAGGATTCCATTCGAAAGAAAGTGAAAGATGTTACAAATTTAGATTTGGTATCTTTAATTCCGCTCGGAGTTTCCAGAGTTTTTTCAGAATTCGATACCCAACGAGCAGGAAAAGGTACGGACACTTTGAAGGTATCTTATGCAGTGAAGACGACGGGAGATCTCGCTGTTCAGAGTAATCATGATTATTCACGCGTTAATCCAGACAATATTCTACATTATAAAATGGACAAGCATGAGTCTACTTATGATTCCCTAGAAATGGCTGTTAGGCAAGTACTACAACCTCATGGCTCTCTTGCGATTCAGTTTGAAGAGTATGATGCGCAGAATAGCAGTAGCGTTCTGATTTCATCGTCACAATTGGACTCTATAGATGAAAGTGTTTTCAAATCTATGATTGCACAAATAGCAGAACCAGCCAATTCTTATTTTGACAGTTTTAGAGAGTATGTCTTTGAAAATGGAGATAGCTTTTATCTAACTTCATTGGAAGCAGAAAACGTATCGGAAACAGGAGATATTGAGGGAAAGCTCTATCAAAAAATCCACCAAAATGCTGTCATTGTCTGCCATGATGTTTTCGTAGAGTACGGGGGCAGTATTTTTGTTGTGCAAAGAGACAACTATCCGGCAAAAGACCAAATCTGGGTGCCGGGAGGGAGAGCAAAGAGGGGGATACTAACTATCGAATCTCTCAAGGAAAAAACGGAAGAGGAAACCGGATTACAATTAGAGGGTCCTAGATTCCTGGGAATCGCAAGAACATATTTTCAAACTGATCCTTTCAATCATGGTAGAGGAACGGATACCATTAACCTTGTCTATTTTGCAAAGGGAGCGGGTGATGTTGGTCTTGACAAATTGCATAGCAACCCATTCTATATTACGCCTCAGAATTATGATTCGAAAAAAGCTTCCTTACACCCCTACCTTATCCCTTTTATGGATAAGGCTATCCAACTTGTTGGAAAATAATCAGGCCCCAAATACAAACCACACAAATGCTGTGGAGGCAACGATCGCGCAAATAGTAAATGGCAGCCCGATCTTTACGAAATCCCAGAAGGTTGCGGGGTATCCCTGTTTCTTGACCATGCCCATGGCTACGATGTTTGCTGCTGCTCCGACAGGAGTAATGTTTCCTCCGACGCTTGCACCGAGTAGTAATCCAAAGAAGAGAACGAACTCATTGGCACCTAACTGAGTGGTTAAGGTCTGTGCTACGGGAAGCATGATGACCAAGTAGGGAACATTATCGACAAAGGCGCTGACAGCTACTGAAAAAACAACGATAATAACGAATGTTAATAGTAAGTTAGATCCTGCTATATTCCCAATGAGGTGCGCAAGATCATCTACGAGTCCAGTCGCAACCAGGCTTTCAACAAAGATGAAAATTCCGATAAGAAATAGCCCGGTTTGCCAGTCCATGCGCTCCAGAAAGTCCATCATCTTGGTATCTTTTTTGCGTACAAGGAAGAAATAGAAAGCAACTATACAAAGTGCGCACCAGATAAGCTCAATACCGATACTTTTCCCGATAATTCCCTGAATTGTTTCCTCGAAAAAGGATCCCAGAATGAGGATAATGATCAGCAGGCCGGAGATAACCTGATAGCTTTTATGTCCCTTGGTG
The DNA here is from genome assembly GCA_028279765.1 of Candidatus Nanoarchaeia archaeon. GTDB lineage: Archaea > Nanobdellota > Nanobdellia > Woesearchaeales > WJIZ01 > JANQND01. Next base: position 89,163 of record JANQND010000030.1, on the reverse strand, counting down.
TGATGAATGTACCACATATAGGCAATAAGCCCAAAGACGCAACACCATACGCCGGCAGAGAGAGGTACATAATGCTCGAAGAAGGAACTCAGGATTAAGGCAACAACTAATAAAATAACGATAAGGGTAGGCATAAAGGAGATATAGTTTTCTTTTTTGAGCTTAGGCATTTTTCCGTCGAATTTCTTGAAGAATAAGTAGAGCACGATCAGCGATACGAGCGCGCCAACCTGTACGGCAAAAAAGATGCCCGGCTTTCCGGCAAGCACAAAGAAATCATTGAAGTTCAACCCCTTGAACCCGCCTAGCAACATACTGGGGGGATCGCCAATGAGGGTCCCTACCCCTTGCAGATTTGATGAGATAGCCATCCCTACAAAGAGCGGCGTTGCGTTGATCTTGCATTTTTTTGCAATGGATAAGGCAATGGGGGCAACCAGGAGTACGCAGGCGACGTTTTCGAGCAGGATAGATAACGCACTGGTAAGCGCACAGATAACCAGCATAGCAACCCCGATGCGTGTGGTTTTGGATGCAAAGTATACTGCCAGAAAGTCCGGCATACGTGAGTACAAAAAGATTTCACTGACAAAGAGCATACCAAAATAGAGCAGGATAACGTTCCAATTGATTGCGTTGAGTGCCTGGCCCGGTGAGAGAATGGTCGTGATGAGCAGAATAAAGACCGCGATCCACACCACATACTGTTTTTTGTCGTAGTAGCGGATAATGAAGAAATATGTAATGATAAATAGAAATATGGTCAAGATTTTGAGATACATCATTGTCAGCACAGATCAAGATGGTGTTTATACATCAAGACAACATGGTTGTCCTTGATGTTTTTGAGAATCTGATCCCTAATATCTGTGGATTCGAAACTTTTTTGCTTTGCGATCCACGCGTTCACTTTTTTCATGACATATTCTGCAACTTTTTCAGACTCCTGCTCGCTATAGTGGCAATTGAGTGCTGCTGCATACACTGAAGCATAGACTTTTTTCTCATCGTAGTGCTCGATATGTCCTCTGCGCTTAACAATATGTGTAGCTGCTTTTTTTGCTGTAGCTTTTTTCTTTGTAGCTACCGCTTTTTTCCTTTTTTTCACGGTTTTCTTTTTCTTCTTTGCTGCCATTGTTTAGTTTAGATTAATAGTTCCGTTGGCAATAAGCATTAATAACCAGCCAAGGCCAATCAGCAATAAGCCCGTTGCGAATCTCATATATGACTTGTTCATCTGCTTCCAGTTCTGGATATTCTGAATCTTTGTTCCGATAAGTACCATGACAAGGATGATTACTAGTGGCATAACAAAGATGATGTTGTAGATTACCAGTAAAATAAATGCTGTGAGATTGAAATTCTGTGAGAGTAGCAGGGTAATAGCAAGGTAAGGCCCGCCTGTGCAGGGAAGCTCAACTGATGCTACGAAAACACCCAGGAATATGATTGTTCCTGTGGAGAGCTTTTGCATCTTCTCTTTGATTTTTATTGCGTATTTCTTGGGGATTGCCAGCGAGAAGCCCTGGCCATACCAGAAATAATCCTTGATCTCAAGCAATCCTGCGACCACTACGAGTATTCCTACGACAATAGAGATATATTCTGCGATAACAATCGGGATGACTGCTAAGAATGCAGTTAAGCCAAGCCCGAATAAAAAATAGGTTATGAAAATAGCAAAGATATAGATCGAGCCGATCTTGAGCATTTCAGATTTTCTTTTTGCAACTAATAAGGTTGATACAAGTAGAATGAGCACACCGATAGCACAGGGATTAATGGAATCTACGGCTGCGGTGAGCAAAACCGTGGTAAGTGTTGGAAGGGATATTTCTACTGCCATTTGATTTCTTGTTTATTTATTTCTTAGTTCCTCGAAATTGTCATAATTCCACTCGTTTGCTTCCCAACTCTCGCAGAGTTTTTCTGTTGATTCTGAGGTATCTTCGCTGAACTCAATAATGATGCAATCCCCGGGAGGCACTAGTGTTTCCTGCGCGTACAGATATTCTGCTGCGTTTTCTATCTGTGCGCCATTGACATAGACCTTGAGGTTCCCCGCTGATCCTTCGGGACATTGATCACCATTTCTGAATGATTTTGTCCCGTCATTTGTTACATATGTAAACGTGTCATCTGTTAGTTCTCCGCCAACAGTTCTGAAGAAGGACCCTAAATTCACATCTTCATACTGCATGACTACTCCCTCTACATGTGCCCGATCATCGTTGTGCTCGTGCAGTAGAGGAGTTCCTATTTTATTACTGGGGAACTTGGGATCAATGAGGTCAAGACGCTCTCCGCATGCCCAAACCTGATAATCAAAATGCCAGTGAACAGGGCCCTTGGTTACTGATATCATATTCTCGTAGACAGTATGCCCCCCAAGGTAGAGCGTAGCAAGCATGATAGGTACTGCTATCATGCCGAAGAGTATCTTTTTTTGCCCCTCGGGCCACTCTTTTTTTGCCAGAAGAATAATCGATAGAATAACAAGATATACAGTACAAATTTTAATATAGAAGGATGGTTCAAACCAGCTAAATGATTCTGATCCTCCCGCTGCAAAAACACTTGCAGCGCTAAGGGGAACTCCGATTCCAAATAAAGCTATTTTCTTTACTGAAGATGCTGGCATCCTGTACCTCACTAGCAGAATGGGCAGCCTTCGTCGTCTTTTCCTTTGTCTTTTCCCATGGTAATCCTCTTTTTTGCAGTATACTAATTACACAATAAGTTTATATATTACTATGATTACGTATTATCTTATTTATAAATCTTTTGATTACGCATTTGCGATGCTATAGTACAAAAAGAGGGAGATTTCGATGGCTGAACACTATGAGGTTATGATTATCGGGGGAGGTACTGCAGGCCTTCGGGCTGCACTGCAGGCTGCTCATTATAAAAAAGTGGTTCTTATTGAATCCGGAATTCTCGGAGGCACCTGCCTTAATAATGGCTGTATCCCGACAAAGGCGATGCTTGAAGGAGCTCATCGGTATGCCGAGGCTTTGAACCTGGAGAAGTTTGGTATAGCTACCGGGAAAGTAACCCTCAAGTTTAATTCACTAATGGATAGAGTGCGTGGCATTGTTGCATCCGGCCAGAAGCATATTACTGCGAGCATTGCTAAGAGCAATCTTACCGTCGTTACCGGAGAAGCGGTATTTGTAAAGAAAAATACTGTCGAGGTGGGTGATCGGACCCTTTCTGCACATAAAGTTCTTATTGCTACCGGAGCAGTAAATTTTGTTCCTCCTGTCAAAGGGCTGGATAAGGTCTCTTATATCTCTAACGAAAATATGCTCAAGCTGCGTTCGCTCCCCAAATCGGTTATCATGATTGGAGGAGGGTACATAGCGATGGAGCTTGCTACGTTTTTTAGTGCGCTGGGGAGTACTGTTACGGTAATAGAGCGGCACCATCACGTTCTTGGTATGCTTGATCATGATGTCTCTGAACTGCTTGCAGAGTACTATGCAAAAGCAGGGGTGCGCTTTGTGCTTGATGCGAATATTCTGGAGGTTCGTGACGGGAAGAGAGGAAAAGAGGTAGTGGTTAATGATGTGAAGGACTTGCACTCTAAGAAGAAGGTTCTGCGTGCAGAGAAGCTTGTGGTTGCTGTAGGAAGAATTCCTAATACCCGCGGCCTGAATTTATCTGCCGGAGGTATTAAGGTAGGCAAACGAGGAGAAATCATAGTGAACAAGAAAATGCAGACCTCCTGCAAAAATGTGTATGCCTGCGGTGACGTCACAGGCCTTGCGATGTTTGCGCATACTGCAAAAATTGAAGAGGGGGTTGCACTGCATAATTTGCTGCATCGTGATCAGAAAAAAGCAGACCTTCGGTATGTGCCCTGGGCAGTGTTCACTCATCCGGTTATTTCTGGTGTGGGATTAAGCGAGCGGGAGGCGCATGAGAGAGGTTATCGCGTTGGAATTTTACAATCGTATTTTTCACAGGTTGGCAGAGCTCATGTTATGGATGATTCGCGCGGTTTTGTGAAAGTGATGTATAATAAGAAAAATCATCATATTCTAGGCTGCGTGATGATTGGGATTCGCGCAGATGATCTTATTCATGAGATTACTGCTCTTCTGAATAGCTCTTCACCTACTATTGATGTGCTGCGCAAGACGATTCATGCACACCCGACGATTTCTGAGGTTATGAGTGGGTTGCATGAAGTGAAATGAAGAGACCTGTTTAGTGCATTTCGAAAAAATAATATTATTGGCAGGCAGAACAGTTTTGCTTCACAAAACTTTGGTCTGCAAGTATTCGACCACCTGCGCCAATATTATTTTTTCTTCTTGGAGAACAAGTAAAAAAAGAAGAAAAAAATTACATATCCATTCCTGGCATGCCACCCATGCCTCCAGGAGGCATTCCCGGTGGCATTGCAGGGCCGTCGCCCTTACCTGAGCCTGAGATTACATCATCAATTCTCAGGATCATGACTGCAACTTCAGCAGCTGAGCTGATCGCCTGCGTTTTGATCTTTAACGGCTCAATAACGCTATTTTTCCAGGCATCCATCGGCTTTCCCGTGAAGACATTGATTCCGGACCATTTGGAGCCTTTGTCATGTTGCGCTTTCAAATCGGTCAGCACATCAATAGGGTCAAGGCCTGCGTTTTCTGCTAATGTTCTTGGGATGACATCCATTGCATTTGCAAATGCCTGCACTGCGAGCTGCTCTCTTCCGGAAAGTGATTGGGCATATTTATTGAGGCCCTTGAAGAGCTCCATCTCCGGTGCTCCTGCTCCTGCTACGACCTTTCCTTCAGTGATTGCAGCGATAACATCTCCGATTGCATCCTCTACTGCACGCTTTACTTCGTCTACTACATGCTCAGTTCCGCCTCGCACCAGCATGGTGACTGATTTTGGATTCTTGCATTTTTTGACGTAGGTCATGGATTCGTCGCCTACTTTTGATTCTTCAACGATCCCTGCTTTTCCCAGGTCATTTGCTGAGAGCTCTTTAATATTCGAGACAATGCTTGCGCCGGTTGCTTTTGCAAGGGCTTCCATGTCGGACTTTTTTGCCCTTCTCACTGCATAAATGCCTGCTTTTACGAGGAAAAACTGTGCAATATCATCAATGCCTTTCTGACAGATGAGCACGTTGGCACCGGATGCTTTGACCTGCTCTACTTTTTCCTTGAGCATGTCCTCTTCCTGATCTAAGAATTTTTGCAATTGGTTCGGATCAGTGATCTGGATTTTTGCATCTATTTCGGTGTTTTTAATCTCTATGGCAGAATCTACAAGTGCAATCTTTGCGTTTTCAACCATTCTTGGCATACCAGAATGCACACGCTCCTTGTCCAGTACTACTCCTTCAATCAGTTCAGAGTTTTCCACTGCGTTGCCTACTTTTTTCTCTAATTTGATATTATCAGAATCAATATTTCCTTCTTCGATGACGGACTTTACTGCTTTTACCGTGATTTCTGCGAGCTTTTCTTTTGCGTTTTCTGCGCCTTTTCCGGTCATTGCGGTCATGGCAATCTTTCTTAATACTGCATCATCTTTTTCTGTGACTCCTTCTGAGATTTTCTGCAGCAATTCCTGCGCTTTAACTTCCGCTAATCGATACCCCCTTGCGATAACCGTAGGATGCACTTCTTTTTCGATGAGCTCTTCTGCGTTTTTGAGCAGCTCACCTGCAAGAACGACTGCGGTGGTAGTGCCATCGCCGATCTCATCTTCCTGGGTCTTTGCGATCTCTACGATCATTTTTGCTGCCGGGTGCTCAATTTTCATTTCATCGAGAATAGTAACACCGTCGTTTGTTACTACGACATCACCCAGAGAGTCGACAATCATTTTATCCATTCCTTTTGGCCCGAGCGTCGTTCTGACGGTCTCTGCTACCAGCTTTGCAGCCATGATATTGTTTTTTTGCGCTGTTCTTCCTGTTGAGCGCTGGGTACCTTCCGGCATGATAAATATTGGTTGTACTTGGTTGTTTGACATTTTTCTGTTTACCTCGCTATTTTTGCTGTAGTATGATTTCCCCCGGCTAAAGTGAATAAAATTTGATTTATAAAGATTACTGATAGTTTGACTCAAAACAATAAACCTTAAATATTTGTTAGGCTAGGAAATCAGGATATGGATACTGACAAGAAAATCGAAAAACTGGCACAGACATTGTTCAATAAAGGCCTTGCAGCATCACTTTGGGATGCAAAAGCAAAGGCAAAGGATATTCTCGGATTAAGTACTGATTCTACTATTGATTCTTCAAAGCAGAGCGATACTGTGGACACTATTATGCGCTCAGCAGGCGTTGATGTGGTTGATAAGGAAATTAACGAGCCTGAAAAGGTTGCACAGGCTACTTCTGAGTTTTCCCAGCAGACCGGCGAGGGTGTTTCTGCTCAGGCAACCGATGATGTAAGCTCTGAAGAGGAGGCAGATATTTCTGAATCCGAAGAGAACATATCTGAATCTTCTACTCCGTTTGATGAGATGGTGGAACCAAGCGCGCAGAGCGATGAAAAGCTTTCTGCAGGGAACACTGGCACAGATGATGCCCTGACCGAGACCCATGAAGAGCACTTTACTGCAGAAAAAGAAGTAGATACTGCTTTTACTCATCGTGATATTCAACTCTCCTCTGAAGGAGAGGAGCCAGCTGCACAGGAGACTGATGTCGAGCCTTTCGAGGATACTAGAGAGGTTTCTGAAGATTCCGGTGAAGCGATGGAAGAGGAGCTTGCCGAAGAGGTCGAAGAGCAAGGCATGCAGGAAGATGCTTCTCAAATGCAGGACGAAGACTCCTTGGTCTCTGAGATAGAGGAGCAAGGCATGCAGGAGGATCGCTCTGAGATGCAGGAAGAGGAGTCTGCCACAGAGGGAATTGAGCAGCAGGACATATCGGAGCCTATTTCTGAACAGGTTCGGTCAGAAGATGCTTCTGCAGTTGAGGAGACTCAGGAAGCTGAGCCTGAGGATGTTTCTGACGAGGTAGAGGTTGCACCGCAGGACGTTGCGCAAGAAGTCTCTTCTGAAGAGCAGAAGATTGATCAGATGACTGCAGCAGAAGAGGATTCTGCTGAGTATGACATTTCAGCAGAGGAAGTGAGCGAGAAGCCTGTAGATACTGTAGAGCTGACAACTTCTGAAGGGGCTGGAGAATCTTCGAGCACACCTGAGGGGAATGTGTTCTCTGATGTTGATAATAATAAAGTCGAAGAAGAAGATGCTGAAGGGAAAAAGGCAGATGAGGAGAAGTTTATTTAGGATTTAGCTTTCCCTTGATTGGCAACCTTTTCCATTGCTTTTTTGACTTCTTCTGGATCTCCAAGATAATAATGCCTGATAGGTTTGAGATTATCATCTAACTCATAGACTAAGGGCATTCCTGTTGGAATATTGTAGGAGACTATTTCATCATTTGACATATTGTCCAGATATTGGACAAGAGCGCGAAGCGAATTCCCATGACTGCAAATCAATACTTTCTTTTTTGATTTGATCGCAGGTGCGATTTGGTTATTCCAATACGGAAGAAATCGCTCTGCCGTGTCTTTGAGGCACTCTGCAACGGGTAAGTCGATGTTATCAACATCACGGTATAGAGGATCGTTGCCCGGATAGCGCTCATCACTTTTCTCCAGAGCAGGGGGTCTTGTGTCATAACTCCTTCTCCATATTTTCACTTGTTCTTCTCCGTACTTTTGCGCGGTTTCTGATTTATTTAATCCTTGCAGCGCACCATAATGTCTTTCGTTTTGTCTCCATGATTTTTCGATCGAAATATTATTTATCTCCATCTCCTCCAAAACTATTTGAAGAGTATGTATTGCTCTTTTGAGTACTGAGGTAAAGGCAATATCAAACCTGTATCCTTCTTTTTTGAGTACTTGCCCTGCTTTTTTTGCTTCTTCTCTTCCTTTCTCGGAAAGATCAACATCTGTCCAGCCTGTAAACCTATTCTCCTTATTCCAAGTGCTTTCCCCATGCCTAATAAGAACGAGCTTAAACATATAGACCTCAAAACCATAGTGCAGCAGCACCGACCACTCCTGCTTGTTTCATTTTGTTCTTAATGATTTTGGTCTTAAAGAGCGATCTTTTTTCCACTTCTTTTTCCATGGCATCCTTGAAAAATTCATGCGCATTTCGTAACTCTCCGCCAAGGATGACTAATTCCGGATTAAAGATATTGCAGAAATTGGCAATAGCTATGCCCAACATTTTACCGTATTCTTCGAATCTTTTTATTGCAGCTTTATTTCCCTGGAGCGCTCTCTTGTATGCCTCTAGGGGGCCACCGGGAAAGCTTTTTCTGCCAATGAAGCTTTCAATGCACCCATCATTTTTGCAGCAATCTGATTCTGTTGCTTTGTAATTAATAGTTGTATGGCCTAATTCCGGTGCGCCTTTATTAGAGAATACTTCCCCATTCAAAATAAGCCCTGAACCTACCCCTGTTCCTAACGTTAAGGTTACTACTGTTTTTTTCCCTTTTGCTGCACCAAATTTGAGCTTTGCAAGCGCGAAATTATCGGCATCATTTCCAAACTTTAGTGGTAACCCAAATTCTTCTTTGAGCTCTTTTCCTAAGTTATAATCTGAAAGCGGGATGTTTGGAGTATAGATGATATATCCTTCTTCATCTACAATGCCAGGAACGCCAACACCGATTGCAGTTACTGATCGCTCTTTTTCCAGTAACTGATTGATGGCCAAAAGAATGTTATTAACGACTGCTGCGCTGCCCATGTCCGCTTCTGTCAGAAGAACAACTTTTTCTTTTATCTTCCCGGTTTTGGTCACGATACCGGCTTTTATCGTGTGGCCACCTATGTCTACACCCAGAACAGTCATTCTCATTTTTTGAGATGGTAGGTATAAAAATGTTTCGTGAATTTTGTATTCGCAAGTATTTTATAGAAGAGATTTCAATTTTTTTTACATGCAAGGATACCAGTGGATCGATAAAGATAAAACAGTGCACTACCAGCAGATAAAGGAGTCTTGCTTGAAAATAGTATCTATTCTTGCTGCGATAGTCTTTCTCTTGTTTAATGCATTCTTTAAGGAAAGCTTTGAATCATATAGTAAGAATACTGTTCTTTCTCTGCTTATTGTTTTTATGTTTGTGCTGCTCTCATTAGGTCCTGTTACGCAGGCATGGCATAAACTTAAACGAGGACTTAAGTCATACCGCCTAGCATATAATAATAGAGAATTTCTGTTTTTGCCTGAGAAAGACTGCAGGAAGTCTGAGGAGAAGATAGCGCTGAATGATGTGAGTGAGATTAGTTTGGATTTTGGGTTTCAAAGGGCTGTACTTAAGACTAAAGATGGTTTGTTTCTTTGCCCCATAGTGGAGATGAAATCTTTAGAGAGTTTTTTGGATTCGCTTTCTCTTTTTCAAACAGAAGTTTATAACGCAAGGACGAATAAAACAGCTGATCGTGCATATACGTATTATGCAAGCACAAAGATATACAAAAGAGATCGAAGGAAATCAGTCCTTGAAGAAGGCTTGGAGAACAGGGGGTTGTTTGATGCCGAAATTGAGGTGAAGAATAAGGGACTGTATGAGTTTACTAAAAAACTGGTCATCGCTACTTTTCTGATAGCAATGGCAGGATTGGTGATAACGGAGCTAATGGTTATTGCTTATTTTTTAATCCCTCTTGTACTGGTTGTTTCTGGCCTAAATCAACTCATAAATAAAGTAGGCCACTCTTCTTATTATGCCTACAAGAGCAAACTTGTCCCTTTTGTGGGAGTTTTTTCACTTGTTTGCGGTATCATTCTTTTGCTTGTGTATGCTGTTGTGATGCTTTTGATTTTGCTATTATAATTTTTTTATTAATATTTTTCTATATAGAAAATAAATAGGGAAAAAAAGAGAAAAAGCAAGTTAATGCTTTGTTCTCTTTTTTTGTGAAGGTTTAGGCAACTTTCTTGAATATATGAGTTACCTTCTGATCATGACTTACGTATCCAATGTCTTTTTCAAACTGGGAATCTTCAGGGTAATTACTTGCGTTAGGAGGGGCCTGACATGGCTGAATGGTAAGGCCGGAAGAGTGTTCAAACCAGCCGGGGGCGGACCCGTCGAAACCAAAACCAGAATATGTTTTCAGAAACTTTAATGCGGAAACGACTTCCATCCCCATAGAGCTCGACCGCAAAATAGCGGCTGGTTCGTTTACATTCCTACTTCTGCGTAAGATGTATGGAGTGTCGTACCCTTTGAGGCCACCAGCTTCAATGTTAACCCCAATTTTGGTTAAGGTAGTGAAATCATAACCTGCAGCAGTATTCACCGGAATGACCTCGCCAGTAGCGACACCATCATCTTCAGTCTGGATGATGCTGTCTGCGTTAATATAGTACATGAGTTCTTGTACTCTTGGCACTCCAAGAGTCCAGAATTCATGGCGAGTCCTGCAGCTTGGTGATGGTTTATCACTGGTAAATTTATCTTCCCAGCTTACACTTCCTGGGTCACCGGCAGCAATGATTATTTTGATTTCATGCGTTCGGTTTCCGGGCAGTCCATCAAATCCGTCAGGCACTTCAATACCAAAGTTTGCGGTAATTCTGTCATCATGTTTTTCAAATCCGCGGAATTCGTATTTCATCCGCATGACATTGTCTGGCTCCTGATGGAGCGAGAACCTGTTGCCATTATAGGTCCGCAATGGAATCGTCTGGCCACCTGCAATCACTTGTGGTGGATAGATGTGGTCATTCACGAAACCGACATGGCCACCTAAGAAATGGGGGTCATGGTAGTAGTCATCGATATTGGGATATTTGAGAATCATGTCGGTCATCTTATTGTTGTCCAGTACCTGCAGGCTGCTTGTCATGCAACCTAAGGTTAAGATTTTCATTTCGATTAATCCTTTAACGCCTATCGTAATTACACGGTAGGCATTTTCTTTTATCGTGACTTTTTCTTCTTTCTCTATTAGTTGATATGCCATAAGCTATCACGTCCTTTCCTTTTTCGTCATCTTTTCTTCTTGCAAAAGAAACGCTCTTTTGCTTTAGTTTAGAAAAGAACCGGACTGGTTTCCCAAGTCCGGCTCTGAGTTGTTAGAGGTTATTTTTGAAATACTTACGCTGCTTTGCTCCAATCCTGAGCTAAGAACCAGCGGATGTAGTTTGAAACGTTTTCGGGAGTTTTTGTTGTCAATGCTTTGCGTTTTACGCACATGTCGTAAGTGGCTTTTGCAAATTCAACATACTCACCATAGGTTTCGAATAATTGTGAATCATTCCAGAGAACGTCGCGTTCGTGACCATATAGGGTAGCAAATGGCCAGAAAAAGACTTGGCCCCAGATGAGTCGGTTATTGCAGTTAATGCCAGCTTTATCTTCTGTCCCACTAATGGCATCCATATGTTCATCGGAAAGTAGCTTTGTGGTGCCAACTTCCAAATTGTCTTTGATCCATTGAGATCTTTCGGCCATGGAAACGGAACCTACTTCACCGCCTAAACGTTGAGCAGCCCAGGCGAGACAAACTTGCTGCACTGTAAGTTTGAGCTCTTTTGCAATAGCTACAATGACCGGGTGTTTTATGTCAGATTGGTGCTCTTCAAATATATCACGTCCAGGTCGTCGTTCGGATCCGAGAGCCATGTAACCAAAAACGATAAGGCCCTGTCCAATCATCCATTCAACATCTTCTGTTTGTTGATGCAACGGGTGAAGTTCGATCTGATTTACCTCTGGTCTGCTCTCCTCATCTGTATCACGAAATAACAATTTCAGCTGTCCGCGAGTATGATTAGACACTCCGATGTGTTTGACTTTCCCGGCTTTTTTGAGATCAACAATTTTCCACCATACGGACATGAAGTATTCATGAATATAGGGAACGGCGTCTGGATTGAGGGCATTGCCGTCACAACCTGGCGGGTGATCATTTGGAACGGGCCAATGGTTTAAATACAAATCAATGTAATCACATTGCAGATTGGCAATTGATAGATTGCATGCTATTTCCACTTGATCTGGACGCATGTCTCTATTCCACAGCTTTGTGGTAATAAAAAGTTCTTTTCTGGTGCAGAGCCCATCACGTATTGCCATTGCAATCCCTTCACCCACAGCTTCTTCATTCTCATAGGCTGTGGCACAGTCGAGATGACGGGCGCCCAGTCGGATGGCTTCATAGACAATCTTTGCCATGTTCTCGGGATCTTTGAGATCAGGATTATCTGAATGAAAGGTACCTTGGGCTTGCAAATCCACCCTGTCGCCATTGCGGAAAGTAGCAAACCTCATGTTGGTTCTGTCTATTTTTGGAATAGACGCATCAATATGTTCTGAACTGTACATTATAGTGTACTCCTAAATAAGCTAATGTTTCTTAAATTACAATAGAACGATTAAAACTAATTTTTGAATTATGTAGACTCCTTTCTTATCCCCTTTTGTCCTTGAATTTGTTATTATATTTTACCGAACAGACTATTTTTTCATTCAGTCTCCTTTCCACCCGATTTAGTATGGCTAATTGATTATTCTATTTTATTTTGTGAGATATCTTTTACGTATTAATTGTATTAACAGGTACTGGGTCTTCGTCCATCACGTGCTTCAGCATATAAAACATCGATATCTTTTCTGCAAGGAAGCCCTGCAGCAGATTGTAGGTATGTTATATAAGATATGAGTCGTCGGAAACATACTTGCAGAATCCTTTTGAAAGTACCTTTCAATGATTTCTGCTGGCGAATAATTAGGCTCGTGTGGATTTGGGCCATTGTATGCTCATGATCAAGGTCACTATTGTCTGAATGGAATGTTCCCAATAAGGAAGAATTGGGATTACGTCTTTCCAAAACACCAAGCCCTAGCATCACAATATTTTCCGGAATTTCATCTGGATGTGATAGGCACCATTGGTAGACAGTATCTGGATCCCCGCTAAGCAGTGCTTGCTGTTCCAGCATTTGAATTTCTTGATCCTTTAGCAAGAATAGTTCATATTGTGTTAATTTATTATTCATTTGTCAAAATCCTTTCGTTATATTGATTGTTAGAATTATCTTATTTTCTATCTTTGTTCAATTTGAGATACTCAATTAAGGTAATTTACTTGGTCTTTGTATTTTTGTGTGGGCCATATAGCAAATTATCATGGGTCCTTCTAGCTTCTCAAGTGTTGTCCTATGAGGGAGAGAAATTGCATCTCCTATCAAATTCGGATTTACCCCGCTGACATTTATAATACTACCATCAATCATGATGGAAGTATTTGAAACCGTGTGTTTTGCGTTTCTATCCATCATTTTTTGGAGCATCTCCATCACCGTACCCTTTCGACGAAAGGAAACCCCGTAACCGATTGAGGGCACACCTACTAATATGGGGATTGGTGAAGGGCTTGCCGTTAAACTTTTTGGAAGATATTTTTTTACAGTGTCTGTAACTATTGATGAACATTCTGGTAAATTGATTGGAATGTTTTTCATCTGTCAAACTCCTTCTATTTTATTGATTGTTAGAACTATCTAATTTACAGTTTTAATTAATTCAACATTTGTACGCTGGTGCCACATCGAACTGTCTACCTGCGAGTGAGAATGATCTTCCAAGATCGGCAAGTGGTAAACCTGAAAAGGGAAACGGTCCAAAATCAAATTGACCGCGCTCGTTTTGACTATGTACATCATCAGGTGATTTACTGCTGCACTCACGTTTTAGTATCATCAGCAACATGATAAATTGAACTGGATAATCTGTAAACTGCATCATGGCTTCTTCATTAAGTGGTGCTCCTTGTGCTATATTTTCAATAACATTAAGAGCTCTTGTTACCTTGCTATTCTGACTATTCTTCATTTGTAACCTCCCGGCTTTTGCCGTAAAAAGTGTTTATCTTGTTTTTACACTGTTATTATTTATTTCCTTTAAGAAGCTGTTTCCATAGGTTTCCTTTCTTTTTATGAAGGATGTAACTCTTTTTTTTAAATCTAAAGAAAGCTAGCGCTATCTAAACAAGGGCCTTTGCTATTCAGAAAAAACAGGATCCTGTTTTTTCCTGCTTTTCCACCCTTTATCTTCTAAAATTAGCCATTCACGGAAACACTTGGTATTAATGTTTCGGGGCTAATTTTTTGGTGTGTCTACTCAATGCGCTCCATCTTATTGAATCCGAATTGGATTCCAACAAAAAAGGTGTTTATGGCAGCGAAGCTGATACAACTCAATACAGAGTTATATCAAATTTAGTTAATGAATATGAACTTATGAGAACCCCTTTTTGCCCTTTGAAGTGCATTTTCATTTATAAAAGTAACTACTTGGCAGTGCCAGTAATGGAAAAAGTCCACTTGTGATGATTTTTGGTAAGACAACAACAATAATGGCAGGCAAACCAGTTTTGTTACACAAAACTTTGGGCTGCAAGTATTCGCCCATTTGCGCCATTGTTGTTTTGCCTTGAGAGCAAGCTGAAAGGTCTAGAGCAACAATGACGCAGGCGAGCCGAGGGTTGGCTCTCATGAAAATCGAAGATTTTCAGGAGTCCTGGAAAGCAATACAATCAAGTCAGTTGCTTTCCATGACCTTCGGAGTGGCTCGCAGGAAAAAGCGTAGCTTTGACCGTCTGCCGTCATTATTGTTGCTATTATTTTTTTGATTTAGAGTATTGTTGTTGTCTAATCAAAGAGTAAGAAATCTCTTCAAAATCTCTTAATGATAATCTTATCTTTCCAGGCAGTGAGCGTAACCTCTTTATCATCGCTTATTTTAGAAATCTTGGTTGCCAGCTCAGGAAGTAAAATCCGATTCCCCCGAAAATCCAACTGAGTAATTACATCATGGCCCTCTGAATAATTGATCGTTTTCATGATTTTCTTGGTTTCTTTTTTCTTTGCAGAATCAAAGCGATGCTTGGTTTGCTCATAGAGATATTTTGCAATCTTATCGGGGATATCGATATCCGTTACTTTCGAGATCTCCTGCAGGCCGGGAGAGACATTTAATTCGATAACCATGGGGCCTTTTATTCCTTCTAAGATATCAACCGCGCAAACCTCTGCGCCAATGGATTTTGCAGCATCAATTGCGATCTTTTGTGTGTGCTTATCGGGCAGATATGCTTCACCAACTGCGCCGGTATGAATGTTTGCACGCTCTTCTCCGGATTCTGCTTTTCTGCGCATGGCAGCAACGACCTTGTGGCCAACTACCAAAACCCGAAGATCGACACCGCCGGTATCGACATATTCCTGGATCAGGAAGGGCTGCTTTAGGGAATCAAGAGCATCTAATATGGATGATGCAGAAGCAAAGGAATCGGCATACATCACGCCTTTTCCCTGCGTCCCTTGAGGAAACTTCATGATAATAGGATAATTAATTTTTTTGAGAATCTGCCTGGTTGCTGCAATGGTTGCGGTTAGATACGTGGTTGGCATAGGGATATTATGGCGCTGAATATCAATCTGCGTGTAGATCTTGTCATGGGCAATGGCAAAGGCATTTGCTTTGAGGGGCATGTAGGACGTTTTGGAAAGTGAAGAGGTGATCGCGCTTAATAGCTGTGAGTATCGAAAGGAGCCTTTCAGATAGATACAGTCAAACTTTGGTATTGGTTTTCCTTCATAGAGAATTTCTAATTCATTGGTAAGATTCACTTCAATCTTGCGCAAATCAAGCATTTCAACTTTGTTAAAATACTCTTTCATTGCATCGGCGAGCATCTGTGAGCTTTCCGATCCGAGTGAGATTATTGCTGCTTTCATTTATTTTTTAGACGGGTCAATGAGGAAATGTTTTTGCAGGGAATTTTGCCCTATTAATACTTTGTATTTCATGTGGCTTCTGTCGGCAAGCGTGAACTCAGTTGTCATGCAGATTCCTGCGAGCTCAATTTTGCACTCGATGATCGGGCGCATCATGGT
Source organism: Candidatus Nanoarchaeia archaeon (assembly GCA_028279765.1). Lineage (GTDB taxonomy): Archaea > Nanobdellota > Nanobdellia > Woesearchaeales > WJIZ01 > JANQND01. Next base: position 73,245 of record JANQND010000030.1, on the reverse strand, counting down.
GCCGTGTGCAGAGCGCACTTTTTTTCTCCTGAGGATAGGCCCTAGGTGCAAATCCTTTGCCAATTGGATATCCATGGAACTTCTGGTTGCGCCGGTATCAATGCGGGCTTTGACTCTTTTTTTCTTTTTGTCTGCATGGAGCTTGACAAATTCAGTAAGCCCGATGATGGTTTTTGCCATGGCAGAAATAATGGACATGTGTTATTTAAAGATTGTGACAAATGTATCCATATTGAACATAAGAATGCCCAACATTGTTAGTCTTTAACCTATTGCACAACGGTAATGAAATCCTGATTAGACTTTCTTCTGCTCGGCTTTGAGAAATCTTTTTGCGCCTCATCCATCCAGGTACTCGCCCTGGATTTTTTTGGCCATGGCTTGTTGAGGTCCAGTTCAATGATATCGTCTTCTGCGGGCTTTTTTTCAAGAACGCTGATCATTGAAGCACCTTTTTTACTTGTTTGAGCTCAGAGAGGAAATACTCCATGCAATCGATCCCGCAGAAGCTTGCTTTTTTCTTGAAGTCAGCCGGACCAAAGACCAGAGTAAAATTATTAGCATCAGTGGGCTTGAGCTTATTTGAGCAGGTTGTACAGTGCGTGGCATGATCGTGCTCTTTTTGCTTTATGGTAACATCAAGAAATTTCTTGAGATGAAATCCACCTTTGTTGATGTCTTCTCTCATTTTCATTAACTCATTGTATTCTAATGAGCCGATCACGTCTTTCAGCCGGTACTCCATTATTTTTTCACCTCCTCAAATTGGACTATCCACCGATTAACTTGTGGGTCATACGTAAAGACAACATTATGTTTTTTAGACTTGTCGAGTGCAAAGAGCATGGGCATAGGGATGGTAGTCTCGAAGCTAGATCCTCTCTTGTATAATTTTCGTTTGAACTGTGTTGCAACCATTTTAAAAAATACTTATTTTTCTCATTATTAAAATACTTATATTTAAGCCTTTTCACTCGCATTTTCATTTCTCTTAGGGAAGTACTTATTTTTTTATTTATTTTTTTTCTTATGAAAATACTTATTTAAGTATTTTGTGGTTTTGGATTTTTCTATTTGTTATATGGAAAATAATTAATCAGAAAGTATAAAAAGAAGGATTCTTGAAACGATGAATCATGAAGTTTGCTATCATTTGCTCTGTCCTGGACCCTGCTGGCTTGACCATTAAAGAGAACCTCTTGGAGCAGGCGCATTGGGAGGAGAGCGGGGTGTTTGATACGCATCCAGTGTATTCTCACAAGAATTTACGATTGTATACTATCACTACCCGCCTGATTCGTACTGAGGACCTTGATACAAAAATTGATGCGGATGTCTTTTTATTTGCCAGCAAGCATGTTTCCAAGGAAGCAGTTCCATCGCTTACCTGTCATGTAATTGGGAATTGGGATGCTGCTGATTATGGAGGTCGAGCAAGAACTCTTGTATCTGCTCCTGCTGCTTTAATGAGGGCATGCTATCTGGAGATGATGAAGTTTGCAGATCAGTTACCGCACCACGAGATAACGCTTGAGGCAACGCATCATGGGCCTTACCAGGAGAAGCCTGCTTTATTTATTGAAATTGGATCGAATGAAGAGCAGTGGAAAGATCAGAAATCAGGCGAGATACTGGCTAAAGTCATCCTTTCTATTACTTCAAAGACCTTTGTATCCACGGAGATTGGCTTTGGCATCGGAGGACTGCATTACTGTAATAACTTTTTGAAAGTCCTTGAGCGAACGGATATTGCTTTGGGGCACATTTGCCCGAAGTATATGCTGGAGTCATTGGACGAGGATATGATTCGTCAGGCTATGGAAAAATCCGGTGCTTCTTTTGTTTTATTAGATTGGAAAGGGCTTGGAAAAGAGAAGGAGCGAATTGTTTCTTTGTTAGAAAAAATGGATGTGGAGATGAGAAGAGTTGAGAAGGTGTTGAAAGGTTAGGCTGCTTTATGAGTAATCATCTCTCTTATTTTTTCAGCGTTTGCATGTGTGGAGAAATGATCATATGTTACTCGAATATTATTACTTGCATGTTGCATTCGCATATCTGTGTATAGCATATTATTGATATAGCTCACCATATCAGGACCCTCTGATTCCAAATTCTGAAATGTCATCTCATGAAATTGAAATCCCTTTTCCCTAAAGATGGGTGCAGAATTTAGAAGGCAGGACACTAGTTCGGGAAAACCATACTCGGTACCTTCAATAATTGCATTCTCCATTGCCCCTGCGTTGCTAGCTACGACCATGATTGAATTCAATTTTGCTAATTGAGTTAATGTTTTTCTAAGACTTTTGTGAGTAATGCTATCGCCTAGATAGCTTATATCAATTTTATTTTCCTTTGCATGAGAAATGATTCTCTCAAAATACTCTTGCCCATCAGTTTTTGGATGAGTCATTACGAAATGCACCTGCTGTCCAGTTACCTCTCCATAGTATTTTGCGTAGTTCATTGCTTCAATTAGCTGTTTTCTTTCAATGGTTCTCACCGGCGAAACGAAATACACTGTTTTTTCCGTGAGATCAGGAAGACCATTTGTTATAATCCTACCTTCTTGAAGAGCAGTATATATCGATGCGTCAAATCCCATTTCATGATGGATATGAGGATGCTTAAGTGGGATGAAATCGGGTATCTCAAAGACTTGATCTATTGGTATGCGGTAGGTTTGGTGAAACTTAAGAAATTGATGATGATTGATTGCAATGTGGTCCAGGTGTGGAAAGTTATATAATCCCCTAGGAGTTGAATCGTTCGCTGCTAATAGGTTAAGATATCTTGGTAGAATCCTATCCACTGTTTGTGGACGCTCTCCCATTGGGTCAGCTCCATTCGACTTCTGTGGTATGATCCACTCTCCGATGATTTTCTTGGATGCTAATGCTGCTGCAGGGTGTAAATATCGAAGACCTAAAAAACCAAAATGGAAGAAAATGTCTTGTCCCTCTATCAGCTTTTCTAACTTTGAATGTATTCTATTGTTCTGCTCATGAAAAAGACTATCCCATTGTCCTTCAGTTAGATAGCCGTCCTTCCCTTTTCGAAAGTTCTCTTTTCTATATTGTTCTTTAAATTGATTTTCTCGTAGAAGGATAGTATGAGGATGATTGATGAAGAGATCATCTACTTGCTCAATCTCATATCCTCCATCAGTTACGCCATATTTTTCCTCATGTCTACCAGTAATAAGAAGCACTTCATAGTCATTCTTAAGAAAATCAATGTAATGCTCCAGCATCACTGAAAACCCGTCTAAGCCATTACTACGCGTGATATCTAAAGCTAGTCGTTGTTTTTTACCCACTCAAGAATAAAAAATATCCAAAATTTATATAATTTATTAAACTAGAAAACCTACTTTTTAGCAGGGGCTTCTTCCTTTTTATCATCGTCCTTTTTCTCCTCTTCTTCAGGGAGTTGTTCTTTGATGATCTGGTCAGGGATTCCTGCTTCTTTCATCTTATTTGTTAAGAATTTGTTATCTTTTCCTTTGAGCTGGCCGATGATTTCTTTTGCTTTGGCCTCATACTCATGGCGGCGCTCTTCCATTTCTGCAGCAAGCTTTTTCTTCTCTTCTTCAAGCTTCTTTTTCTCTTCTTCGCTTAGCTCGGTTTTACCGGATGCGATCTTTTCATCAAACTTACCTGCTTTAATCTCTTCAATCGCATCATGAGCAGGTTTTCCTTCAACGAGAATGCCCATGGACTGGCAGGTGCCGCAGATTTCTTTTACTTTTTCCTTCATATCTTTGCCTAGCAGGGCATCTTCTTTCATCTGAGCAATCTTGATAACCTGTTCAATGAGAATATCAGCAACCTTATCGGTTAAGGGATTACCTGCTCCTTTCTGCACGCCTGCTTCTTTTTTGATAAGGGCAGATGCCGGAGGGGTACCGATGGAAATTTCGAACTCTTTAGTATCAGAATCAACAATAACTTTTACGGGAACCTGCATTCCTTTGAATGAGGTGGTTTTCTCATTAATTGCTGCCACTACCTGGCCGATGTTTACGCCTAACGGGCCCAGAGCCGGACCTAACGGTGGTGCAGCGGTTGCTTTACCGCCTTCAACTAATGCTTCAATACTTTCTTTTCCCATCTTTTTGAGAACTCCCTATCGATTTATAAAGGTTTAGGATTCCACAGCTTTAGAATTTCTCAGTTCAGTGTAGGAGCACCTGATGGTGCTTCCATATCATCTGAATCTGAAGACTCATCATCACTTGCTTCTTCTTCATCTGAATCCCTTCGAATTACTTTCACGGTGTCCATCTTTACCGTAATCGGAATAGGTACTGCAGATTCCAGCAATTCAAGCACGACTTCTTCTTTTTGCTTATCAATTCGGGAGACTTTGGCGTTTTCCCTTTTGAACGGACCGGAAATGATCTCCACAATATCATTCTTTTGGATATTCATCTCGGTTTTGACCTGCTTGAGCATATGTTCGATTTCTTTATATTCAATGATGTTTGGAAGAATTCCTCTTGCATAGGGAACATTGAAGGCTACCTGCTCTGCATCTGAGCGGGAGCTTGCCTCGATAAAGATGTACCCTCTCATACCGTGCGGCCGAATTACTGAATCAACACCGAGCTTTTTTCGCTTTGCGTTGCTGATTACGAAATCCATAACCTGATCTTCGCGGTTTGCAGTGGTTCTTAATGCATAAATTTGTTCTTCCATTTTTTCCTCATTTGTCTTTGTTGATTGATTATTACTCTTGTATACTCTTTATACTAAAGGGGGCAGCAATAACTGTTTAGCCATGACAATGACAAAACCCAGTAGCCCTACAATAGCCATTCCCAGGGCTGATGCCTTGACAATCGTCTTAAACTCATCGCGGTTAGGCTTTCGTGTAATCTTCAGTACTCGCCTGCACTCCATGATGAATGATTTTAATCTTACGGTGTGTTTTTTGATATCCATTTTACTCGATGAATTCGATTCCCAGCTCTGTCTCCATTTCTTTTCTCTTTACGTCGGTTGTTTTAAAATCCGTCCCGAATATCTGCGAGGACTGCACTCCGGTTACGATGAGCATCACCCGAATGCTGCTCTCCAAATCCTTATAGATTTGGGCTCCCCATATTAATGTTGCCTCTTCGCTGAGCTTTTCAGAGACTGCCTCAACGACTTTTCGCGCCTCGTCAAGCGTCATGTCTTCACCGCCGGCAACATTGATGAGTGCTCCGTTGGCATTGGCAATGTCAACGTCCAGCAAGGGATTGTTGATCGCTTTTTCGACAGCTTCAATGGCCCGATTATCGGTATCGGACTCCCCTACACCGATCAATGCGACCCCTCCTCCTTTCATGACAGCCCTAATATCAGCAAAGTCAAGATTGACCAGGCCTGCTTTGGTAACCATCTCTGCAATTCCTTTGACGGAATTGGTGAGGATCTCATCTGCAATCTTAAAGGCAGTATGCAAGGGCAGATCAGGTGCCAGTTCCAGGAGCTTATCGTTAGGGATCACGATGAGCGTGTCCACGATTTGCTCCATTTTTTCCAGGCCGATCACCGCGTTATCATACCTGCGGTGTCCTTCCATGGCAAACGGCATGGTAACAATGCCTACGGTGAGCGCACCCTGCTTTTTTGCCAGTTCTGCAATAACAGGCGCGGAGCCTGTTCCGGTTCCACCACCTAATCCGCAGGTGATGAAGACCATGTCTGAATGTGAGAGAGCATTCTTGATGTCATGCTCGTTTTCTCGTGCTGCCTCTTCCCCCAGTTTTGGGTTTGAGCCTGCACCAAGCCCCTGCGTAACTTCCCTTCCCAGCAGAATTTTCTTGTCTGCTGTGGTGTAAAGCAAGTCCTGGGCATCAGTGTTTACTGCGATCGTTTCAGAGCCCTTGATTCCGACCTCTGAAATTCTGTTGATGGTATTATTACCACCACCGCCAGCACCGACGACTTTAATCTTTGCCTTTTGCTGTGCAAGGAACTCTTCAAGTTCAGAGTCCATTTCATTAAACGGCTGCGAGCCTTGCTCAATGTTGAGATCCTGCTCGACTTGTTCTTTGGCGCTTTCAATTATTGAATCCACTTTATCCCCACCTCATCGCGATGGTATTCCTTTGCCCTACTGATATATAAATTTTATTTATTTTGGAGTAGTTGCTTTTTCAGGAGTCTTTTTTGATGAGGCGCCCTTAGTTTTGTCTTCTTTTTTCTTGGTGGTGAACGTAATATCCTTGATAGTAGGAATGATTTCCTTGATTTTTCCTGCCAGATGATCCTGCATTTCTTTTTGCAGCTCAAAGGGCATCTCGATGCTTGCCTTTCCTTCTTTTACTGATGCACTAAGCTCAATACCCAGGCTTACTTTGAGGTATCCTTTGAGCTTTTCCGTATCATCATCTATTTTTTTGAGAATCTTAATGGTGTATTCGATCTCTTTTCCTGAGAGTGGATGATTGAAATCTACGAGTGTCCTTCCACCGGAAACAGTTTTAATGATGCCGTTGAGATTATCGATTTCTACCTGCAAGCCGGGTTGTGGCACAATATTGTGCTTCTTGAATTTGTTTGTTGGGATTAATTGGACGAGTTTTGCGTCTTTTTTCCCAAAGGCTTCTTCAGGTGATAATTCAATAGTATATTCTTTGTTAAGCTCTTTTCCGATAATTTTGTCATCTAACCCTGCAATCACCTGCTTTTGGCCTACACAAATAACTGCCGGCCCATAAACGGCATTTTTCTGCAGGAAGCCCTGTTCTTTTGCCAGTTTTTCATCCGTGGTGTCAAAGATAATGCCTTCGTCTTTGGTTCGTGCGGTATATTCGATTTCGATGAAGTCGTTTTTTTGAATCATTTTTTTCCTTTTCCCTCTAGCTTGTAAACAATGCGAGAAGAAACATACCCTGAAGGATTGATAAAGAGTTTATAAAGGTAACGGAAAAGAGCTTTGTCACTCTACCTGACTGCATCCTGAAAAAAGTGTTTCATTCTCTTCAGCAATCTTTTTAAACATCTCTTCTTTAATGCATCGAATGAATAAAAGAGGGCAGGCTATGGTGATCGGTTTCGTTTCGTTTCTGGTAATCTTATTTTTGTTCGTGCAACTCTTTGTTTCTGAGTATACGAATATTTCTTTTGATGCCAAGCCCTATCAAGTTCTTCAATCAGAGGCAGTACGCATTGGAAAGACGCTCGCATCACCCTCTTCTCCTTATGACTGGGTATCTATTACTGATATTCAGAAAATGGGTCTGCTCAAGGAGGATACCATTACGAATACCACTATGGCTGCCTATGCGGGTCTTCCTTACTCTAAATCAAAACTCCTCTTAGGAACAGATCGGGACTACTTATTTTATTTTCAGGAAGATAAAGACCTGGTATTTGTTGACGGCCAGGTTTATTGGGGATATAACCCCGATAATTTTGCGGGAAACGGGGGGGATGATTTTGTTGCGCTCTTCTCTCAGGTGGAATCCCTTTCATCAACCCTGGCAAAGGATGAGCGGTTTGTGAAACTGAAAGTGGATAACAGCTCAGCGCGCATTGTTCGCCTGATTGTTTATGTGTGGGATCCCTGAAAACAGAATAAGCCTATTTCTTTCCTATGTTCTCTCTTACTAGCTCCACTATTTCTTCTGGTTTTGTGTGAGTGGTGTCAATAATTAGATCAAAATCTTCGTTCCGCGGAAAATCAATTCCATAGTATTCTTTATAGCGCTTGTTTTCTGACTGCATGCGCTTTCTGAGAACACTGAGTGCCTGCTCTGCATCCCTGTACGCTTCATCCTTGCGTTTTTCGCCAATAATTCGTTTTGCGGCTTCCTCTGGGTCTACGGTGAAGAATATTTTGTACGAATCCTGAATAAAGTAGAACCCTAATCGAGAATCCATGATGAAATTATCTTCTTTTTCCCCGATTTCTTTTTGCCTTTTATCGAGCTCCTCATCAATGGAGGGATCGCTCTCTGCTTTCTTTGAGATTTCCATAAGAGACAGTCCGCGCTTTTGTGCGATTTCCCTCATTAGCCCTCCTATAGAATAGTATGGATATTGTAATTTCTCTGCAAGCATTTTTGAGATCGTGCTTTTTCCTGAACCTACTTCCCCAGAGACTGTTATCTTCATAGGGCTATGCTTATATTTCATTCTTTAAAAAGGTTATAGAATTTGTTCGCTTTGTTCTCATTCCATCCTTGCATTGATGCGTACCGCGCTCACAAAGAGAACAAGATAAAACGTGATAGCGAACACTGAGGTATTAAAGCCGATAAACGGAGAATAGGTTACTAAGTACTTGCTGATGAAGAAAGGAATCGTTAATACTTCAATGAGTATCATCACGGTTGATGTATAGATAGAGAGCGAGAGTATCTGCCTGAACTCGATTTTGCTTTTGCGCATCTTGGTTAGAGCAAACGCACAACAGGCAGCAATAAGAATGATGGCTAAATACTTGATAGTATAGGCGAGTATATAGAACGTAGCAATACTGGGAATCAGGAAGAAAAAGAACTTGCTTATCGCGTCCATAGCCCCTTTTCTATGTTCACTGAAATCATATTTCTCAATAGTTGTTTTTCCCTGCTCACCAAAGATATTGTAATAGAGCTCCTCGTTGGTAATCAACAGCAGTTCGGTATCAAGGGTTTTATTGTTTGTGGTATCTAATGTAATCAGTGGATCCTTTGTCGGAATCATGATCGGCTCAACAGTCTCAAAATCCGCATCAATCGTGAAGGTGTTTATGCCCAGCATACCCTGCTCAATGTCTGTTTTTAAGAACAGAACAGTAGGAATAAAGAGTATTGCCGTGAGAAGAAATGTAGTAATCACTAAAACGAAGAAATAAACCAGTGCCGAATCAACCCGGCGGTCTGCGAGCTTATGATAATACTGTGGATTGAGTGATTGCAGGGTATCTGAGAGGAACCGTTTGAGTTTGGGATTCATGGTAGCTGTTGCTCGGTTTGTATTATTTCATTGAGTTTTTGGTCAGCAGTATTTTTATTTTTTTCGCCTATAAGTGCCTTGAAGAGTGAAGCGCTTTGCTTAAGGGTTTGGTATATTTCTTTGTCTGTATCTTTGAAGTACATGCTTGCTTCTTTTCTGGTGATGTATCCCTGCAGAATAATAGATTCCAGATCGGGATGATTTGATCGCAGGTTCTGGTGGCTGTACGTGATGTCCTCAATAATGGTTTTCGATGCCTGCTCACCTCCGATCATCGGTTTTTTCTTAAGGAGATAGAAGGAGAACTGAATTCCATAGGTATTCTGATCGCTTGCCCATGCCTGAGAGAAATGCTGCAGGTCGATTTTTTGATACGATGCCCTGAGCCCATCTACTCTTGGGTCATGGATGAAGATTTCATTCTTGTAGCCTACCAGGGCGACAAATATTTCTTCGTGCTCTGCTTTGAAACCCGAAATATTGAGATATCTTCCTAACTGGTCTTCAAAAATGTAGAATCGATCAATACTTGCTATAGGAATTGCACCAGAGAAGAGAAGCGCCTTGAGATAATTTGCATCTGCAATCCCTACCCGTGCAGGCTTGTTCTTTGCATCCCGAAATACCTGGGCTGCTTTAGAGGTCTGTCGCTGGTTTGCTGTATAGAATGGTTCATATCCAAGCAGGCTAACTCTGTGTGTAAGAAAGGTGTGGATGAGCTTTTCTCTTTCGTCTAATCGTAATGCTCCTGAAAGAGAGAGGATTGCGGGATAAGTCAGGGACGGATCATAATATCTGATTGCAGATGCCGATGCAGCAATAATATCCAGGCATCCTTTGCACTCGTCATGAATGTTTTCGGCTGCTTTTGCGGTGTATTCTGCATCAATTCTTCTCTTTAATGTGAATTGCTGGGCCTCTTTTTCTTTAAGCTCCTCCTGCTGTGCGAACGTATCCTGCGTAGAGTTAAAGGCCTGGCTGCTTATCTGGGTTGCCTGAGGAGTCTCGTAGATGCAGGCAGTTAGTAAAATCAATGCAAGGAAGAGAAGAAGGTTTTTATTCATCAGTTTTTTCTTGTTGTTTGGCGTTCTTAAATGTTTGTATTTAGACGATTATAATGATGTCTTTTTCTTCTTCTATGGTTTTTCTGATCGTGAATATCTTATCTATTGCTTGTTCAATTTTTTCTCTTTTGGGACTTCTTTTGAGAAAGGTGAGGACAAAGTTTTCTTTTCCCACTCGTTTTATTTCCTGTAACCCTTTTTCGATGTTGTCAAAGTTCTGAATGGCTGTTATGGATATTATGTAATCGAAAGAGTGATCCTCGCAAGGGATGTTCTCGGCTTTTGCTACTTCGCATTCTATTCCTTTCTGTTTTGCTATTTGAACAAGTTTTTCTGATGGGTCAATGCCATATGTTTTGCAATTCCAATTCTCTGTTGAGATGCCTGACCCGCAGCCAACATCTAAGAGCTTTTCTTCTTTTTTTGGTTTGAAATATTGTTTTATTATTTCTATCTTCTTTAGTTGTTCCTCTCTATGAAGTTCTTCATATCCTTCTGCTATATCATCGTAGTAGGTCATTTTAAACTGTTTATTTCGCTTTTATAGCAACAACAATAATAGCAGGCAGAGCGATTTTGCTCTAGGCAAAATCTCGAGCTTAGAGACTAAGTTCGTCTGCGCGATTGTTGTTGCTCTCTTGCTTTATTGTTTGCACTTTCACAAGCTTTTTAAATTTTGTCTGAGTGATTTTTTGCATGGAGAATAATGCTATACAATACTTGAAACGATATACCCTCAAGAAAAATATTTATCTGACCCAACGGGGGAATGTATCCATACAAACTGCCCTGAAAATAGCTAAGGCATTAGGTAAGCGGAAAGTTATTGTGCAGGATCAGGGCGGCTGGATTACCTACCTGCAGTTTCCCGAACGCTTAGGAATGAGCCTGGAGAAGCTTAAAACAGATGATGGGATTATTGAGCCGAATGAGCTGGGACGGCATTTAGATGATCAATCTGTTTTGCTGATTAATTCCTTATCCGGTTATTTTGCTGAGCAGCCGATGGGACTGTTGTATGCGATGACTAAACAGAAAGGTGCTTTACTTATTAATGATGCATCAGGAAGCATCGGATCTGAAATCGCAAAGATTGGCGATATCGTTATAGGATCATTTGGCGAAGATAAGCCGGTCAATCTGCATTATGGAGGATTTCTTGCTTTTGATGAGCTTTCTTTTGATCGATCCATGCTGGATAATCTGGTTTTTGATAAGCATAAGATGGGATCGTTAGATAAGCAATTAGGGATGCTGCAGGAGAAACTGCGTTTTTTTGAGCAGCAGCATGAGAAGATAAAAAAAGACTTGTCCATGTTTGAGATTATTCATTCAGATAAGAAGGGGATTAATGTAGTGGTTGGGTTTTCTGATGATGTGCAAAGGGAAAGGATTATAAAGTATTGCGAGCGCAATTCTTTTCCTTACACTGAGTGCCCGCGATATATTCGTGTCAATAGAAATGCGATTAGCATTGAAGTGAAACGGTTAAAAAGGATAACTGATTCTCCTTCTTTATGAACGATATGACCTTGCTTTCTAGCGCTGGGGAGATAGATAGAGATAATCTGGGAAAATTAGCAGATCAATTGTATGCCTCCGTTACTAGCCAAGAACATTATTCTCGCCCACTCCTGCTAAAAAAGTATGGAGATGATGCAAACGGTGCCTTTAATGAGCTTTTTGATAAGGCAGAAGAGATTAGTGGAGATTGGGAGATCCCACTTCTGCATTTCCCTCTTGATGAGAGCCATGTTTGGATGCAGTATGATAAAGAAACGTACCAGTATAAGAAGGACAAAACGGAAATCTATAGGAGCTTAATAGGACAAACATTGATAAAACTGGCAAAAACAAATCTGGGACAAGAAAGGATGGTGGGGGAACTGCGTGAATTGTTTGAACACAATTTTAAAATGATTTATGATCCTAACCAGAGAATGTCTCGTAATAAAGAGGAACCAATTATTGACAAGGAGTCTAATATTGGGAGTGGAATGGCAGAATTAGTTAAATATCTTAACTTACATTCAGAACCAAGAGTTCATTTTCTCTTTAATATAAACGCAGTATCTATTTACGAGAAGGGTGCAGTCACACTAAGTGAAGAATCCAATCAGGGAAGTAATATTATAACGGCGCAAGATCAAGAAGAAATCTTAAAAACTAAAACGACAAACAGATACGCATGGCAATTTTGGGATACTAGAAACAAATTCTCTCATTCTGTTGCCTATCCCGGCTGGACTTCTGATATCCTAAAAAACTTTTCCTTTGGGGATCCACTTAAACAACAACTTGATGGAGCACCTATGGTGTTTGATGAAGAAATAATGAGGCGCATAGACCAAATAAGAACACTGATATACCAATCAAAATAATAAACCTTTAATACTACTCCCTTTAAAATAAAAATTGGTGAAATGAATGACCATAACAATGCCAGATTCAATGGATGAATGCTTCTATTTTAGCAGAAGAACGTTAGATAATAATGGAAGAGTTGTTGCCTGGGTTTTCAGGCCTGATTGCCCATCCTGCGGCAAGGCTAAAATAGGAAAGCCAGTGGATAGTAAAACGGGAAAGGTTAAGACCCGGTCTTCAGAATATGTGTGTCCTTCTTGTGATTATTCGGTCCCAAAGGAGGAGTTTGAACCAACTTTGAGTATGAACGTGCAGTATACCTGTCCTCATTGTGGAAAAAGTGGAGAGACAACCACGCCCTACAAACGGAAAAAGTTCAAGGGTGTGGATGCATATGTTTTTCAATGTAATGACTGCAATGAGAAGATTCCGATTACGAAGAAGATGAAAGAGCCGAAGAAGTAGTTTCTTTTGAGTAGTAAAATAGGAAAATCTTAAAAGTATATCTGTGATTTCCTATGTATGGATGAATCATATACTAAGCATAGAGGACTATTTTTACCATCCCGATATAATCAGAAATGGGTAAAGACTGATATCTCCATTCCTCTTTCAATTCTACAATCTAAAGTAAACTCTCTTTTCTATACTATGGAGGAATCTCCTTTGACATTATTGGGAACATTGGGTCAAGAACCTATGCTTGCAAGGGCGCAAGCGGCATCTCATTCTAAAGAAGGCATTTCTGAGATAGTTCATGAAATAGGGCCTGGAAATTTCGCTTTTGCTACTGCTTTTCTTGACCATGCACAGGAATTAGGAAAGAAGCCACATTATGTTTGCCATGATTTTTCTGATTCATCATTTATATTGCACAAGCAGGACATTGAGCCTTACGACATTGATTTTCAACGAAACTCTCTTTCTGAATTCCCAGCAAAAGTAACAGAGGACCCTTTGGAGGTAGTTGTTGTTGAATTATTTGACGATACATTTACTGATTTCTTTACTATGCATGAAGGTAAGCCATATAACCTGACTGTTACCCTTGCGATGAAAGAGGGTGATTTTCCAAGTAAAGGCAAAGTCGGAAAGAGAAGGTTGAATATGGGAAAGTTTACTAAAGAAACTGATCTTCTATTGTCAAACGAGGGAGCACGGGACTATACTTCCTCACAAATCATGTCCTATTTTAGTGACCCTAACCAATGGGAAAAACTGAACGATGTTTACCCCTCATTTTTGGCTTCTCTTGTGGTGGCAGAAAAGCAATTTGTTCAGGAGGATCTACAACCCTATTTTTTTCGAACTTATTGGCAAAGAGCTTCCGGACCATTCAAGGAATTCGCTTCCCCTATTTTGCAACTCTATCAAAGTCAATTAGCTGAGATTGATGGAATGGACCCGGCTGATCCAGTAGCAGTGAGTATCCCTTTAGAAGCAATTGATTTTCTGTGGAATATTCGTCAAAAAAAGAAGGTGAAAGTAGATATTTTTGACTATGGTTTTGACTCACTTGAGAAACCATTGGAGGCTTACTCTATTTTTGCTGGACAGATTTCTTCTCCTGTCAATTTTAAGCTCCTAGAGTACGCTGCACAACAGCTGGGATTTGATACTGTTCTAGAAAAAGACACTAAATACATCAAGGAGCATACTGGAGAGGATGTTATTCGCATGCAGTATGTTTCAGGAATGCTTCAAGGTAAAATTGCAAATAAGCTTATACCAGATGCAATGCTCCAACTCCTTGGCGATGAAGTCAAAGAACTTTATCCTGGCATGACTATTGATAGGAGAAACATACTTAATTTAACAGTGAGAAGAGATGACTATAATGAACTTCTTTCTGCTTCCATCTCTGAGGGAAGTGTCCCTAAAGATTTCAGTGTACATGAAAGTAAATATCATCTCTCCATTCAAAAAGGCACCTAATTCGATTATTTAGTTTAAAATTTGACACTTATTTATGTATATCCATTATAAACTTTTATAAACACTTTCTCCATTCTTTGTTTAGGTGATTGCCTTCGAAACGAAAAATCCTCAGCGAATTGTGGTAACCTCTGCGCTTCCGTATGCGAACGGATCGATACATGTGGGACACTTAGTGGAATATATTCAGACAGATATCTTTGTACGATTTCTCAAACTTATTGGCGAAGATGCGATCTATTGCTGCGCTGATGATACGCATGGCACTCCTATTCAGATTAAGGCAGAGGAGCTGGGTATCACCCCAGAGGAGCTGATTGAGCAGGTGCATAAGGAGCACCTGGAGGATTTCAAAGCATTTCATATTCACTTTGATTCCTACTATTCTACTAATTCCGAAGAAAATAAACAGTTCTCAGATCAGATTTTTCATGTACTCAACGATAAAGGCCTGATCTATCAAAAGGATGTGGAGAACTTTTATGATGAGAAAGAAAAGCGCTTCCTGCCGGATCGTTATGTGAAGGGCGAGTGCCCTAAGTGCGGTGCAAAAGATCAGTATGGTGATGTGTGCGAGATCTGCAATGCTACGTATAAGCCGGTAGATTTGGTTAATCCGTACTCAACACTCTCAGGAGAGAATCCTATTCGAAAATCATCTTCTCATTATTTTTTCAAACTCAGCGCACTCTCAGATAAGCTTGAGAAATGGCTGCTCTCCAATAAGAACCTGCAACCTGAAATGGTGAACTATGTGAAGAACTGGATCAAGGAAGGCTTGCAGGACTGGGATATCAGCAGGGATGGCCCTTATTTCGGTTTTAAGATTCCAAGCGAAGAGGATAAGTATTATTATGTGTGGCTGGACGCTCCGGTAGGCTATATTGCATCAACGCAGAATTATTGCAAACAACATAATCTTGATGCAGAGAAGGATTACTGGAAAAACCCTGAATCACAAATTATTCATTTTATTGGTAAGGATATTATCTATTTTCATTTCCTGTTCTGGCCAGCAATGTTAATGGAGGCAGGGTTTAATCTTCCTACTGATATTGTTGTGCATGGATTTCTGACGGTGAATGGTGAGAAGATGTCCAAGAGCAGGGGAACGTTTTACACGGCTAAGGACTTTTTGAAATCCTATAATCCTGAATATCTACGGTTTTACTATGCTAGGGCCCTGAGCAAGAAAATGTCAGACATTGACCTGGATTTCAAAGATTTTCAGGATGTCGTAAATAATGAGCTGGTTGCAAATATCGGCAATTTTTGCTATCGCGTGCTGTCCTTTTTAGAGAAGCATTTTGACTCTTCGTTTGACGGTATTGAAGAGGATGAAACCCTGTTCGGAGAAATCATTAAGCAATGCGAAGAGATTAAGGACGATTATCAGAAAGTCAATTTGAAGGGAGTGGTTCAAAAGATTCTTCATATCAGCAGCCTGGGAAATAAGTACTTTCAGGATAATGAGCCCTGGAAACTGATTAAAACAGAAAAGGAGCGCGCGCAGCGTGTGCTTGGCAGCTGTGTCAATCTGGTTAAAATTCTCTCGATCGTTTTAGAGCCGATACTGCCTGATTTTGCTCATCGCCTGCGCCAGCAAATTGACCAGCCAAACCTTCGCTGGGAAGATATTAATTTTAGCCTCCTGAAGCATCGCATTGGTGTTCCCTCAACTCTTTTTGAGAAGATGCAGCTTGAAGAGAAGAAAACTTTTCCCTTGAACCTGAAGGTGGCCACTATTCTTGATGCTGCAGAACACCCAAAAGCAGATAAGCTGCTCGTTTTGCAGATTGATCTTGGCGACGAGAAAAGGCAGCTTGTTGCTGGAATTAAAGAGCATTACTCTTTTGAGGAGCTGAAAGGAAAAAAGATCATTGTTGTTTCTAACCTGAAGCCTGCTAAGCTTCGCGGAATAGAGAGCAAGGGAATGCTTCTCGCAGCAGATGGCGGAGAGAAGCTCGGCTTGCTTACTACTGATGCGGAAGCAGGAACTTCAGTTGGAATTGGAGGCTATGAGAATAACTCTGCACAAATCAGCTTTGAAGAATTCCTGAAAACGAAAATTGTTGTTAAGGATGGTAAGCCAATGGTTAGTGATCAGGTTCTTACTGCAAGTGGAGAAACTGTTTCTGCTGAGAAAGTGGGCGATGGTGCCCGCGTACGATAACTTCTTTACTATTACCCAAATTGATTTGCATCTCGCAGCGTCTCGCATGATCTTTTCTGATAAGGATTATTGATTTTTCCGCATACTTCGAAATGCTCTTTGAGTGCTAAATTCATATAGCAGGAATCTCTTCTTTTTTCTGCTACCTGCTCACAGAGAACTACTTTTTCCGTTGTTTTTGCGATCTCTGTATAACATCGATCCTTACGCATTGCATCCTCAATATCATTGCAGATGTCTGCATTCTGACTCACGGTGCCTACTTGTTGCAGGCATTGATCTTTGAAAGAGGGTTCAATGTTGCCACATTCTCTTAGCGCTTGCTGAGGGAGGGTATTTGCCATTTGTTTTATTTCATCAAGCTTGTCCCACACATTGCCCTCAGAAACCGCCTGAAGGGCAGTGCAGTCACTTGGACAGGTGATATCTGTTTCCGGTGATTCACAGATTTTGTCGCCGCAGACCGCAATTCTTTTGTGAACACAGGAGAATCCCGTCTGGGCATTGCAGATATCTTCTGTTGCGGGGTCATTATCATCGCACTCTTCAATGCATGCTGAGCATGCAGGACAGGGTCCGCCGCAGTCTGTCTTTTCTTCGCCCTGGTTTTGTATGCCATCGCTGCAGGTTGACTGCTGAATCTGCTGCTGCTCTGAAACTATTTCGAATGGCTGCTCTGCTTTTGCTATTTCTGCCTGATAGCGTGCAGTAACAACAAGCACGTAACTTCCTGCCTTTGCATTTTCCGGGATGATTATTTGTGTTATCTTATTTTTTAGGTCTTCAAGCGCAAGTGTCTCGCTCTTAAAGGTGAGGCGACGAGAGCCTGTATCAAATATCTCATACTTTGTGAATATATCATAGCGTTGCCGGGATCCCATGTTTGTGAAAAGCACATCGGCTTCAAGCGCCTCTCCCGGCTTTATCTTGAGTGGGATATTTTCAATAGAAACATCGAGGAGCTTTTGAGGTATTTGCTGTGGTGGCTTGATAAGAAAATAGAGCGAGCCGGAAAGGATTAGGATAACGCCGAGTGCTGCTAATATTACTTGAGGGGTTAAGTGGAACTGCGGTTTGTGATCGAGATTATAGATTGTCTGATCAACTACTTGCTCCTGATATCCATATCGTAGAAGGATTCCTTTGATTGATTGCAGGGGATACCCTTGCTTTTGCAGGTCTTTAATGTATTCCTTGAGATCAGGCATACCTTCACTGTGTGTGCAGATAATATAAATCTTTCTTTCGCTGCTGCTCATCTATAAGGAGCCATTTCTCGTCTATACTTACTTTATCCTTTATTTATCCTTAATTAAGGCTTTTTTAAGTTTTTTCTCTGTCTTTATTTATGCTTTAGTTGACTTTAATTTAGTACTTTTAAAGTATATTATTTGCCTATTTCCTCTATTTTAATGATGAAAAACAGAATATTTATATATAATGACTTTGAAAGTACTCTTTTAAGGACAAATGAATAAACAAATCCGAATTACTGTTTCTCGCGAAATTGATAGGCTTCTGAATGAAGTTGCAAAGAAGCTGGGCAAGAAGAAATCCATGCTTGCACGCGAGCTTATGGAACAAAAAATGTATGATCTGCAGATCATACAGAGGGGGCTAAAATGAGTCCTCCTCCTCTTTCTGGTTTGCATCTTCGATCACGAAGGAAAGCTCAGATCAGTATATTTATGGTCCTTGGAGTCATTGTATTGCTCTCCTTAGGGTTGTTCTTTGTCCTGCGGGGATCAAATGAGCAGGCTGATGTTGAGGACGATGCAGGAAGAATTGTACAGGAGCTTCCTTCAGAGCTGCTTCCTATTCGCCCTTTTGTTGAACAATGTCTTGAGAAAACAGCAATAAATGGGCTGGTTACTCTTGGACAGCGAGGTGGCTATGCGTATAGTGACACTCTTACTCCAAGGAACCCACCAACAACTGGAGACTCTGTTCAGTTCTCTTCCGGATCTGATCTGATTATTCCGTACTGGTTCTATCTGGAATCTCAAAACAACTGCGAGGGAAGATGTGACTTTAGCACCAAGCAAATCCCACTGAGGACCACTTCAGGCGTGCACTCTATTGAGAAACAACTTAGCCGATATATAGAGGAGAATATTGAATTTTGTTTTAGCGATTTCAATTCTCTGAAAGAACTTGGTTTCAGTGTAGAGGAGCTTGACTCTTTGCAGGCAGGGGCTGTTGTTGCCCAGCGAGATGTTAGTGTGAATCTGAATTATCCTCTCAAAATCTCCAAAGATGGATCTACTATTGAGGTTGACCGGTTTACTAGTCGTATCGATCTGGACCTCCAATCAATCTATGACATGGCACACCGACTCACTGAACTGCAAAAAGAATACCGATTCTTAGAAAAGTTCACTGCAAACCTGATTGTTGGCTTTTCCGGGAAGGATACAGCTAAGCTCCCGCCGATGTCTGATTCCAGCTTCGAGACCTCAAGCAACCTACGCTGGCAAAAATCCGAGGTTAAGAATTCACTAAAGTCCATTCTCTCCTCGTACACTCCCCTTCTTCGAGTGGTTGGCAGTTCAAACTATCGTGAGGTTAATACCGGCAACCGATTTATTGATAATACCTATAATGCTGATATGATTATCCCGGGAAACGAGACTCACCTGGCTGTGAATTTTAATTACCTCGACCTATGGGAACCTTATTTTGATCTTAATTGCGATGGCGAGAATTGCCAGGCGGAATCTGGCTTCTTTGATTTTCTTCCTGTGGGAATTCAGCGTTATCAATTTGCTTATGATATGAGTTACCCTGTGCTGGTCGAAATTGAAGATCCTACTGCGTTTAATGATCAAGGCTACACTTTCCAATTCATGCTGGAATCCAACATGCGAAACAACCGGCCACTTCCTGCAGTATTTACTTCTTTGCCGGCAGTGGAATCGGGTGATACTCAATTTTGTGACCTTAATAAGCGAACCTCAGGGGCTATCACTCTCTCTGTTGACGATTCTTTAAGTGGCAGTGCAGTTGATGGGGTAGATGTGTTCTACTCTTGTATTGATAGCTGTTATATTGGTAAGATAGAGAGAGGAAGGTTACAGACTGCTCTTCCTGTCTGCTTAGGAGGTACTCTTTCCTTTATGAAAGAGGGATACGAGACCTCAGCGATTCCTTATGATGCATCCCTGAATCGCGCAGATAGTTTGTCTGTTTCTATGGTTCCTCAAAAAGAGTTTACATTAGAGGTACGGAAACTTCAACTTAGTAAGTTAGGTGATGACTGGCTGTATTCAGGCCAGGAGTCTCTTTTGCTGGAGGATGAGAGCGCTACGGTAACTATCATTAGAGGGAACGATATTCAGTTCGCAGAGTATAGTGCACTTCATCAGGACAATATCACGTTGAGCCCGGGATCGTATGAAATAGAGATCCAGCTTATTGCTGAGCGACGACTGGATGTCCCTGAGCGAACTATTAAAGTAGAAGATGAAACCCTGAACATTGATGGATATAACAGTTCTTCTTTCCTGCTTGGCTCTTCAAGTTATAATCATACCTTTACTGCATCGGAGATGGAGAGTAACAAAATTATCCTGTATGCACTTTCGGCTGACTTGACTGCGATCAATCTTCTTGACCGCAGGATCCAGGATTTACAGGTGCAGGGGAACTTCGATGAATTGACCGGAAAATACTTGTTTGATTTACGACCGAGGCTAGAATGAGAAAAAAACTGATTGCAATGCTGATGATTCTGCTGATTGTACAGCTTCCGCTCTTTGTTTCTGCGCAGGGATCTGTTTTAGCACATAGCATTTCCGGACAGGATGGCGTGCAGAATACTCTTCGCAACGAAGATGCCTATGAAGTGGAGGCAGTAGTGGAGATGGATGGCAGTGTGGTCACACCTGATCAAGTCTGGCTTGGATTTTCAGCTTCCTTTGACACCTGCGTGCTGGACCCTGCGTATCCTCTGGAAAAAGCATACAAATGTACCCTCAAGTTCCCTGCAACCGGAACGGCATCATTCCCGGAGGCTGTTCCCTACAGCATTAATCTGCATACCGATTCCATTCAGAACCCGCCAACAGCATTCACTATAGTTGATAGCATGCAGGGAGTGCTGAGTGTTGATGGTTTTCCTCCTCGTGTAGGGCATACCTTGAGCAATTATCGATCAAGGGATAGCATCACTGTTTCATTTACTGCTTATGATGATGGCGCTTTCGCTAATAACTATGATTCCTGTGCAGGGTTGCAGAGCGTATCGTTTTCCTCATCCCATCCTCAGTTTGGTAAGACGTTTTCTTATCCGGTGAACACCTGCGAGAGTTCTGAACAATTCATCTTTAACGTAAGTTCCGTTCCTGAAGGAGAATATCTTGTAATCATACAGGCAACTGACCATTTGAATCACCAATCTTCTACTAACTTCACGGTAGAGGTTGACCGCAGTGGCCCGCAATTTTCGAACATGCGCATTGTTGATCGCAGAGGGAATGATATCTCTTTTATCGGCAAAGACAGTATTGATGCGGTAGTGCAGGTTGAGGTAAGCCGGGATGTTGATGTGTCTACGGTAGTTGCGGATGTCTCTTCCCTGAGCAGCACGACTGGTGAGGTTAGTGGTGATTGTGAAACTGCGGGTGATGCTGTTCTTTGTTCATGGGATATTGGTATGCGCACGACTGCATATGGCCAGAGAGAGATGACCTTTAAGGGTTCAGACGATCTTGGAAATACAAATATTCAGCGCGTGATTAAGCAGATTGGGCGCGATACAGTAGGTCCTAAAGTTTCCTCTTTGCAAACAGCAAACCAGGGAGTTAATGGAATTAATTACTTGGGCCCTTCAGATAATACTATTATTGTTGAGTTTGATGAAGAGGGTGTTGGGCTTTCTGCTGAGCAGGTGTTCCTTGATCTCTCTTCTGTTGGTGGCTCAGACAAGCTTGCAGCAAGTGAGTGTTCTGCAAGCGGGATGTGCTCCTGGCATCATCTTGATTTTGTGCTTGATGATGGTTCCTATACGATTTCAGTGCACGAAGATACGGTGGACCTTCTGGATAATCCGTTGAAGGAGTCGTTTTCCGGTGAGCTGGTAATGGATACCAGTTCTCCTGAGTTTGTTACTATTACGGTTCGGCCTATTGGAGGCACTGAGAATACTTATGAGGGTATTGCAACATTTGGCGATACGCTTGAGGTGCGCGCTCAGATATTTGAGCCAGGCGAGATCGTTTCAGCGCATGCTGACTTTTCATCCTTTATTTCTGATGCTGATTCTGTACAGGCAGAAGATTGCAGTGAGATTCGGGACAATGTCTGGGAGTGCCGCTGGATTTCTGACCCTATTGATATTGAAGGCTTCATTGATGATTCAATTCGGCTCAGCTTTGAGGACTTCCAGGGAAACCTTGCAGAATACTCTACGGATGTTACGGTGTATAATATCTTGGAGAGTGCTGTGGATCATTGGGAGCATTCGGTACGATGCTCTCCTTCTCCTCTGGATAGGGAGGTATCCACGCTTGTTGAGCAGCGAATGTATTGTCATGTTTCCCTACGTGGCAATGCTGAGGTCGTTTCGATTTCTCTGGGTGAGTGTTCACAGGATGATGAATCTGCCCAGTATATTCGAACAGAAGAATTGCTGAATAGTCAGCGGGGAACGACGGATCCTTATATTAAGCTCAGCCTGTATCCTGCCCAAATCGATGCAAACCGTCTGAAGACTTCCTGTCCTTTGATTATTGTTTCCCGCACTGATGACTCGGTCACCAGTGTTCCTGAAATTGAAAACGTACAGATTTCTGTTCCTTTTATGAATTCTCCTTTAGGTGACTTTGGCAAGAGTGTTGAGAGGAAACTTGAAGAAGCAAAAGCGGATGCAACCGGTGGAATTTTTGAATTGATGACTTCCCTGAATAAGATTTTCTTTTATGCTGAGCGGCTCTGCTCACTCATTACAACGATTAATAGAGTTGCAAGCATGTTTAAAGGAGTAGGATGGGCATTGAGGAATATTGGGAATATTCTCAAAGGTAACCCGGTCACGTATCCAGCAGGTGTTGCACAGGAAACTCAAGGACAGGTAGTTCATGGAAAATCCAGCCTTACGAATGTGTTCACAAAAGCTCGCTTTGTAGGGAAGTCAGGGGGAGGCATTGACAAATTTTGCAAATTTATTTCCTGTAGACTGTTTTATGATGAGGTTTGGGGTAATGATATCGGAAAAGCAATCGGAGATTGGCAGCGTCGGGTTTTAGCGGTTGCTGATGCCGTTGCTACCGGCCAAGGCCTTGGTGGAGAAAAGATCGGTTTGGGCGGACAAGGGGTGAGCGCCTACGATACTGAAAAAGGAGGAGAACAAGGCAGTGTCTCTCCTTCCCGCTCATTGAAAGGGGGCAGGCTGAACCCTAAGGATAGCCTGATTATTAGCCTGGCGACATTGTGTATTCCAGGCATAGTCCATAACCTGGACAAGTATCGGCAGATACAGTGTCTTTACGCTGATTGCGTGCAGACGCATGCAGAAGTAGGGGTCCCACTTACCGCCTGCGAGGATGTAAAAGCACAGGCAACCTGTAAGTATGTGTACGGAGAGATTTTCCAACTGATTCCTTTTGCTGGACTGCTTAATAACTTGATCTCCCTTGTAAAGCAAACCTTATCTAGTCCGTATGCGGTGGTGGATATGGCTTTGGGAGCCATATGTAGCGGTTTTATCTTTATTCCCGGTTTTGATGGAAACACGCGTACGACAACGTGTTTGTTTAATGACGTTGCCGGAATGATTGCTGATGTGTATGCTGATATTTCAGGCATCCAGGACGAATGGAAAATTGGAGAGGATTATTGTTCACGAATAGAATAAAGTACTATGAAACATAGAATGCTACTCGGATATTTGGGAATTGCCATGAGCATAGCTCTTAGTCTTGCGGCATTTTATTTTAGTGATTCTTCTCTTGTTAGCGTGAGTGGCTATGCAGTGCATGTTCCACCCGAGTATCAACCCGATCAAGGGGTGTTGTCAGGATTATCTTTTGATGCTGCTGTTGATGGAAAAGAGTATTACTATATTTTTTCGGATGGTGAATGGTACGAGTCAAAAGACTTGCTTCGCTGGGAGTATCGTGTGGATATGAAGGATACGTTGTATGAGGGATTAGTATATTTGAAAACCTATGATGCTGATATTTATTTTAAACAGGAAAAGATCGAGGATTTAGATTTGTTCATGAGGTCATTGCAATGAGGATTAGGGTTTTATTGATTTTGATGGTTTTTTTAGTGAGTAGTGTGAGTGTGTATAGCGGAGACTATATGCCTGAAGGAAACTATGATATTCATCCAGACAAACTAGGAGAAGATCTCTCTTCTGCTACGCCTTCACATATTGATTCTGATGGTTGGAGATACTTTGATGTGAAAGGCAGAGACGATTATTATGTGGTTAAGCCAGGAGATAATAAACTCTATATTGTTGAAACTGTGCCTGCTATAGTGGGTGATGATGTAGTCATTAAAACAGTAAGGCTAGATGTATGGCACAAATGGGCAGAGGAGGTAGACTTGTCAAAATCCTCTGAAAAATATGAGTTCGATGCAGGGTTATACATCCGGTCAAAAACTAGCGATGAACTTACTCTTATTGACCAACAAATCTCCACTTTGAAAACAAAGGAGGAGACTTTGGATAAAGAAATTAAGCAATTAGATGAAGATATCTCTAAATCAAAAAGCAATCTAGCGAAAGAATCTTACGAAGATGAGCTATCTCGAAAGCAGTCTGAGCTTGAAGAAGTAGGTAAACTCCTTCAGGAAACAAAGGCTCAGAAATCTTCAATCATAGATCAATCTTCCTCTTACCAGGAAGCTATCTCTTATCCAGATGGGCTGGATAAAAAAGGTGCTGATCTTGAGGAACTTGAGGAACGGAGAAAAGAATTGGAATTGATCTCTGAGAATTCTAATGAACCTAAAAGCAAAAGGGATGGTGCAGAAAAGGAACTTGAACAAGTGAAGTTGTCCATCAAAGAGATAAAAGGAGTTCAGGAGTATAAGAATAAATTACCTAAGAAAGAAACTGAGGTTTATGATATCCAAGAAGACGCAACTCAAGTAATTCAAAATGCGAATAATGCTGTTACTTCAGCAGGAGATGCAGTGCTGAAAGCACAAAACGAACTCGATACAATAAAAGCTGACAAAAGGAGCCAGCTTGAGGGTGAGAAAGTAGGACAAGTAGTTGACAGTTACAAGAAACAAGCTGAAAAACATTTAACCAGTGCAAAGGAGGCAATGCAAAAATCTACAGATGCTGCAGCTAATGCAAAAAAAGCGTCGGACGATGCAGCTAAGGCAAGAGAAAATAAGGATGAACCCGAGGCTGAACGGCTCTTGGCATTATCTAAGAAGTATGAGCAGGAAGCCATAACTTGGGGTAATATGGCTAAGGAAGAGGCAACTAAATCAAGGCAAAATTCTGAGAGTTCAAAAAAAGATTGGAAATTAATTGATGTTACCCTTCCTGATGATTCAAAACATCAGATTGTTGCTACTAACGAACAAGAGGCGAAAGAAGAAGCATATGAGAAGCAATTAGTATATCTTAAAGAGCAGGCAGAAACTGCAAAAATCGAAGAGGACCCAGATAAAGAAGATTGGATGAATGATGGGATTGCTATACTGGAAAGTGAGAAAAATAATTATCTAGGGTACCCCAGCGATGAGCAAGATCAATCTCCCACTGCCCCCAGCACTGCTGCATCATCCCAGGCAGATACTTCGAAAAAAAACTCAAATAATGACCTTACCCTTGAGGAGAGAAGAACAAAAGGAATAGAGGGACAAATCAAGAAATTGGAAGACCAAGCTGGAGATCTGTACGATCAAGGCAAGTATCAGGAGGGTGATGATCTCTTAATAGAAGCTGAAGAACTTAGACAGAAGATTACTACATCCACAGCTCCGGACCCAACCACAAAACCTGCTGATCAACAACAATCTTCCGCTCCTGTTGAAATAAATCCCGATGAAAATAGGCCGTCAGCTGAATTGCAAACGCAAATAGATGGTTTGCAGTCTCAGGTTGATGAATATAGTAAGCAGATAGAAGGTCTGAAAAGATTAGCAAAAAGAGATAAGAATTCTAAACCCAGCTTAGCTGAAACCCGCCTTTCTGATGCAAAAGACTTGGAAGCAAAAAAGAATACTCTTGAAAAGCAAATCTCTGAGAAGCAGCAGATCATTCAATCAAGGCAAAAGACATTTGAGATCAAGAATGAAAATGGAGAGCTTGTTGCAACGGTTACAGCCGAAAGCATTGAGGAAGCTGAAGAAAAAGGGCTTGGTTTAAAGGAAGTGTATGATAGCGATGAGTATAAGCAAATGAGCGATAATCAAAAAGCAGAATTTGTTAGCCAATTAAAAGCAGGATTTAAAATCGCAGAAGGTACAGGATCGCCAGCAAAAGAGTCTACAACTCCAGGACTTCGAAAGGTGGGACAATGGGTTCAGTATAAAGGAAAAGTATTGACTACTCTCTCCAAGGATGAATCTGAAGCTTTTGCATCTAACAAATATACCAATGAAGTTCGTGATTTATACCTGAAACAAAAAGCAGAGGGAAACGACCCACAATTCGAGAAGGGTGGAGGTATTTCATACTACACTTCCAAACCGGTTGAAAACAAGGACGGTATGTTGGTGCAAGAGCGAAGATATACAGATGCAGAATCCAACGTAATCAAGTCAGAGATTTCCACAAGTCTTGATAAATACACTATAACGGAGGAGCTTGATGCCGATGGAGAAACAACATCTAAATGGATACAAATTGAAGACCAAAACAATGGCCAGAGCATTCCTATTGGAACAGATGTAAAATTAGAATTAAAAAAGAAGAAAACTACAACAGAGCTGAGGTATAAGGGAAAAGCAATCGAGATTAAGGATCTTCGGGGAGAGCGCAAAGGAGTGTGGTTTGAATACGAAAAAGGAAAGGGTTTGGTAAGATTCGTTGGCAATGGAGTTGTCTATGAGCAGGATGCCGAAGGACAAACAACGATTTCTCAGAAAGGAGAGCCTAAGTTTTTCCTCAATGAAGAGCAGTCTGAGCGATTTGGTGTAAATAAGGCAAGCGACGAATTTTTGTCTGACCTTCCCACTTCATTTTTTACGGCTGCAGAAAATAGCAGAATTAGCTGGGATGATTTGAGATATGATACAACAGAGGGTACAGAATCTCTTGTGTCGAAGGACGGGCAATACGCTATATTTAGATCAGATGAAAGCTCAATAGTTCTGCAGGAATTTGAAGATATATATAATCAAGAAGGTACTGCAACCGTTTATGAAAAAAATAGCCAGGGCACTTGGGATGCAATAAGAATCGAGCCAATCGAAGGTGATTTCTCTGAAGAGGGAATCCAGGTTGTAATACATAATAAAAGGGGTTGCCTGACTGATGAATGCAAAGAAGGAGAAGTGCTCTATACTGAAAGTGTTGAGGTCCTTGGAGATGGAGTAAGCGGTACCTATACCTATGAAGATGTGAATGGCCACGGCTTCTATTGCGATGAAGATCGATGCTTTAATCTGGATGATGGTAAGTTCTACACTAAAAATGATGAAGACAAAGTCGAGCGCTGCACCAATGAGGACTGTCAAAGGCTGGAAGAGAAGGTGTCCAAAGAATTGGAAAGAAGCAGAGTTCGGAATGGCGGCCCGAATAATGTAGAGAAAAGAGCTCTCGGTACTTTTCAATTCCTTGAGGCATCAAGTACAGGCTTTGGTAAACTTGCGGCTACACTCTTCATGAGCGATGAGAGCCTTGCGCAATGGCGCGCGAATGTTGATGATTTCCTTTGCAGTACGGTAATAGGAGGCGGAACAGAGTGCTGGACAAGCCTGATGTGCTCGGAGTATGCTGATAAGATCCCTGATAGTACTCTCGTCATAGAAACTGCTTCCGGATTGCTTGAGCCTGCAGCGCATGTTGAGGGAGAGCGGCAGGATTTGAGTTTTGTGGACGGTGGCAATGAGAGCAACGAATTCCTCTATAAATTAAGCTTCGGAGTAAGAAATCCCCTTAATTCTGAGAAGACCCTTAAGGTCAATGTGGAGCTAAGCGGAGAGGAGACTACTCTTCTTTATGATGAGTATCAGAGTGTTGCTCAGGATGATACGTTTTCTCGATCCGGCGATAATATCCTTATTCAATATAGTGATAAGAGATATAATCAGATTTGCCTTGTTTTTAAGGAAGCAATCTCTAAAGGGGATGGAACCAGTGTTAGCAGGGTGTGCAATTCTATTGTTGGTGCGAAGGCAGATCGCAGATCGCAGCGACTTGCTCCTAATTTGCAGAACAATGAGAGGGATTTCTAGATGAAAAAAAAGAGCCTTTTCAAGACTATGGTATTTGATCGATTTTTTTTAATTAGTGTAACTATTGATATCGCAAGTTTTACGGCAATGTATTTTGTTGCCAGTTTATTTACGTTCCTTTTCTATCATAAGATTGACGCAATCGATCTTCCTGATTCTGTGTTTGAGCTCTCTGAGGCTCAGGTCAATGCCCTTGCCTCTTCCATGCAGTTTGATTTTTTTTATTTTATTTTTCTTATCGTTATAGCACTGGTACTCGTATGGGGCATCTGGATTGCATCACGCGCTGCTATTTGGTCGCTGGTAAAAAAAGAAAATCCATCAATGATGTTTCTCTTAAAATCTATTCCGATGGGATTTGTGTGGTTTCTCATTGGAGGCATCCCTCTGTTTCTTGCTTTTTTCACCGTAAGGCAGAATCTTGTCCCTTATCTGATATTGGGCTATGTTATGTTATTCACCTATTCGAGCGTAGTGCTCTTTATGATATATGCAGAAAAAAAAAACATCACCTGCTGGCTTTCTGCTTTATCTGTTGCGGCAAGCAGGTATGATTTGTTTATTGCTTACGTTATTTTGCTGCTGATATTCGTTGTTTTGTACGCAGTTTTAAATATCATTACTGCCTCGCTTGTTGGGTGGGTTATTAGCTTGGTAATAATCTTTTTTTACTTTGCTTTTTGCCGGTTTTTCCTGCATGATTTGTTCAAAAAAAGGGGTTGATAGTATTTCGAGGAAAGCTCAGATTACTGTTTTTATGATTTTAGGACTTATTGTCCTGCTTTCAGTAGTTCTCTTAATCTCCTTCAAAACCAATGTCCTTAACCGGCAACCACAAACCGATACGCAGGAAATTGATCCGGTGAAGCGCTATGTAGAGGCCTGCATTGAACAAACCGCTGAGCGGGGTGCTCGATTGATGGGCCAGCAGGGAGGATTTATTACTATCCCAACCAGTATTGCATTCAACCCTTCACGGTATCTTAACCCTGATGGGATAGGCATTATCAAGATTCCTCTTTGGTTCTACAAAGGCCAGCGCTATAATCCTTCACTGCGTATTGCGCAGCGGGAATTGTCTTCTTATGTAGAAGAGCAGGTGGATCTGTGCCTTAATAACTTCGAGGCGTTTTCTGAGCAGTATGATATCACGGTGCTCGGAGAGAAAAAAGTAAGCTCTGCGTTTAACCAGAAAGATATAGTGGTATCTATGAATTTCCCTATCCGTGTTGCTGCAAAAACGAATAGCACGCATACGGTAATTGAAGAGTACCAGGCACGTATTCCTGTGCGGCTTCGCAAGGTGCTCTCTACTGCTGAAGAGTTGATGGAGGCAGAACTCAGCGGTCTTTTCCTTGAGAATTTCACCATCGATTTGATGGCATCAAATCCAGACGTCCCTTTTACTGACGTACGCTTCACTTGCAATAGGCTGGAATGGCCGATTGATGATGTCCGCTCTGAGATTGAGCAGATGCTTACCTCAAATTATCCACGGATTCGTATCAAGAACACCGCGCACAGTCCCTTCCTAGAGAACGAGCGAGTATATGAGAAGCTCAAAGAGCACACGATGGATGATATTGCAGAGGGAAATTTCCCGGATCATGTTCCAGAGGATGCTTACGAGTACTTGCGTATGTTCTGGGATGCAGGACTGGAAAAAGATGAGAGTATCAGTGCAGGTATTGAATTTCTTCCTTCAGTAGGTATTGATCTTTCTGCTCAGCCTCATGACAATGGGATATTGCGATCAAAGCTGGCGCCGGGAAACCGAGAGCTGTTTTCCTTTTTTTGCATGAATATCTTTCATTTTCTCTATGATGTGAACTATCCAGTGCGTATTAGTTTGAGAGACAGTAAATCCTTTGATGGTAAGGGATACACCTTTTCCTTTGCCCTTCCGGTTACTATCAAAAATAATGAGCCATTCAAGCAAGACTATGGGTATGATCTCTTTACCACAACCTATTTTGATCGTGGCTTTTGTGAAGAGAGAGGACTGGATTTCGTAGACATCCGCGCTGTCGGCTCAGAAGACGGATTTTCGAACCTTGAGCTCAATGATGTTAATCTTTCCCTAGAGTGCTTTAAGTATTATTGCCCTCTCGGAAAAACCAAGCCGGATTCGGGAGCGTATCGGCTGTACACTGCGCTTCCTTCGTCTTGTGCAAATCCTTTCATCACTGCAGAAAAAGAGGGCTATCTGCCTTCTAAAAAACAACTTAGCGGCAGTGAACTCACCCTGGAGCTTACTCGATTAAAGAAGATGGATTATGAGGTAGTGATTCACGAATATAATAGCCTTGCTGAATCACTGGGAGAAGCCCAGCAGCTGGAACAGGGAATGAATGTTTCGATCCAGTTAGTTGGACCTGATTATACTGCGCATAAGGTCTATCCTCTTTCGCTGAATGTTCCTTCACACCTGCGAACTCTGGACTTAATCGAGGCTGATGCAACCTATGATCTTACCATAGTGCTTACACAGGATGATGAATACATCGGAGGATATAATGGAAAATGGTTTGCCGATGGCGCTGCTGTTGCTGATTCAGAGAAGGTTGTGTTCCATGCGATTCGCTATATCCCCATGCCCTTTACGAAGGAGGAGAAACTTGAGATGGTCAGTTATGTTTTGACCGGAGATTATCATGATCAGATTGCGCCGCATTTTGAATAATAATTGGAGTACTAACATAGCACCATGAAAACAACAATAATAGCAGGCAGCCGGTTTTCTACGAAAATCTTGGGCTGCAAGTATTCGCCCATTGCGCTATTGTTGTTTTCAATTTGTGAGCTTAATAGGTAAGATAAACCATTTAAATCAGAAGTACAAAAAATGAATATGCAGTACAAGGGATCAAAAATAGTATCGATTATGCTGGTTCTCTTAGTGGTCTCTATGCCGATCTCCTATTCGATTGCCTTATCTGGTCCAGCGGTTTCTACAACTCCATACTCCGCAACGGTTACGTGGGAGACAGATGTTCCCGGATCTTCTTTTGTTTCTTATGGTACTGATCAGTCTTTAGGAAGCTCAGCCCAGGCATCCGGGCAAAGAAGTACTCATAGTGTTAATCTCACAGGTTTGGAGAGCGCTACTACCTATTATTATCAGCCGCAGTCCTGTGATTCGCAGGGAGAGTGTAGTCAGGGATCTGTTTCAACATTTACCACAGATACTGATACCGAACCTCCAACTATTGATGTGGTGCTTCCCGAGGCATTTAACAGCAATCGGCTTGATATCGAAGGTGCCACTGAGCCTTTCTCTGATGTGCGTATTTTTGTAGAAGAGGAATTAAAGAGAAGAGTGACTGCGGATTCAAGCGGTGTATTTGCACTTAACAATGTTGCTATGGATACCAGTAAACCGTCGAATATGATCAGGATCGCGGTGATTGATAAGGCAGGATTTCAGAGTTCGCTGGAGCGCTCAGTGGAACTGGACCTGCAACCACCAATCATGAATATCACTCCTCTTGATGCCTATACACAGGATGATTCCATTGTTATTGAAGGAGATGTAAACGAGGAGGTTACGCTTGCGGTCTCTGTTGTTTCGGGCAGCACTGAATCGTCTGTTCCTGCTGCGGTAAATGGCTTACACTTAGTGGAGCAGGAAGATAATTCTGCAGAACTCCAATGGGATCCCTTAGAGGAAGAAAATATTCGAGGATATCTCATATATCGTGATGGAAAACTGCTTACTTCTTACTCAGATACGGTATTTGTTGACGCAGTTCTTAACCGCAATACTTCTTATGCTTATGAAATTGCTGCATTTGATGAGCAGTGCCGTATTGGCCCTAAATCTCCTGCACTTACGGTGGTTACGTCTTCTTCCGGTGCTGAATTAACTGACACGTTTGAGGAGCTCACGGATTACTGCACCTTAGACGAAACCTATGAAGAAACGAGAATTACGGGCAGATTTTCGCGCTCTGTTCAGCTCGAAGAAGGAAAGAATCTGGTTACTATTAATGCAACGGATAAAGCAGGAAATTCTGTTATTTCCAAACAGGAGATCATTCTTGATACTGATGTTCCACAAATTCTTGAACATAATCTGGGCGATCTTACTCCTGCATATATTCTGGATGTGACTGTTCGCGGAAAGGTATCGAAGCAGGAAGACCAGCAGATACTGGTGAAGGTAACAATCAATGATGACAAAAGCTATACCGATTTTGCAAAAGCAGACGGATCATTTGAAATTCCTATCGAGCTTGAGCGAAAAGTGGAATCAGAGTTTGATACGCAAACGGATTATGATCCTCAGCGATCCGAAAGTAACTATTACTCGAGCTTTGGTGCTTCCTGGGATAATGAAATTACTTTGACTGCGAGTTCCTCATCGGGCCTTACTTCTGAGCCTGTTACGGAGTTTGTTTCACTAGCTACCTGTGGCTATGGATCGTGGTACAGCGTGAGGCTTGGCGAGCCTACTCCAGAAATCCTTACTCCCCGCCTTGCACTTGAGGGCCTTGCACAAATTGGAATTCCGGTTTTAGATATCAAATGGCAGGGAGGGACGGTACGAAACGGCAGCATCTCTCACGTATCCGTAAGCTCTGATGTGCCGCTCAATGAGCGTGACAAGAACAGATATGACTTGGATTTTGTGCAGGACGTGCAGTACATCGATAACATTGAGCGAGACAAGGGTTACGTTCTTATTACCCTTAAGAAACTGGATTCAGGGGATTTCGTGACTGAACTGGAAGATGATACTCTGGAAGAGGATATCACGACGCTGCGCATGGAGAATCTGCTGAGCGATCATCGCATCAATGATGACTGCAAGGTTCCTGGTTTTGGCTGCGTGCGCATCCCCTTAATGATGGAAATTGACTTTAATTATTATCGTACAGACGATCAACGCATTTCTACTTCTAACCCACGGCTTGCACGAAGCAGGCAGGAGATCGAACTGCGCAACCAGCGCCAGTGCTGGGATGTGGAGATTGCAATAGATCGGCGAGTTCCTACTGATCAAATCCCTGAAGAGTTCCTGGTATCCACTATTGACGTTTTGAACACCACTATTGACGCTATTAATTCATTGCTTACTCCCCTCAATACGGTTAAGCAGGTCTTATTTTATGGATGCGCAGGGTCTATTCTCCTTGATTTTGGCATGGCCTTTAAAGAGAGTTATGCCTGTGAATTTTCATCTACTATTGGAAAAATAGGCTCTGGTGAAGAGGGAGAATGGGATCCGTACTTTGCTCGGGTGGGCCAATGCGAAAATCAATATAGCGATGATGATGAGGCGAGGTCTTCGTGCCAGAGCTGCGAGGATGCAGTGCGCTCTCGGAATAATTTTCACAAAACCATGGACATGCTCTGTGATAGAATTTTCTGCCCTTCTGCTCCTACGTTTCAGAAATATGTAAGGGATAATAGCCAGGGGTCTTCTGTTGCTGAGGCGAATGCGGATTTCAAAATCGTAAGTGACTGTGCGTATGGGAAAGAAAATTACCAGCAGGCTATTTTGTATGGGGATGA
Organism: Candidatus Nanoarchaeia archaeon; assembly: GCA_028279765.1. GTDB lineage: Archaea > Nanobdellota > Nanobdellia > Woesearchaeales > WJIZ01 > JANQND01. The sequence goes on along the minus strand of JANQND010000030.1, from coordinate 39,883 downwards.
GGATTCCGGAGTGTATAAGGCGTATGAAGATTATCTGGAACAAAAAGAACTGGTTGGATCAGAGGATGATGAGAATAAATGCGGTGATCTGCATATTCCGAACAATGAATGTTGCGGCTATGAATATATGCAGGAGTGGAATTCTGCCTGCTTATTCTTTGATGAGCTCAAGGAATCCAAGTTCCTTGCTATGGATAACCAGGGGCTGGATTTGACTGAAGATCGCCATTACAATGGAGCTGGGCGGGTGTATGAACAAGTTGCCGGGTTGAGTTGCACAGAGGATGGAGGAACATCTCAGCCAATTATTCCTGCCTATGATTCGTTTACTAACCCGGAAATTCTGCAGAAAATCCCGAACAGTTATTCGCGTGGTCCACAGGATGCTTTTATTGCAGGTAGCGGAAGCTCGGTGTGGTTCCGATTCCTCCCCAAATCTGCTCGAAGTTCTCGATCTGAAAATAATGCTCATATTCATCATGCGGAAGTTGGTTTTGTTGGTAATGAAATAGAAAATGCTCAGTTTGAATATGAAAGAGGCGAGTCTTCAAAGATTGCTACCGAGAGAGTCTTTCAGCCTGCTGATAACACTCTTTTTGAAATTGATGTGACCAGTATCGATCCAACCTCTCAGAAATACAATGATGATGCAAGAGATAATTTTGTCAGGCAATATGATAGGGTTGTTAACGCTAAATCAATTGATCCTAAGAAGGCAGGTTCAGGCAGCGTGAAAGCAAAAGAAGTGTACCTGCGACTGCAGGAAGCGCTAGGTGTTGTAGATAAAGATTATATTGTTGATCCTACTTCAGGAATCCTTCGTGCATTCCAATGCGGTTGTTTGCCGGGGATTACGTCGTATCTGAATTTGTGGAAACGAGTACTGGAGGCAATTAAAGTATGTCTACAAACAGTGCTTAATACTGGAGACGGCAGCGCAGGCATGTGCCAGGCTGTGCTGTCGGTGTATGTGTGTGATCTGGTGTATGACTTGATTTCATGCTTTCAGAAAAAATACGGTGCAGGAGAGAAGCGTGATACCGGCTCGGGCATAGGAAATTTCCTTGGCGCGCTTACCTCTGCAGGAGGAAGTGTGTCTTCTAGAATCAACGGCAGGTACAGCGAGTCTTCGGTGTATCGGGCGATCTTTGCAGAGAAAAAACTGGTTCACTCTGCTTGCTTGTGGGCCTTTACCGGAACCTGGGATTTTGAGGTGACTGCGGTGCTTGAAGAGGATGTCTCTATTGACGTAGAGACGGTTGCAGCGGTGTATCCCTGCACCCGGCGGTTTGTTTCGTTTAATCCGACAACTGTTCCTGAGGGTAAAACAACATATAATTATCATATTGGAATGGGGATGGTTGCAGGATCTCAGATAAGATACTGGCTGGAACTGGTTTGCTCTGATGACTATAGCTGCGATACTCCGACCGGGCAGTGCGATTGTGCTGGACCCAACGGCAAGCAGACACTGTTGATTACTCCTGGAACAGGCCAGGCCGCACGTGGAGCTACTATTGAAGAAGAGATTCTGCAAAATGTGCGCGATTCGAACGTACGTTATGATAAGGCTATATTGAGTTGGGAAACCACATCAGATACGTATGAGACCACGAATATTCCTAAATCGGGCAGTGTTGAGTGCCGAATCAATGAGAAAGGAGGAAGCGCTCCTGCGTTCTGCCAGCTGGATGCAGCAGAAGGTGCGTTCCGCTGCGAGCTTGGATTTGATGAGGCGAACTATGTGCGCTTCTTTAATGATCCTGTCTCTGTTTCCTCTGAGTATTATGCAGGAGACGAGCCTGTCAATGTGGATGTTCGCTTATCGCAGCGCCAACCTAGTGAAGTTCAGGCAGGCAGGGAGATCAATGAATATACGAAATTTTTGCACATGAAATTATTTAATCAACAGGGTGTGGAAGTGCATGCTTCACAGTATTATCCTCTGAACGGAGATGGTGTTCATGAATTTAGCAACCTGCCTAACTATCGGATACAGGAAAGTGATTTCAGGAGAACGAATCCAAGCATTAGTGCTACCGGAAGGCTTGTGAAAAGAATACGGCTTACTGATAGGGGTGTCGGGCCTTCTCACAATGATATGCATATTGAATTCACGAGTCCACAGCGCTATAACATCTTCTACTATAAGGGAGCAAATAGTGAGCGAGTGGACATTGTGACAGATGGTCAGGTTAGAAATTATAATAATGCATACTATATTTTTGACTCGGCTAATGACGATACCAAGGCGACATATCTTATTGAATTAAGGGAGGAACCAACAACGGACGACACCATTCGCGTGACCTATAAGGGAGTTAGTGCTAGTAGTGGTCAATGTACGGACGAGCCGCAGCGATGGCGCATGGAAATCTCCCTGTATGAGAAGTCCCCCACCGCTGAGGAGCCATCAGGACAACTATCGACCTATGAGGGAGAGCCTCAGCAGCGAGATGTGGAAATCATTGCCCGCTGCCAGCGACCGAGTGAGTCGCTATTGATTCCATGTACTCCTGATAATAAAGTTGTTGATTCCTGCTCCTGCGACGGAGCGATTTGTAACCCTGTTTCTGGAGAGAATATACATTGCTTTAGTAATCCAGCTGACCCCACTAATCCAAATAAATATTTGTGCAAAAAACCTGATTCCTGCGCGAAAAATAATGAAGTGACTGGCTCTTGCCTTTGTGGGGCTAATCTCTGTAAGCCACAAACAGGAAAAGCGATATTCTGCAATGAAGATAGTGCAAATTCAACAATAGTAACGTGCGAAGAAGGAGCTGTAGCTGCTGCAAGTTAGGGGTATTAATTATGCAGTTTTATTCTGATTACATAAAGGCATGGAGGCTGGTGAAGAAGCATAAATGGATGTTTTTTTTTTGTTATCTTCTAGATGTGAGCTTCTTTACAGGATTTATCTTTACTTTCTTAGAGATTGTGAAAGATCGCATCTTCCCGCTTCTTCTTCGCATCTCTCAGATGCTTGCGGTTCTCCCATCAGACACTGCTGATTTGCAAACGCAGGCTGCGGCAATGAAAACGCTTGCTGCTAACCTTGAGTTTTATGCGCTGTTTTCGAATCTTTTGGGATGGCTTCTGGTGCTTGCAGGGGTTGTATTAGTTCTTGTTATTGCGTTTAACGGCCCGGTATTTTCTTTAACTGCACGGATCGTGAGTAAGAAGGTTTCACGCCTGAAATATTTGCTTCGGTTTAGTATTATATCGGTTGCTTTTTATGCTTTGATTTTACTTTGCTTTTGGCTTACGGTGTATTTGTCTACTCTTAATGCGCGCATGATTATTGCTTTATTTAGTGATGAGATTATTAGCTTCCTGTTTGTATTGCTTATCGTGTTGATTAATTATTTTTGGTCTCTTTGTGTTGTGCTGATTATGAAGAAAGGAGCTATTGCTTCTTTTTTGGATAGCTTTCGTGTCGGTGTTCGAGAGTTTTTTTCTGTGTTGCTGGTATATGGAAAGATTGTATTAGTGTTTGGCAGCGGTGCTCTGCTTTGCTTTATCTTGTTGCAACTTAATGAGTTTGCTTTTGCCATTAGTTTGTTTTTTGTTCTCTTTCCTCTGTTGAGTTATTCTCGGATTTTGTTTTTTTTGATGATGAAAAGGATTGGATAACTTGTTGTAAAAGGAATTAGGAATTAAATGGTAGTGGCAGCAACAACATTAGCAAGCAGACGGATTTTCCTGCAGAAAATCCTACGAGCCACTCCGAAGGAGCCAACCCTCGGCTCGTCTGCGCTATTGTTGCTGCCTTCTAGAGTTTGAGAAAACTATGCTGCTTTTTTTGCAGCTTTTTTCTTTGCTGCTTTCTTTTTTTTCGAATTTTTCTTTTTCGCAACTTCTTTTTTTACTTCCTTGAGCGCATAACCCATTTGTGCAGATCTGGTTTCGTAGCCTAGCTCTTTTGCTTTGCTCATATACTTGCCTGCCATTTGCTGGAGTTGTTTTGAAGAGTATGCGGTTGATTTATAGTCTCTGTAGGTGATATGTGCTGTTTCTGCTCTACACTCTGAGATTTCCGCAATTTCTCTTAAATAGGAAACTAATCTTGTTTTCTCTTTTTCATCATAGGCAAATCCTCTTGAAATGTCTTTCATTTGTTTTCTTGCGAAGGAAGCGAGGATTTTTTCAAGGCTTTTTTCTGCTTCAGGAGTTCCTCCTCTGATGAGATAATAATGTATTGGTTCGTGCAGGTGAAGGTTTCCTCTGTAGCCTTTTTCTGATACTTCGTGCATCGCTGCCCCTTCTTTGACTTTCTTCGAAATATCCTTGTTAAACAGGAGATAGCCAGTGCTATCACCATGAATTAAGGATAGCGCGATTTCACCTCTATCTGTTCCCGATCCATAACCAATTATTTCCCAGCTCTTTCCTCCTCTCCTTTTCATTTCTTTTTTGAAGGCACTATAGATTCTTGCCTCGGGAGTTCCTGGCGTAGGATTGAAAATCTCGTTCATTGCCACTTTTGTGTTGTATGCTTTGGAAATATATTTTCCAGTACTGTTCAGGCTTGTATCAAGCTCTCCATATATGGCGGCTGCTGCTGCATTTCCAAACAGTTTTGAGAAGAAGTTTTGGTCATGGCCAAATGGCATGAGAACTCCATTGTCCGGATGTTTATCTACGAGACTCGTTGGAGCAGCTTTCCAGCTCTCCCAGCCCTTCATGTAGAGGCTTCGATCATCCTGGGTTAGTCTTCCATTTAGTTTACCAATAGCTACCATTTTATTACTTAATAGTGGTTAAAATATATAAACTTTTGGGTTTTTTAATTATTTGCTATATAGATAATAACATCTGCATTGAAGAATCTTACTGTGATCAAATTCAACTACTTGTGCTCGTAGAGAACTGCCTTATTGTTCAATTTGTCTACAAATTCGGCAGAATGAATTAATGATTTTGAATAATTTGTGGCGAAATGGATCAGCAAATCGTTTTCTTCATTCACAAGCTTCTCAACATTTTTTATTCTTATTCTAATAGCTTTACTTTGTTTTTCTATCGCGTTTACCAAGTCTTCAATTATTTTATCCAATAGTTTTGTTCTATCCATAATTTGCTTGTACGTATCTGAAAGCTTTTTGTGTGCCAACTTTTTTAGAATCACTTTAGAATCTTTTCTGAGCATCGAATCATAGATTTTTTTTGCCCTAGCGTGGTGCTGATAAGCAATTGATGCATGTTGATGTGTTGCTTTCTTTTCATGCTGAACTTTTTGCATGTGAAGATTACCTTTTCGGAAGTGAGATTCAGCAAGTCTCCAAATATTTGCATGAAAGTCATTTAGAACTTCTTTCTTCTTTAGCCCAGTATTAACCCTCTTGGTTAATGTCATAGCTTTTGATTTGAGTTCCGCTTTAAGAGAGTCTTCAATTTGCTTGTTTACTTGGTGTAAACGATATAAAAGAGCAAGCAACTGGTTCCTGCCTGCCTGGCTTCTGACTTTTGCTGCAATTTTTATCTGTTCTAGGATCAATAATTGTTTTCCGATAAGGGATTTCTCTTTCTCGATGCTATTTAGAACTCTTTTATCAAGATATACTGAACTCTCCAGTTTTGCTAATCGTTGTATTGTGCTTTTTTTCATTATTAATTCATGGATGGTGCGTGATAATCATTTGCCTTGTTGTGCATCTTTGCGTCCCTATAATCACTCCTACTTTTACGTACAGAGTTCAGAAGCTGAGGATGATTTTGAATCGTATAGAGAGAATTGACGTCTTCATTATCTCTTAAATCCATTGCTCTACGCCCAATATATTGCGTAACTTCTTCCATTTGCTTAACGTCTTTAATATTGCTTATTTTTCCATGAATTCTGGCTTGAGTTGCGGAATCCGCTTCAGCGAGGTACGCTGTTTGCATATTTGTTAGCGCAGTTTGCTCGTCTCCTCTCTTAATTGCTCTTTCGGTTTCTTCTAGAAGCACTCTGCCTTGCTGCCCCAATTTGTCGAACATATTTGTCATCATTACACCATACTGTTCTGCAGATTCGTTCCCTTTCCTTCCTAAACCCTGAAGGTAGACTTTAGCACGTTCATTAAAGGCATCGGTATAAGCAGAATCTTTTACGCCTTCACTAGAACTGAACTTTTTCCCATATGTAGCGTTCGCATCCTTTAGCCTCTTCTTTGATTCATTCCAAGATTTATCTGGATCCATAATAGATTCATCAATTTCATCTATTAGCTTCTCAACAACACTATCTAGAGAGGGATCTTTTGTATTTGCAACCATAGTATTCTACCCCAATTTGCTAATTATTTAAAGGTTTGTATTGATTTATCTTCGGACTATTTAAATCTTTTTATATTTATTTACTAGTTAGTAATAACTTTTTTCATTCAGCATTAGCAAGCTTTATAAACAATCCGACAATATCATAGACCTATGGGAAGAATAAAAACACGACTCTTAAAGGCAGTAACCAAAGATATTATGGATAAGCATGCTGATAAGCTTGATACTGATTTTGATAAGAATAAACAGGTTGTGAATGAATCAGTGACCATCACGAGCAAGAAGCTGCGTAATATTATCAGTGGATATGCAGCTCGACTGAAAAAGACTGACAACTATTAATGCCAGGAATACCAGGGGTGGGATAGATGGAGCGTGACAACTCTGTCTTTATCGGCGGCAAGCCGTTTATGAACTATGTGACCAGCGTGGTGATGCAGTTCACCACGAAAAACGCGACATCAGTCATCGTCAAGGCACGGGGAAAATTTATCAGTAGGGCAGTTGATGTAGCCGAGGTTGCCTGCAAGCGCTTTTTAAATGAGTCAGCGAAGGTATCTGATGTGCAAATCAGCTCGGATCAGTTCAAGAATAACGAAGGAAAACAAGTGCGTGTAAGCACTATAGATATTACCTTAATAAAAGCTTAGTGTACGATGAAAATTGAGATTTATGATGTTCAAATGAGCATCTGGAAACGGATGTACTATTTCTTTAAAGAGTTATTTCGAAAGCAGCATTAGTTTTTTATATTCTCGGCATCTTTGATGCATAATGAAACTGCAGAAGAATACGGCATCAATACTGTTATTGATTATTCTGAGTATTCTTGCTTATTTTCCTATTTTTTCTAATGGCTTTGTCTGGGATGATGAGAAATTTATTGTGGATCGCCCACAAACCAGGCAGCTAAGCACTACTCTGGAGTCTTTTTCAGAGCACGAGTATGGCATTTATCGCCCTGTCAGAACTTTAGCCTACTATTTTGCTTTTGCCGCATTTCGATTGGATCCTTTCTGGTATCATGTGCTCTCTATCGTCTTTCATAGCGGTGCCTGTATTTTGATTTATTACATTTTGAAGACCCTTTTTGATCGAAAACTTGCTTTATTATCAGGTATCCTTTTTGCAGTACATCCTCTGCATATCGGAAGGGTTGCAAATGCTACCGGATCGTTTGATTTGATTGGCATTTTGTTTTTGCTCTCGTCTTTTTACTGTTATCTATTGTATAGGAAAAAGAATCTCTCAGCGCTCCTTTATGGATCACTGGGGCTTTTTATTATTGGTCTTTTCTCCTCTGAAGAAATCTTTACCCTACCGTTTTTGATCCTTCTCTATGAATTTGTCTTTGGGAAAAAGCAATGGAAAAGTTCACTTCCTTACTTTGGCTTGCTCGCTCTTTTCCTCATGCTTCGGGTAGGTATTCTGAGTATTGGAGAGCGAGTGACCGAGTATCCTGGAGGAAGTATCATTGTAACTCTGCTTAGCATGCCAAAAGTGTTGATACAGTATTTCTTATTGATGTTTTTCCCTGTTGGGCTCTCGCCGTTTCGAGAGTTTACGTTTGTGCGCTCAGCGTTTGATTTATGGTTTATTTTGCCTGTTATAGTTCTGATAGGGATTGTTTACTTCGGCTATCGTTTCAGAAAAAACAAGCACATACTCTTTTCTTTGGGATGGATAGCAATTACCTTGCTTCCGTTCTATAATATTACTCCGCTGCAAAAAATCATGGCGGAGCGGTATTTTTATGTTGCCTCGCTTGGTGTTATTCTTTTGTGTGCTTACGGCTTTTCATTGTTGGAAAAGAAATGGGGGAAGAAAGTGCTGTATGCTTTTGCGATCGCCGCCCTTTGCTTACTCTCTCTTACGGTGCATAATAGCCTGTTCTGGAAGGATAATCATACCCTGATGAGCAGAGGAATTGAGCTTAATCCAGCTGACTCGAAGGCGCATAATAACTTAGGCACATATTATTATCAACAGGGAAACTTTCAGCAGGCATTAATTCATTTCAAAGCAGCAACAGATAATGATCCGCAAAACTTCAAGGCCTGGACAAATCTTGGTACACTCTATTCGGCATCGAATCAGTTCCAACAGGCCCTCTCTGCTTTTGAGAATGCGCTCAAAATTACTCCTTACAACTATGAAGCGCTTGATAAAGTAGGAGTAGTTTACCTGAAGAATAATAATTTTGACAAAGCAAAAGAATATTTTGATCGGGCATTACATTTTAAAGAGGATTATGCCCCAGCACTCTCTCATCTTGGTACTCTCTATGGCAGGGCAGATGATGCGAGCACTGCTGCTTCGTATTTTAAGCGAGCGATTGAGGCTAATCCTTATTATGCTGAGGCATATTATAATATGGGCCTGTTGCATCAAAGTCTGGGGAATACTGCTGAAGCAGAAACATTTATTCGCAGGGCAAAACAGCTTGATCCCAGTTATGAGTAAGATTTAAAAGGGGTGCTTGATCCTCATTCTTTGCTATCCAATCTATTACTGGGCCCGTAGCGATAGGAGATTTTTCGAAAATCTCGTAAAAGGGTATAACATCCAAGCAAAGCTTGGAGTCACACGACGCTATGGGCTTATAGCAATTTTCATGGGCCCGTAGCATAGTCTGGATAGTGCGGTTGGCTTCGGACCAATTGACCGGGGTTCAAATCCTCGCGGGCTCATCTCCTTTTTAGTCACTTTCTGGACCCATAAAGTAAGCTTTTTAAATGAGTGAGGTACTCACTATGTACTATAATATGAGTTGATTTTCAATGAGCAAAAAGAACAAAAAACCGAAGAAAGTCTCCGCAAAAAAGGAGAAATATGCAAAATTTCACAAAGAGAAACCATCCAGCATCGATTTGACGATGCCTGACCTTTCTCCTGAACAGACGAAACAAAAGCAGGAGGATGAGCTGAAAATCTCACGATTCTTGAGGTTTAATAAAAACCCTCCCTCAAAGCCTATTCGCGAGAGAAATACCCGGGGGAAATAAATTCTTTTTTTCTTTATGATATCTTCCATTCCAGGCACAGATGAAGAGTGGAAGAAGAAACTTTCTGAAGAGCAATACCACATTCTGCGTGAAAAAGGAACAGAGCCTGCTTTTAGCGGGAAATATTATGACCTGAAAGAGAAAGGATCTTATCTCTGTGCAGGTTGCGGGCAAAAACTGTTTGATTCGGGGCAAAAATTTGACTCCGGAACCGGCTGGCCGAGTTTCTGGGATCCTGCTGATGAAAACCATATTGAACTCAAACCAGACAACAGCTTGTTTATGAGAAGAACTGAAGTACTCTGCCGCGCTTGTGGCGGACACTTAGGACATGTGTTTGATGACGGGCCGAGGCCTACCGGAAAACGCTACTGTATCAATTCTGCGTCACTTGAATTTAAGAAAGAAAAAGAATAAGAAAGAGCTACTTTCTCTTCAAATGCTTCTCTGTTGCCCGGGATTCCAGTGCTGACTTTAATCGAAGCAAGCCAACGATATAGGCTGCGGTTCTCAAGTCTGTCGAGCGTTTAAGGGATGCAGAATGCACTTTATCAAATGCTTTGGTTATTTTATCCTTGAGCTTTGAATGAACTCCTTCTTCCTCCCAGTACAAGCCGGTTTTGTTTTGCACCCATTCGAAATAACTCACGATAACTCCCCCGGCATTGGCCAGAATATCCGGGATAATGATTATACCTTTTTCTTTGAGCAGTTCTGCAGCATCGCTTGATGTAGGTCCATTTGCCATCTCAAGGATGACCTTTGCTTTGATTTGGTCTGCATTCTTTTTGGTGATTACATCTTCAAGAGCGGCAGGAATAAGAACATCTACATCAAGCTCCAGGAGCTGCTCGTTGGTAAGACAGGTTCCGTCGGCAGAGAGGTCACAAATAGATTTCTTCGTCGGCGCTCCTTCGGCCTGGGCTTTTTTGTACTCCAGCATCTTATGGATATCGATGCCTCCTTCATCGTATGCTGCACCTTTTGAATCAGATACCGCGACAATTTTGTATCCATCATCATAGAGGAACTTAGCAAGATATTTTCCTACATTCCCGAAACCCTGAATAGCGATTCTTGCGTTTTTCTTGATCTCATACCTCTTTGCCGCCTCAAGGAACACATAGTACCCTCCAAGAGAGGTTGCCGTTTCCCTTCCTTTTGATCCGCCAAGATGCACTGGCTTTCCGGTAATGACTCCTGGGTTTTGCTTTCTGGTGATTTGATTATACTCATCCATCATCCAGCCCATGATAGTTGCATTCGTGTACACATCAGGTGCGGGAATATCTTTGTCCGGCCCGATGAAATCCGCCATTGCCTGAACATAGGCCCTGCTCAAATGCTCGAGCTCATGGGCGGACATGTTCTTAGGATCAACAGCAACTCCTCCTTTTGCGCCACCATACGGAATACCAACTACTGCACATTTGAACGTCATCCAGAATGCAAGCGCTTTTACTTCATCTTCACTTACACTGGGATGGAACCGTATCCCTCCTTTAGTGGGACCAAGGATATCATTGTAATGAACGCGAATAGCCGGATAAATATTCGTGCTGCCATCATCCATCTCAACCGGAAGATTAGCCAGGAAAATTTCCTTTGGATGCTCTAAGATTTTCCTGATATCTTCGCTAATCTCGACAAAACCATAGGCTTTCTGTATGTGTTTGAGTGCATTATCAAAGATTTCCGTAGAACATAGATCGCGCTTGAATACCATTTTCTCACCTTCTATTTTTGATAGTTCTACCAATTTCTCTTGCTTTAATAAACTTGCGTTTAGCAAATAAAAGGCTCTTTGAACACTCAAAAACACAGGAAAAAAGAGTGTTTTCAGTGCATCTTCACTAAACCATAAACTATAAATACTTCTACATTTTAGTTATACTTCGAAAATGGTAATAGATAAGTCAAATATGAAACAAGTTCTTACTGATTTTCCCAAACAATGCCGCGAAGCACTCAGCCTTGCGCAGGGAATTAAGATAAGCGACCCGATAACGAAGATTCTTGTTGCCGGCCTTGGCGGCTCAGGCATAGGCGGGAACATTTTGCAGGCCTTCATGGCAACCGAGAAGATTCCCGTTCATGTGGTCAAAGATTATGATATTCCGGCGTTTGTGGACGATCAAACACTGGTCTTTGCAGTCAGTTACTCTGGCAACACTGAGGAGACCCTTAGTGCGGTCACTCAGGCGAAGAACCGCGGATCAAAAATCGTTGCGATCACTTCAGGCGGTAAACTGGCAGATCTTGTTGATACTGTAATCACGGTCCCGACAGGACTGCAACCACGAAATGCAGTGGGATACCTGTTCCTTCCAATGGTTGGTGTTCTTTTTAATTCCAGTATTGTTAATATTAAAAATAGCGATCTCAATGAAATGATCGAACTTCTCTCTGATGTTGATTCATTTGATGAGAAAGGAAGGGAGCTTGCAAAAGAAATCAAAGACAAAACTCCTATTATATTTAGTACGTCAAGGATGGAGCCGGCGGCATATCGTTTTAAGTGCGAAATCAATGAAAACGCTAAGCACCCCTCCTACCATCATGTCTTTCCTGAGCTGTGCCACAACGAACTGGTTGGAATTGAAGGAATGGAACGCAGCAAATTTGTCATTTTCCTTATTAGAAATAGTTCAGATCATGAGCGCAACCGAAAGCGCATGACTATTTTGAAGGATCTTTTTGAAGAGCACGTTGATGTGGTTGAAGTCCCTGCTATGGGAGACTCTTTCTTTGCTCAGTTGTTTTCTATTATTTATTTGGGAGATTGGGTTTCATATCATCTTGCCCTTTGGAAACGGGTGGATCCAACACCTGTACATGTAATAGAAAACCTCAAACAACAACTAAAAGAATGAAACCAATAACTCTAGTTTTAATGGTATCAGCATTGCTTTTTTTGTATGGGTGTGAGCAACCAGTAGTTTGCAACAAGCCATACCTTCTTGTAGGAACAGAATGCTGTCTTGACAACGACGATAATAAGATCTGCGATGCCGACGAGACCTTTGTTGAAGACACACGGATTGTCGTCACAGAGAAAGAGCCGGTTATTGTTGAAAAAGAAATCAATAACTACGTGTGCTCAGACGGCTCTGTCGTTGAAGACCCAGCAGAATGTCCGATAGAAACGGACTCATCAGATGAGCCTACACAGGCAGAACTCAACATCCCTCTTCTTGATACTTCCAGTGAAGAGAAAACAGTCATCGAAACGATTGAGATTAGCAGTGCCTGTATAAAGGGAGTAAATGGCGGCGAAGTGTTCTTTAAGGTCGGCACGGTTCCCTCAGATATCAGCTATCAGATAAAAGAAGTCGGACAGGCACAGGATTTTGAAGAAATCTATACCAGAAAAGGGGTGTATCAGGGATTTGCTTCTTTTGCTGTTTGCGATTATTGTAGGCAGGGTGATTTTAGGCTGCAGCCAGATACCGCATACATCTTTCGGATGACCTTTAATCAGACTCCGGTATATGATCGTATCGAGCAAAGCAATGAGTACCTGATTGACACCCGCTCTGATACAGAGATCATGGGAAGAATTTGCTCACGGTAATTTCTTCCTTCCTTTTTCTTTTGATTTCTTTTTTCTTTCTAATTTCTATGATATAGAATATAACAAGACGCACAATACTTTTAAACATCTCTCACTTGCCTCTCCTTATGTTCCTCAAGTCACTGAAACTGCAGAATATTCGCAGTTATGTTTCTGAATCGATTGAATTTCCTTTAGGATCGGTGCTTTTGTCCGGAGATATTGGCTCTGGAAAATCGACCCTGCTCCTTGCCATCGAATTTGCGCTCTTTGGGCTAAAAACCGGAGAGCTTTCTGGCAATATGCTTCTTCGGCATGGATCCAAAGAAGGCTTTGTAGAATTGACTTTCTCTATTGATGGAAGGGAGGTTTGCGTAAGGAGGACCCTTAAGCGTGTAAAAGACCGTATTGGGCAGGGCCCGGGGTATCTTATTGAGGAAGGAGTCAAATCAGATCTGATGCCCAAAGAAATCAAGGCAAGGATACTTGATCTTTTCTCTTACCCAAAAAGCGTGCTCTCAAAAAATCAGGACCTCATCTATCGTTATACAGTCTATACTCCTCAGGAGCATATGAAGAGGATTCTGTACGAAGATAAAGATACCAGGCTCGATACTTTGCGTCATGTGTTTAACATCGATAAATACAAGCGAATTCGTGATAATGCTTTCATTTACCTTCGCTCCATTAAAGAGAAGCGCAATCGCTATGAGGGAAAAATAGAAGGCCTGGAGCAGAAAAAACAGCAGCAAAAAGAGCTCAAGGATACCCTCGCTCAACTTGAGGAGAAGAAGAAAACTGCTGAAACAACGCTGATAGAATCGAAAAGGAAAACACAATCAGAGGCTGAGAAAATTTTGCTCCTTGAGAAAAAAGTAAAGAAGTCACAGGAAGTACGAAAATCCATCGAACTTTTGGATGTTGAGCTTGCAGCAGTTCTCGAAAAGCGCAAAAGTGACAAGCAGGAAATTGATTCCCTTCAAGACACTATTCTCCTGCTCAAAGATCAACTCAAGGATTTTTCAGATAATTCGGATGAACGGGGGCTTTTCGAGGATAAATCACGCCGCATGGAAACTACAGAAAAAGAACTGCAGCATGCCAGAGAACAAAAGGCTCAATTATTAGGGAAAGTGATGCACCTTAAGGAAGAGGCTGGAAAAGTAGAGAGCCTGGATCATTGCCCTTTGTGCCAGCAGCAGGTCCCGCATGACCACAAGCAGTCTATTGCAAATAAAACGAACCGCTCTATTGAAGAGCTCACTGAAAGCCAGGAGAAACATACACAAAAAGAGCACGAACTCCTCAATCATGCGGACTCTTTGCGAGCTGAACTAAAAGCACTGCAGGAGAAGATATCTCAGCGTCAGGCACTTCTGGTGAAGAAAGAGCATTTGCTTGAGAGTGAAAAAAAGCTTGCCCTTCTTCGCAGTGGCTTTGAGCAATCCAGAGTACAGGTTGCTTCTATTAATACGAAGAAACTGGATCTGCAGAAGGAAGTTGTGGATACGGCTAATCTGGAGGAAAACTATGAGCGCGCCAGAGCGCAGCACCAGTCCCTTCTTGAACAGGAGCGCCAATGTGAATTGCAGCATAATTCCTTGGTCAAGGAGGTTGAAGGAATTACCAGGCAGAGTAGTATTCTTGACCAAGAGATAGGAGAGAAGCAAGAGGTTCAAAAAGAACTCAAAAATATCGTTTCTCTTCAAAATTTCCTGCAAAGCAAGTTTATCCCTCTCGTTGGCACTATTGAAAAGCATGTTTTTGTAAGTGTATACAGCGAGTTCAACGAACTCTTCAAGCATTGGCTGGGCATCATGCTTGAGGATGAGCACATCTCTGCTCGACTTGATGATACCTTCAGCGTTGTTATCGATCAGAACGGATATGATACTACGCTGGATAATCTCTCCGGAGGAGAGAAAAATTCTGTTGCCCTTGCCTATCGCCTGGCACTCAATCATGTTATCAATGATGTCATGTCCCAAATCAAGACCAGTGACCTTCTTATTTTAGATGAGCCGACGGAAGGGTTTTCTACCGATCAGCTCGATCGGGTTCGCAGCGTCCTTGAGCAGCTACATATTAAGCAGACGATTATCGTTTCACATGAGATAAAAGTAGAGAGTTTTGTTGATAGTGTTATTACGGTTGGGAAAAACGATGGAGTAAGCAGGCTCGGATGATGATCGTCGAAATCTTTTTTAATGGACTCTTTTTTCGATACTCATCACTAATGGGGCTATAGTGTAGCTTGGAGGAGAAAATCATGCGTTTTCTCTGAGAAATATCACTCCAGCTCGGGGTTCATAGAGAGGGAGATGCCTGATATCTCCTTGCTGTGATATGGACAGCTGGTAACCCGTGTTCAAAGAGATTTTTGCGAAAAATTTCGCAGATCCTGAAAATCGCGGTAGCCCCATTTTTTTATTATAAGATCCGTGAGATTGAACTCAAGTGAAATCTCACTAGAACGTATTACATGGAAATTTCATTTCCAAGTTCCCAGGAATCTTTCGATTTTTGAGGATTACGAGATTTTCTCCTTCTCTTTTTTCTTTCTACTCTCTGGAACAAGCATGTGCATCGTAACATTTATATACTACCATAGGGATTACAATACTGGTGGTGATGTGGGAAATGTGTAAGAACAAGCAATTATTCATTCTTTTGAGTGTATTTCTTCTCTCCATTTTCAGTGTTGCAGCTGTGGAGTATTCCG
The DNA here is from genome assembly GCA_028279765.1 of Candidatus Nanoarchaeia archaeon. Classification (GTDB taxonomy): domain Archaea; phylum Nanobdellota; class Nanobdellia; order Woesearchaeales; family WJIZ01; genus JANQND01. The sequence goes on along the minus strand of JANQND010000030.1, from coordinate 24,339 downwards.
TGGACATAACTGCGATTAAAGACAGGATTTCTGTTGACGACACTGCTAAGTTTACTCTCACTGTCAATAATGCTGAGGATACTGCGCAAACGTTTCGGATAAAAGCATCACTTTCTGATTATTTGAAATGGAATGTATATACTGTTCCCCTTGCTAACCCTATTCTCCTAGATGTTGATGCTTCTTCAAATGCATCTGTCAACCTGTCTGTCAAGCCCATTAAGAAATATGTAGGCTCAAGCGGAAGCCATTTCGTAAACCTTGAAGTCCTTCCAAAAAATTCTGAAGAAAAGATTATCAAGCAGGCTAAGATTGGTCTTATTGACAGCGGAGTTGAGCCGATCAATTATGTTCCTACCGTAACTGCAAAGACAACCTTTCCTGATACTGTTGACCCATCAAAGGAACTTCGTTTCACCGTGACCCTTACTAACCAAAACAAGCTGGACATTACTGATGCCAAGCTTTCCCTTTCCTCTGCCTTTCTCGATGAAGAGTTAACACTCTCGCTTGGCCCAAGAGAGGAAAAAATCATTGAGGTGAACAAAAAGTTAGACCCTAAGACCGCTCCTCAGCAAGACACACTTTCTATAAATCTGGATTATGAGGGTAAACCTGTCTTTAGTACGCAATTTAAGAATTATGATATTACTTCGTATTCTGAAATAACCCAGAAACGTTCTGTTTCTAAGGGTTTCTTGAGTACAACGGAATCAGTCACTTTTACTAATAAAGCAAATATCCCTGTCCGGACTACTGTCTCTGTTCCCACCACTGCTGTAAAAAAATTCTTTGGCTCGGCAAGCCCTGAACCTCAGATCACAAAAGAGGGAAATATGTATTATTATACCTGGGACGTAGAGCTTGCACCCTATGAATCGTTTTCCGTTGAGGCGAGCGAAAACTATGTTATTCTTTTTGTAATCGCACTTGCAGCCATAGCTATTCTTGTCCTCCTGTATATTAACAGGAGTCCGCTTGTTCTGCATAAAAAAGTAACCGACACAGAGCACAAGGAAGGGGGTATCACAAAATTAAAGATACTGGTAAATGTGAAGAACAGAACCGATAAAAAACTGAAGCATATCGTGATTGTCGATAAGGTTCCCAAGCTTCTCTCGATCGATAAGCATACCACTATCGGAAGCCTCACTCCTTCAAAAATTAAGAAAAACAGCAAGCATGATACCTTGATTCGATGGGACGTGGGCGAACTCATGCCGGGAGAAGAGCGTGTTATCAGCTATTACCTCAAAAGTGACCTGCATATCCTTGGAGGAATGACTCTCCAGCCAGCCATGGCAACCTTTAAGATCGCTGGCAAGAAATGGACTCCGCGTTCAAACAGGGTGCATGTGGCTATCTAGTTTTTCTCCGACACTTTTATAAATGGAATTCTTTTTCTTTGTAACAGCCCCGCCTAGCTCAATTGGTAGAGCGTTCGGCTGTAGAAGCTGTTTTGATATGCACTGCGTGCTTTGATGACAAACAGCCAGCCGTAACCGAAAGGTTGCTGGTTCAAGTCCGGCGGCGGGGATTTACTTTCTTGGATGAAAGTCCTTCAAAAGAAATTCTTTTATACTTAAAGGTGTGCACAAAACCATGGCAGTCATTTCCGATTTCCTTGCTCCGTTACTCCTGTTTATTGTTTCTTTAGTGTTGATTGTCTTGGGCGCTATTCTGAGCATTACCTTGGTTTTTGCTGTTATTGGAATTCCTCTCCTTGTTATTGGTATCTTTTTTTTGTTAACTAGTGTATTGATGACTCTTCGGCTGATTTTTGGCAGTCTTTCTTCGTTTTTTCGGCTATTTGTTCCGCAAAGAAGAACACCCCGGCATAAGAAGTCAAAGAAACAAAAAAAGAAGAAGGGAAAGGTCGTAGATGTTGAGGAGCATGATGGAGTGTATGAAGAGAAATGAACCTTGAAAAACGCCTGTGGCTGGAATCACTGCTGTTTTCTTTTGTCATTCTCCTTCTTTTTACACTCTATACTTTTGCATTTTATCAAAAAGGCGATCTCTATATCTTCAATAAAATTTTTGCTAATGCATCAGTTGTTCTTATTTCGCTGAGCATGGGGCTTGCGAGCTACTCCTATTTTTTTCCTAAGCTTCTGCATTACTTGGAATTTCGAAAATATCTTGGACTGACCGGCTTTTATTTTGTACTGGCGCACGCAGCGATAATTCTGCTCCTGCAAAACCGCTTTCCGTTCCCTGTCTACTTTTTTCAGCAAGAGACTATTGCTGCTTTTCTTTTTGCGCTTGCCTCCAGCTTAGTTCTTTTGGTAATGGCTGTTGTCTCTCACTCTTTCATCCGAAAACGCATGAAACCCCGTATCTGGAGAAGAATACTTCGTCTCGGCCACCTTGCACTTGTCCTGGGGCTCATCCATTTTGGCATAAAGTCTTCGGTTTTCTGGATTGATTGGCTGACTTATTTTTTTCCGATCTTTCCACCGCCAAGCCTAATTGCTTTTCTTGTGGGGGTGGCCACTATTGCCTTGAGAATTCTGATGGAGCTTTCACAAAGGGGCATTATTGGCAAAAAGTAGTGTCTCTTCCTTTTGAAGAATTCCCTATCGTGCAATAACGGTAATTGTCTCACTGTCGGCTATCTTTTCATCACTGACAGTAAGGTCTCGATGATTGTTTGAGTTCAAGGTTACCTCAATATCGTGATTTCCTGGTGTAAGCTCAGGAATATGGTACCATTCTGAATAAAGACGAGTTATCTTGTTTCCATCGATATATAAATGAGCATGACCTTCCCCTTCAACATGATCCTGGCTGGCATCTTCTGGAGAAAACACGAAATTCTCTGTTATAATCTGCAAATTCCAGCCTGACATGGGATCCTCAGTGACAATGAGGTCAACAGTGGGAATGTCTCCTGAGACTTCCATGGACCCATGGTGCATATTGTGATGTGAGTGGGGGAGATTATGGCTGTGGCCATCTGTTTTGCTCATATGAGAAGACATGTTGATGAATGCTCCTGCAATAAATCCTATAAACAGGCAAACGACAGAGACAATAATGAGATTGGTTGTTGATTTCATGAGATTTTTCTCCCTTCACATCTATTTATATCTATCTGATCTTCTACTATCTGTTACATTGCTGAGCTACTACTTCAGTTCTTTCTTTCTTTCTTTCTTTCTTTCTTTCTTTCTTTATATAAATTATAAGCTCTAATAAGCTCTATTTATTGCTGAAACCAAAAATTATATAAGAGAGAGCACTCTTGATAGTCCTATATAGTTCTCGAAATAGAAAGCTTTAAAAATAGGGTCCAAATACTCCAAGTAATGGTCTTAATCTTTCTGTTAGCTAAGCCTCTATCACAGATATACTAGTTAGCTAGCAGAATGGAAAACCGGCCATAATGCCTTGGTAGTGTAGTGGCCTATCATGGAGCCCTGTCGTAACGGGCTTGCATGTTTGACATGCAACCTTATAGAAAGGCTCCGACCCGGGTTCAATATCCTGTGTGGATCACCACCAGGCTGGAAGTCCCGGCCAGGGCGTTTAATTTCATTGGGCCGTTAGCTCAGCCTGGCTAGAGCACCTGACTTTTAACGGATCCGAAAGTGTATCACTTTCAGAGGAAGGGAATCAGGGGGTCGCGAGTTCGAATCTCGTACGGCCCATCATAATCATTCAAGATCATTGTGGGGAAAGCAGAACATGGCAAAACAAACATTCGACATCAAGAATCATCTTTTGGTTCCAAAACACACTAAAGTGAGCGATAAAGAGAAAAAACTAATTTTGGAAAAATATTCTCTTTCTGTTTTTGATCTTCCATTAATAAAGAAGAACGATCCTGCAATTAAGGATCTGGACCTAAAGCCTGGCGACGTTGTTAAAATTGTTCGAAAGAGCGCAACAGCGGGCGAATCAATATTTTACAGGAGTGTTATAAATGTCTAAACAGAGCAAAACCCTCATTGAAAACTACTTCAAAAACCACAGTTTCGTTGGCTCAGATATTGAATCTTTCAATAGCCTCATTGACCACGAACTCAATGATATTATCGAGGAGAACAAGGTAATTGAGCCGACCATCATCCCGCAGAACATTGACAGTTTCAAGATTCGATTCGATAAAATCTGGGTAACACAGCCAGAAATTACTGAGGCTGACGGATCAAAGCGCAATATCTATCCTGGCGAGGCCCGCCTTCGAAAGATTACCTATTCTGCTCCTATCTATGTGGAGGTTTCTGCCCATATCAACGATGTGCAGCGTGAAACGCTGACCACTCAGATCGGAAACATGCCCATCATGCTCAAAAGCAAGAACTGTCACCTCTCTAAACTGAACAGGGAAGAACTCATTGCTAAAGGAGAGGATCCGGATGATCCTGGCGGATATTTCATTATTAACGGTACAGAAAAGGTGCTGGTGGATATTGAAGATCTTGCACCAAACAGGGTTCTGGTTGAAAAGGCGACCGTTGGCCCGAGCAAATTCACCGGAAAGATTTTCTCAGAGCGAGGCTCATTCAAAATCCCCCACACTCTCGAAAAACTGAGCGACGGAATCTTCTATCTTTCTTTTACCAGGGTAAAGCGAATACCTATTATTGTTATTATAAAAGCATTGGGGCTTCTTAAAGATGAAGAAATCATGAAGTTCATCAATGCCGAATCATTATCTGATGAGGTGCTCGTTAACCTTTATGAGTATGTTTCTATTAAGACGGAAGAAGATGCGATCGACTTTGTCGCACGAAAAATCGGCATTACTCAGACCAAGGAAATCCGTGTTGAGCGTATGCAGGAGATCCTCGATAAATACCTTCTTCCTCACTTGGGTATTGAAAAAGAAGACCGTATCTATAAGGCATACAACCTGTGCAAGTTCCTTAAAAAATACCTGCAGGTTTCCAGCGGATCGCTTGAAGTGGATGATAAGGATCATTACATGAACAAGAAACTGAAACTGAGCGGAGATTTGCTCTCTGACCTGTTGCGGGTGAACTTCAAGGTGCTGGTTGGAGACCTTCTGTATAATTTCCAGCGAATTGTGAAGCGTGGAAAGTTCCCTTCAATTAAAGCGATCATTCGTGAAAAGCTGCTGACCCAGCGTATAGACTCTGCTATGGCAACCGGCAACTGGGTTGGCGGAAGAAAGGGTGTCTGCCAGCGAATCCAGCGGCTTAACTTTCTGGAAACCATGTCTCATTTACAGAGAGTTGTCAGCCCGCTGAGCGCATCGCAGGAAAACTTTCAGGCACGGGCACTCCACTCTACTCATTTAGGAAGACTCTGTCCGATTGAAACTCCGGAAGGAACAAATATCGGGCTTCGAAAGAACTTATCTTTACTTGTTGCGATTTCCGGACAGAGCGGCGAGGAGGAAGTCATCAAGGCGATGAAAAATAACGGGATGAAATCATTGTGGTGAAATCATGAGCGAAATATATCTTAATAACAAACTGGTTGGAGAATCACAGAATCCTAAGGAGTTTGTGGATCAACTCAGAGAAGAGCGCAGAAAGGGGAGCCTTTCAGCTAATGTTAATGTGTTCTATGATGAGGCAACAACTAACGTGTATGCATCTACTGAAAAAGGGAGGGTACGAAGGCCGGTTATCATTGTCAAAGACGGCAAATCCCTTCTTACCGAGGATCATCTTAAAAGAATAGAAAGCAACGAAGTACAGTGGAAAGACCTTGTTGAGGAAGGTATCATTGAATATATTGATTCCTCCGAAGAGGAAAACTGCTTTGTCGCGTTTACTCCGCAAGAGCTTACTCCCGAACATACTCATGTGGAGATTTCTCCTCTTGTTATGCTTGGGCTTTGCAGTTCCCTGGTACCGTTTGGAAATTTCAATCAGTCAACCCGTCTTAACGCAGGATCAAAGAACCAAAAGCAGGCTGTCGGCCTCTACGTTTCGAACTATCCTGTACGTCTTGACATGGATGTTAATGTGCTGCACTATGCGCAGAAGCCCCTTGTTCAGACTATCATGCACGATGTGTGGGGTTATGATAAGCATCCTGCCGGGCAAAACATTATTGTTGCAGTTATGAGCTATAAAGGCTATAACATGGAAGACGCTATCATTCTTAACCAGGGCTCTATTGACCGGGGCTTGGGAAGAAGCACGTACTTCAGGCCAAGTATTGCAGAAGAGTTGCGATATGCAGGCGGACTGATTGATGAGGTTTCTATCCCTGACAAAGAGGTTAAGGGGTATAAGACGGAAAAGGATTACCGGTTCTTAGAGCAGGACGGAATTATTTATCCTGAGGCGATCGTAAAGGAAGGCGATGTTATCATAGGAAAAACCTCTCCTCCCCGATTCCTCTCTTCACTTGATGAATACAGCATTGCTACGGCGACCCGCCGTGAAAGTTCCCTGGGACTTCGCCACGGAGAAAAGGGTGTTATTGATTTTGTGCTTATTACGGAAAATGAGGAAGGAAACAGGCTTATCCAGGTAAGGGTTAGGGACACGAAAGTCCCGGAAATAGGAGATAAGTTTACTTCACGCCACGGACAGAAAGGTATCGTTGGAATGATTGTTCCTCCATCTGATATGCCTTTCTCCGCATCGGGCATGACTCCTGATCTCATTTTCTCTCCGCATGGTATTCCTTCTCGTATGACTATCTCGCATCTGATTGAGCTTGTGGGTGGAAAGACAGGCGCACTGTCAGGAAGAACCATTGATGGGACGACGTTCCAGGCTGAATCAGAGGATGATCTTCGTAATGAGTTGCTCAATAATGGCTTCAGAGAGAACGGAACCGAAACGTTCTACAATGGTGAGACCGGAGAGAGGCTTGAGGCAAAGATCTTCGTTGGAAACATGTATTATCTTAAACTGAAACATATGGTAACAAATAAACTGCACGCACGTGCACGCGGGCCTATTCAGCTGCTTACCCGGCAACCTACAGAAGGTAGGGCTAAGGAAGGGGGACTGCGATTGGGAGAGATGGAGAAGGATACATTCATCGCTCACGGTGCTTCGCTTCTCCTCAAAGAGCGATTCAACTCTGACAATACTGCGGTTCCAGTCTGTGAATCCTGCGGCCTTTTGGCGGTCCATGATGATTTCAGAAATAAGAGCTATTGTCCGCTCTGCAGCGATAATGTAGAGATCAGTATGGTTGAGATGAGTTATGCGTTTAAGCTTATCCTTGATGAGTTTAAGAGTTTAGGAATTTATCCGAAGCTATCTTTGGCGTCTAAATACTGATTGAAGAAGGAATTATAATTATATAATTAATAAGGGAGTACAACAAGAAAAAAAATGGCAGAAGAAGAACATGTTCAAGAACCGGTTGAAGCTGAAGTGGTACCTTCGGAAGATGATTCAGGCAGAATCAGTGAGCCTGAACCTGCGGTGAGCAAGAGAATTGGCAGCATCCAGTTTTCGATCTTTTCACCGAAAATGATCAAGAAGATGTCGGCAGCAAAGGTAGTCACTCCTGAGCTCTATGATAAGGAAGGATACCCTGTTGATGGTGGATTAATGGACATTCGTCTTGGTGTTATTGATCCTGGGCTGAAGTGTAAGACTTGCGGATCAAAACTAAAAGAATGCCCGGGCCACTTTGGATATATCGAGCTTGCAAGGCCGGTAATTCATATTAAATTTGTAAATCTTGTTCAGAATCTTCTTATGTCCACTTGCCGCTCCTGTGGCCGCGTTCTTATCCCTGAAAACAAGATCAATAAGGCAAGGGCTGAACTTGATGCTATTGAAAAAGAAGCCGGTGTTGAAGCACGGCGAGCTCATGTGAGTAAAATCATCAGCAGCATGAAGACGGTCAATAAATGCCCTCACTGTAAGGCAAAACAGTACAAAATTTCGCTAGAGAAACCAACGACTTTCCTTGAGAATGAGAAGCGAATCAATCCTATTGAAGTGCGAGTCCGACTTGAAAAAATCCCTGATGAGGATGTCTTCCTCTTTGGTATGAACCCTAAGTTTATCAGGCCAGAGTGGATGGTTCTTACGGTGATGTCTATTCCGCCAGTGACCATGCGACCATCTATCACGCTTGAATCCGGCGAGAGATCAGAGGACGACCTTACACATAAACTGGGTGATATTGTTCGTATTAATCAGAGATTGTTTGAGAATATTAATGCAGGTGCACCGGAAATCATTATAGAGGACTTGTGGGACCTGCTGCAGTATCACATTACTACGTTCTTCGATAATGCTGTTGCTCAGCTTCCTCCGGCACGGCACCGTTCAGGCCAGCCGCTCAAGACCATTACGGAGAGAATTAAGAGCAAGGAAGGAAGAATCAGGCATAACCTTGCAGGAAAGCGTACGAATTTTTCTGCACGAACGGTTATTTCTCCTGACCCTATGATCAGCCTCAACGAAGTGGGCGTACCAAAGATTATTGCCATGAAACTTTCTGTTCCTGAGCGGGTCAATGAATGGAACATTACGTATCTTAAGAAGTTTGTTGAGAACGGGCCGGATAAATATCCCGGAGCAAACTATATTATCAGGCCTGACGGCAAAAAGAAAAAAATTACCGACGAGACTAAAGAGGCATCTTTAGAAGAGATTCAGCCCGGCTACACTGTTGAGCGGCATCTCCTCGATGGTGATATTGCAATCTTTAATCGCCAGCCATCTTTGCACCGAATGTCCATGATGTGCCATCGGCTCAAAGTTCTTCCGGGAAGGACACTTCGATTAAACCCTGCGGTTTGCCATCCGTATAATGCGGATTTCGATGGGGACGAAATGAACCTGCATATTCCTCAGACTGAGGAGGCAAGAACTGAGGCAGAGATATTGATGGAAGTGCAGACCCAGCTTATTTCTCCACGATATGGCTTGTCTGTTATTGGATGTATTCAGGATGCAATTTCCGGAAACTATATTCTTACCAGTAAACTTGAATTCAGCAGGGAAGAGGCTTTTGATTTGCTCTATTCAGCAGGCATTACAGACTTTTCCAAGCTCTCCCGAAAAGAGCGTATTTCAGGAAGAGAAGTATTCTCTGCACTTCTTCCGGAAGATTTCAATTTTACCGGCCACTCCAAGTCAAAGAACGAAAAAGGAAGTGATGATGTTGTCATCACAAACGGAAAGCTTATTGAGGGAGTCATGGATAAGAATAACCTTGGTGAAGGATCCGGTCTTCTCCTTCGAAACATCCACAAAAAATACGGTAAAGAATTTGCCGTGAAGCTTATTGGAAATATCTTTAGGCTGGGAATAGAGGTTTTACTCCGATACGGCTTCTCTACTGCTATCTCGGACACTGACCTGCCTTCCGAGGCAAAGGAAAAAATCCAGGACGTGCTTGACACTGCAGAGCGTGATGTCGATGGCCTTATTGCACAATTCAGAGAAAATAAGCTGGAGACATTCCCTGGCAAGACACAGGCAGAGACCCTGGAGCTGAAGATTCTTGAGCTTCTGAATAAGTCTAGAAACCGCGCAGGAGAGCTTGTTGCAGAGTATGCTAATAAGAATAGCCACACCATGATTATGGCAGTGTCCGGCGCGCGCGGAAACCTGATTAACTTAGCCCAGATGGCTGCATGCGTAGGTCAGCAGGCACTGCGCGGAAAGCGAATTGAGAAGGGCTTCTATCAGAGGACATTGTCCTGCTTTAAGCGCGGCGACTTGACTCCTTCTGCGAAGGGATTTATTTCGCACGGATTCAAAAACGGCCTTACCCCTTCAGAATTTTTCTTCGGTGCGATGACCGGAAGGGATTCACTGATGGACACTGCTCTTCGAACACCTAAATCCGGTTACCTCTACCGCAGGCTTGCAAACGCAATGCAGGACCTGAAGGTTGAGTATGACTATACGGTTCGTGATGCCTCCGGAAAAATTGTTCAGTTCCAGTACGGCGAGGATGGTATTGACGTTTCTAAGTCCGAAAAAGGAACGATTAACGTGAAGAGAATCATTAAGTCAATGATGTAGGGCAATTCGATAAACACTATACACAATAATTGATGAACACAACAGGTGAAAAACACGATGGCTGATATTTTCAAAGAATATGAGGGCAAGCTTCCTCAAAAAATCCTCACTGACCTTAAGCAATTCATGCCTGCTAAAGCGAGCCAGACGAAGATTAAGCAGATTTGTGAACAAGTAGTAAAAGAGTACAATGAGTCTAAGGCAGACCCTGGCGAATGTATAGGCAATATTTCTGCAGAATCCATTGGTGAGCCGGGTACGCAGATGACCCTGAATACCTTTCATTTTGCAGGTGTTGCAGAGATGAATGTTACAGTGGGCCTTCCACGTATTATTGAGATTCTTGATGGAAGGAAAGAACTCAAGACACCAAGTATGGAAATCTATCTCAAAAAGCCGCACTCGCAGGGAACAGATATTAAGAAACTTGCACTGTCTATCAAGGAGACTACTCTTGACGACATCACTTCTGAGTTTCAGATTAATATTGTGGACTTATCCGTTGAAATCATGCTGGATAAACAGATCATGAAGGATGCAGGCATCACGAATACAATTGTTGCTAATGCTCTCAAGAAATATACAAAGGGCTATAATCTCAAACAGCAGGACGATTCCTTTGTTATCAAAAGCAAGTCAAAGGATGCAAACCTCAATGACCTCTATAAAATAAAAGAAAAGCTAAAACCAGTCCATCTAAAGGGAATCAAGGGAGTTACCCAGGTGCTTCCGGTCAAGCGTGATAATGAATACCTCATTATCACTGCAGGATCAAACCTCAAAGACGTACTTAAGCTTGATGTTGTTGATGCATCACGCACGGTAACGAATAACATTTATGAAATCGCTGACCTTTTCGGGATTGAAGCTGCACGACAATCTATTATTAATGAGGTTTTCGGCGTAATCGAAAATCAGGGACTGAATGTTGATATCCGGCACATCATGCTCGTTGCGGACACGATGTGTAACAGCGGAATCGTGAAGGGAATTACCCGGTACGGTATTGTTTCACAGAAATCATCCGTGCTTGCAAAAGCATCATTCGAGACTCCACTCAAGCATATTATCAATTCAGCATTGATCGGAGAGGTTGACCCGCTTGATTCTGTAGTGGAAAACGTAATGATAAACCAGCCGGTACCTATTGGAACAGGCCTTCCCAGTTTGGTTACTAAAATTAAAAAATAAAGAGAAGAATTGAGAGAAGTGTGATTTGAATGGCAGATGAACAAGTACAGGAATTAAAGAAACTCGTAAAAACAGGATCAGGATATATTATTGGTTCGAAGAACATTATCAAGAACCTGCGCTCTAACAACATAGACCAGGTATGGCTGTCAGTGAATGTAGCTGAAGATATGAAGCAGGATATTATGCATTATGCATCCCTGAGTGGTGTTATGGTCTCTGAGCTGGCGCTTACTAATGAAGACCTTGCTATTATTTGCAAAAAACAATTCCCTACTTCTGTTATTGCTAAGGTGAAAAAGTAATTGAACAGGATAATTTTCGATGCCTCAACCATAAAGCTTATCTCTTTATTTGAGTCATTAACAGGAGCCAAGGTAAAGGACTGCATAACGCAGGATACTCTTCTTTTCATTGTTCATAAAGGAGATATGGGGCTTGCAATCGGGAAAAATGCCCAAAACCTGAAGAGAGTGGAGAGCGCACTCAAAAAACAAGTGAAGGTCATTGAGCATGATGATGATCCGATTGCGTTTGTCAGGAATGTGGTATATCCGCTTAAACGCCTGGATGTATCGCAGGACGGCTCAGTCATCATTATTAAGGGTCACGATACTAAAACAAAAAGCCTGCTTATCGGCAGGGATAAAACTAATCTGAAGCGAACGATCGCCCTGGTTCAGCGATATTTTGATATTTCAGATATTGTGGTACAGTAAGATTTAAAAAGCAATGCGCATCTCTGTGAAGTGAAAATGGGAAAAAAACCAAGTGGATTAAACGCAGGAAACAAGCTTTCTAAGAGAAGGGCAGTTTCCTTATGGAAAAACAAGTATTATGTTCGAAAAACCCTTAACCTGAAGGTAAAATCCGACCCCTTAGAGGGCTCTTCACAAGCTAAAGGGCTTGTCCTTGAAAAACTTCAGGTAGAGGCAAAACAGCCAAACTCAGGAATGAGAAAATCAGTTCGTGTGCAGCTTATTAAGAACGGTAAGCAGGTCTCAGCTTTCCTTCCTGGTGATGGCGCAACGAAACTGGTAGACGAGCATGACGAGGTCATCATTGAATGCATTGGCGGCCCTATGGGAAAATCTAAGGGAGATTTGCCGGGTATTCGATGGCAGGTTATCAAGGTAAATGATCAGAGCCTTCAGGCGCTACGAGCCGGAAAAGTAGATAAGGCAAGGAAATAGGCAGGAAAATGAGCGACATATTAGCATTTAATCGATGGGATTGTTCAGGCATTAAGGTAGAGGACCCTGGCCTGCGCAATTATATTTCAGTTGAGCCTAAGATTGTTCCCAAGACCGGAGCACGCTATGCTGGCAGCAGGTTCCATAAGAGCAAAATCTTCATTGTTGAGCGATTAATCAACAAATTAATGGTGCCTGGCCATAAGGGAAAGAAGCACCACAAATCTTCCGGTCACATCAGTGGAAAAGCAGGAAATTCTTATAAAATCATGGAGAGCGTTCTTGGCCTTATTGAGAAACGAACAAAAGAAAACCCAATCACTGTTTTTGTTAAGGCTCTTGAAAATTCAGCTCAGCGCGAAGAGATCATCACGATTGAATACGGTGGCGCCAGATACCCAAAAGCTGTTGAGTGCGCACCGCAGAGAAGGCTTGATCTTGCGATGAAGAATATGGTGCAGGGCAGTTATGATAAATCCTTTGCTAAGAAGCGCTCTATTGAAGAGTGTCTTGCCGAAGAAATTATCAATGCGTATAACCTCAGCAATAATTCTTTTGCGATTTCTAAAAAATTAGAAGTTGAGCGGCAGTCTGACAGTAGTAGATAGCTGAGAATTTCTTATTTTTTCTTTTTTACTCTTCTGTATTACAGTTATGCATATCTGAAAAGCTTTCTCTTAGTTTGTCAGAAATTACTTGCATACATCTATCAATTCAATTAAACTATCCACTCTTTTATCCCCATCAATCCCGAACCCGATGAAGGTTATTCCTGCTGCTTTTGCTGCCATTGCGTCCCACTGAGTGTCGCCAACAAAGACCACTTCTTCTTTTTTCAGGTTCATTTCTTGGAGGGCCTTGAGAATCATATCCGGTGCGGGTTTTCCTGCATTTACTTTATCTGGCCCCATGATGAAGTCAAAATATTCAAATAGACTATTTTTCTTGAGCATGGATTCGCAAATAGAAACTTTCGAATTTGAAACCACAGCGAGCCTGTAGCGCTCTTTGAGCTTTTGAAGCGTTGCCTGCGCACCGCTCATTTCTTTGAGATTATCAAGAAAAGATTCCTGGTTACCGATTCTGAATTTTTCCAGATTTTCGAGGGAAGTTTTGAAGTACTTCTTGTATGTTTTCCTAAACTCCTGCGCCCAAATGTGCTTTTCGAACTCCTCACGGGAAATTTTCTTATTCTCGAATTCCTTGAGCATCGCATTGAAAGAGCTAAACCAGGCATCCTGTGAGTTGATGAGCACCCCATCCATATCAAAAAAAATTGCTTTGAGCATGGAGAAGATGATCGCGGGCTTATTTTTATAGGTTTGGTAAAACTCTTACTCCAAAACACTTAAAAAACAATCCCTCTTCACAACATCAGGTGATATAATGGCTTTTGATAAGAGTTTAGATGAAAAAATTTTCGCAGAAACAGTAGAATTCGAGACGACAAAGATAACCGTCGGTGTATTCTCTTATAATGGCGGAGAGAAAAAGATGCAGATCTCACGGGAAAACCGCAACCAGAACACGGGCGAATATAGTTTTGCAAAGCTTGGCAGGTTGCTCAAAGAAGAAGCTGAAGCTGTGCTTCCTTTGATGCAGAAAGCGCTTGAGGCTATGCAAAGCTAAAGTTCCTCGAGAGATGGGACGGTTTTTATCTCTGGACCCTCAATGTTGACACCAATGAATGGAACATTGACTTCAGTTGCTATAGATTTCTCATTTTTGTCATTGCTCACATAGGTCAGCGATGGCAATAATTTTTTTGCATTTTCTATTCCCTGAGAGACAGAATCTGATGCTATTATCCTTTGGGTAATACTGCACTTTTTTGCAAGAAACGATGCCTGCTCCTGGTCCATCACTGCAAGAAACGAGAGATTATATCCTTTTGATAATTTACTGAGTAGCCTCTTACTTATCAGCGGCCTGCACTCACTTATGAGCCCACTGAATTCCTTACCCACAAAATACTCATTGTACTTTTTTGTGATGGCCTCTCTTCTCAGATAGACTTGCTTGCTCTCCAGAAATACCTGCAGGCAATCAATGGGATCGACTTGCGATGTACCTGAATTACACTTTTCATCCTCTTCAGAGTTGAGCATCCTTCCTAAGAAAAATTCAGCAGCTTTTCGCTTGGACCCATTGCTGCTTGTAGAAATGTCTACAACCAAATCATTGAGTTTTATGAGGAGGTTCTTCATGATCACGCATCATTTTATTGTATTTTGCCTGTCCTATGAGTACCCAATAGAGTGCCAAAAGTCCAGAAACAGAAAGAACAATAAGCAGGGCATTATTCATATTGCAGCTATATTTTTAGAATTATATAAAACTTTCTGAATGCTTTACCGCGGTTTTTTCTTTTTCTTCCTTGCAGCTGCTTGCTTTTTTTCAGGCTTTGCACCTGTATTTTCCAGTACTGCATAGAATACAACTCCTATAATACTTCCAATCAGATTATTGAGCATGTCTTTTTGCGTATCCCATTCGTCTAAGTCACCTGCTCCTATGAACAGTACTCCCTCGCCCTCACCAAGAAGTATTGCACCAGTAAATTCATAGAGCTCGTGAGCAGCAGAGAAGCCAAGCACGAGTAAGATTACGATAATCGGTGCGGCTTTCTTATGAGGCATGTCAGAATACTGATAGAATCGCATGATCATAAGAGCGGCTATAAACCCAAAGAGGATATGCACCCAATGATCATACTCAATTCCCAGCGGAGACATTCGATACAGGTCAAACATACCGAGATCATGCACCAGAAGAAACAGTGAGAATACAAGATAATGAGACCAATGCAGGTGAATTTTCTCTCTCACTGCATATAAGACCGTGAGAAGAATCATCAGAAAAATGAAGTCGTATTTGTAATGGCTATCCATTCCGAGTGCAACAAATTCCAAGCCAATTAAGATGAGTGCGAATATGCTAAATATCCATTTCAGGATCTTATTTTCATCCATAAGAAGGCTCTTTGCGAATTACACTTTATAAATATTCTTTTTTTAACGGAGAAGCTAAGAGCTTTTTTTCTTATTCCTTCCCCTGTTCTCTACTTGCTCAAACCTGTCCAGAATCTCTTTGCTCTCTTTTGCTTTTCCCTTGTACTCCTGTAGAAATGTGCTGAAACATTCTTCCCAGATGGTATGGTGCTTGGATTCCAGGGCTTGCCGAAAGAGATGAAGATCAACTGCTTTGTCTTCAACTCTTTTAGAGAAAAAGCTTAGCCCAAAATCAATAATGACTATCTCTTTTTCGAGCAATATGTTGCTGGTGGTGAGATCACCATGGATGATTTCATTGTTATGCAGAATGGAAACTTTTTGCGCGATTTCTTTCATAAGCGACAGGTAGTCTTGTTTTTCTAATATCGCACTTAGCTTTTCTCCCTGAACATACTGCATAGTGATATTTTCTTTTTCATCTGTTTTGATCAATTCGGGAGAGGAGAAATGAAGTTCCTGGAGCTTTTTGAGAATTTTTGCTTCCCTTCTTGTTCTGGATTTTCTGAGCTTATTATCTATTTCGCTAATGCGATACGATTTTTGGATTCGCTCTTTAATGAGGACATCCTTGTCTTTGTAGAGCTTCGCTTCTGCTCCTTGTGCAATAAGCTTCATGATATTGAGAATAGGGGTATACTATATAAGATTTCGTGTTAGAATTCGTCTGTGTCTTCTAATGCTTTGAGATGACCTTTGTTTCTTAGATAATTTGCCTGGGCGTTGGTATACTTGTACACTACATCACCCTTATCTTCACCGCCTAGTTCCCAGGGTTCGATGATCACAATGTTTCCTTCGCGTACCCATAATGATCGTTTTAACCTGCCTGGAATTCGGCAGACTCTGGTATGGCCATCAAGGCATCGCACCCTCATGCGTGATCCACCAAGTCTCTGATCAACAATACCAAAACTCTGATTCTTCCAGGGCATCTTGATGCGAGAAATCTCACTTTGCGCTCTCTGAGCTAATTCCTGCTCTGTGAGCGGCTTTTTTTTCTTGAATACACGTTTCTTTGCAGCCATTTCCCTTCTTAAATGCTGGTCAATTTATAAAGGTAACCCCTGTAGGACAAAATATACCAACCCCTAAATTTTTATACTACTACTTGTTAACTCTCTGCATGGCTAAAGGTCTTAATCTTCCGAAAAACGTAACGTTCAAAGGACCGGCAGTGCTTTGGAAGCGAATGGCTGCTTTTGTTATTGATCTTATCATTCTGGACTTTGTCATCGGAACACCTTTTCGCGCTATCATCAATAGAATTATCCCTTCAAATGACTTTCAATCCAGCTACGCATTTTTTGCTGCAAATCCAAACTTAACTGCGTTGCTCTCTATTGTCGTTGCCTTTTTTGGATTGCTCGCTTCGCTTTACTTTGTTATCCTTGAATTTTCACTTGGCCAGACGGTAGGGAAAATGCTCTTTAACATAAAGGTAGAATCCAAGGAAAAAGAACTTTCCTTTTTGTCCTGTATGGTGCGCAATATGTTGTTCCTTTTTATTTTTCCTTTTACCCTGCTGTGGATACTTGATCCACTCTTCGTGATCTTCACAAAGGATAGCAGGAGATTGAGCGAAATTCTCTCCAGGACACGCACTGTTGAGGATTATCATTACTAACACTTTATAGATTAACTAATAAGCGGAGGCTTTTTTATGGCAAAACAAAAGAAAAAAAACAACTGGGGTGTTGTTCTTGGTGTGATTATATTTCTGTTCATCATGGCATACCTTTTTTCTGCTCTTCTTTCTGTGTTCCTTTCAGGTGATGAACTCAAGCAGGGAAACGTGGCAAAGATTAGCGTAAAGGGGGTAATTATGACTGATAATACGGAAGACTTCTTTGGGTCTTCGGTTGCTGACTCTACTACTATTGTTGCAGATATTGAAGATGCTGCAGCGAATCCTATGATAGAGGCTATCCTTTTAGAAATTAATTCTCCAGGGGGCGCACCGGTAGCAACGGATGAGATTGCACAGGCGCTTGAGCGATCAAATAAGACTACGGTTGCTTGGATTAGAGAGGTCGGCACTTCAGGAGGTTACTGGATTGCTTCTTCAGCAGACCATATTATTGCAAACAGAATGTCTATTACCGGTTCAATAGGGGTAATCGGATCATATCTTGACTTCTCCGGATTCCTCAACGACTGGAATGTGAGTTATGAGCGACTAGTCGGTGGAAAGTACAAGGATGCCGGTATTCCTTATCGACAACTGACTGCAGAAGAGAGACGATTGTTTCAGAAAAAGATAGACCTGCTTCACCAGGAATTCAAGGATTCTGTGCAAAAAAACCGCAGGCTTACTAACAGCCAGATCGAGAATGTGGCGCAAGGAGAATTTTATCTTGGATCTGAGGCAAAAAACCTTAACCTCATTGACCAGCTCGGCGGAGAGCGCGAGGCGATTGAGCATATAGAGAAAAAACTTAATATTACTGCTGAAATCGTCGTTTATGAGCATGAACCAAGCCTGCTGGAAATTTTGTCTGGCCTTTTGAATGATCGGAGCTTTTTCTTTGGCAAGGGACTTGCAGAAGGAATGCAGCAGGGAAGGATTGGCTGGGTTGGCTGAATTTTTGAAGGGTACTAGGATTTAGGCGAAGCAAAGATAGAGGAGAGCTTTTGCAGGATTTCTTTTATTATCCCTTCAGCATCTCTTCTTTGAGCGATCACAACTGGATTGTTTCCTTTTTTGATATAGTCTTGTGGAACCATATGTTTTTTACTGAAATAGGTAATTCCATTCTTATGGCAGAAGTTATGGACAGTCGTACTATTAGACCAAACAACGATTTTTTCCTTACTGACTTTATTTGACATGTATTCATACAAATTTATAAAGTTCGTCTTGTTTGGATCGCCCTTTGAGTCACTAGGAAATTGACCGTCAAGCACATAACAGTCGTAATCTTGCTCATCAATTTTATTCATAGCTGATTTCAGATTGTCAGTGATTTGATACTCCCAATCCTGACGCTCAATTTGCTCTCTCAATACTTCAGCATAATTTACTCTTTTTTTTATGTCATTATCTTCTACTTGCAAAATTGAAATTTTAGCCATAGTTTTATGTCATATCCTTAGTTTTATATTAACTTTACTTCCTTTATCCTTTGTACTGATAGTTCTCCAAAGATTTGCTACTAACGTGCCCTTAGTTATGACATTTATCGTATACCTGTCGAAAGATATTTAAAATACATTCCTTTTGATTTTCCCTATGGCGTCGAGGGGAATGGCTTTATTTTTTTCAGTACTTTTTTGCCTAGTTTTTTTCTTAGCCTCCGGCTCGTTCGCATCAGACTCTTCTGTAGTTCATGTTGATGCTCAGATAGTTGAAGAATTAGAGCAGAGCGGAACCGCCCGAGTCATTGTTGTTATGGAAGAGGATACCGATGACATAAAGCCTAAGGCAGCTCTTGCAAAGGCTCTTAGTGAGAGTAAGGGATCTCGTCAATATGCAAAGGCAGCAATTTCTCATCAGGCAGCGGAGGAGCAGATCAAAGCAGACGAGCAAGAGAGAAGTCTTGCAATCGAGCGGACCTTTTCGAGTTTCAATGGGTTCACTGCAGAAGTGTCTGGCCAGGGACTTGAAGCTTTAGAGAATGATCCTTCGGTCAAAGCCGTGTTTATTGACAGGGAGGTTCACGCAACTCTTGATGCAAGTATTCCGCTGATAAACGGCACGAAAGCAAATGAAATCGTACTCAATGGAACTAACCTTACTGGGAAGGGGCAGAGCATTTGTATTATTGATACCGGAATCGATACCGATCATCCTTATTTCACCGGCAGGATCATTGATGAGAAGTGCTTTTGCAACGGCTGCTGTGCAGGTAGTACCAATGAGGCAAACACTGCAGAAGATGACGAGAGCCACGGAACGCATGTTGCGGGTATTGCTGCAGGAAATCACTCCACCTATCGAGGGCTTGCCTATGAGGCAAATCTTGTAGCCGTTAAAGTTCTTGACAGTGCAGGGGATGGGCTCTTTAGCGACGTAATCAGCGCTATTGACTGGTGTACCAATGTTTCCTCGCAGCTTAATATTTCTGTTATTAGTATGAGTCTGGGTGATAGCGGGCAGAATAATGCATATTGCAACTCCCATTCAACTGCTTCTGCTATTAATGCAGCTGCTGCGAAAAATATCTCTGTCGTTGTTTCTTCTGGAAATAATGCTTATACTGCAGGAATAAGTGCTCCTGCCTGTGTTGAGAGTGCGATTCCTGTTGGAGGTGTGTATGATGCGAACGTAGGGGGCATCGCATGGTCTGCCTGTACGGACTCTTCCACCTCTGCAGATAAGATGGTTTGCCACACAAACAGAGGATTAATCCTTGACATCCTCGCTCCGGGCTCTCAAATCGTTTCAGCGAATAACAACAACGGAACTACCACAAAAGGAGGAACCTCAATGGCAGCGCCTCATGTTTCCGGCCTTATTGCCCTCATGCGCCAATTTGTTCACCTTCAGAACGGAACAAACCTTACTCACACAGAGGCTGAAAACGCACTCATCTCCAGCGGAATTACTATTGATGATACGTCAAGCTCAGGCAAGAATTATTCAAGGGTTGATGCTTATGAGGCCATACTATACCTGGACACTCTGGCTCCGGTTATTACATTCACTAATTCTTCGCTTGCTAATCTTTCTTACGTATCAACGAACCAGATCGTTAACATTACTTCGAATGAGGTTCTGCAACGTGCCTGGATACAGATTAATAATACAAATACTACCCTGAATGGCTCGGCATCTTCTTGGTGGATCAATCTTTCTTACCTGGTCGGATTCGCACATGACTATGTGGTTTATGGAAACGACTCTTCGGGCAATATAGGAGCAAGCGAATCAAGGCTCGCTAATGTGCAAAATCAAGCGCCTCAGGTTTCCAATCTTCAGATCAATTCTACTGATAGCCGCAATAGAACAAATGGAACCCTTAGCATTTCTTATTCTGTTTCAGATGTTAATGCTGATAGTATTACTAATGAGACTCATTGGTATAATAACTCTGTTCTTACCCTGGCTTTTGCGAATACTTCGACCGTACATTCTAATTTTACTTTTAAAAACCAGAACTGGACATTTAGTGTGCGTTTTTTTGATGGCACGAGTTATAGTTCATGGTCGAATGTAAGTATTGGTATCCGTAACTCAGCTCCGCAAATTGACCCTCTGAGCAATATCAGCGTTAACGAATCCGAACAGCTCAATATTACGGTTAATGCCAGCGATGGAGATACTGATGCTCTGGCCTATACTATTAATAACAGTAATTTTGGTATTGAGGGTAGCACATTTATCTGGAACACAACAATCAATGATTCAGGAACATATGTTCTCAATATAACTGTAAATGATTCTGAATCTCTCTCTTATGTCACTGCCTATGCTACGATCATTGATGCAATAGATAATGATGGAGATGCTGTTCCTGACTACAAGGACACTGATGATGATAATGACGGACTCAATGATAGTGTAGATTATCTGCTGGGAAACGTGAGCAGCATCAATGCATCAAATATAGGCAATGTGTCTGTTTTTCTCAATGGGTCTCTTAATCTGTCTCAAGTGTTTAATACTACTCTTTTGGTCAATGTCTCTTCCGAAAACGTTACTGTCATTGAGTTTAACTGGACCTTTAATGCGACGAATATACTTGACCTCTATAACCTTACTATTATCAGGCATACTACTAACTCCTCAAATAGCTCTCTCTTGATTAGAGGACTTAACCTTGCTGCGCAGAACACCACAAAAAATGTTTTTTTAGATCGCAGGCTTAACGGCACCGGTATTTGTATCGAGGACAAGGAAATTAATTCTATTGACGATATCTCTGCAGACTGCACTGCCAGCGGTGAGGCCTGGCTTGCCTGTCCGGGAACCAGTGCTAACTATACCTGCTCTTTTGCAGGTAACAGCACGCAATACTACGTTACCGGCCTCTCTCATAGCGGTGTTCGTGAGCAATCCACCTATTGCGGAGACAACACCTGTAACGGGGCAGAGTCTTGTTCCTCCTGCTCTACTGATTGCGGCTCCTGCCCATCAAGTTCCTCCTCTTCTTCCGGAGGCGGCGGTGGAGGGGGTGGAGGCGGAGGCAGCTTTACTACTCCGGACAGCTCAGATAGGCTGAGCTCTACGTTTGTTTCCATGAGATCCGGCGAGACATACACTGTCAAAGGAGGAAGAGAAAATCTTGCCGTAACTTCTGTTTCTTTTTCCATAGACAAATTTATCCTTAAAGGTGAAGTAGTTGTCGAGAAGAAAGCGCTTCCTTCTTCTATTCCGGTAGCAAAGGGAGCGTATCAATATTTTGAGATTACCCCTTCTGTACAGCTTACTTCCTCGGATGTGGTTCGTGCACAGGTGGAGTATCGAATACCTCTCTTCTGGATAGAAGACAATGATATTGACACAACAACTATTGCTCTACTTCGCTATAATAATCTGACTGACGAGTGGGAGCGATATGCCGCTAATCGTTTAAAGCAAGACTCAGATTTTGTGCACTATTCTTCTAGTATCCCTGGTTTTTCTTATTTTGCGATTGTTGGTGATAAGAAAGAGGTTGAAGAGGCGGAGGTTGTTGAAGAAGTTGCAGTTGCTGTGGCTAATGAATCTACTTCTGAACCGGAGGGTAATTCTACCGGGCTTACTTCAAAGGACGAAAAGGAGAATACTATCAACCTCTTCTTACTAGGTGTTATTGTTTTTGTTCTTTTGCTGGTTTCTACATGGTATATGCTGAATAAGACTAATTCCAATAAAGGAAAAAAGAAAAAGAAATAACTGTTTTTTCTCTCCTTGCTCACCAAACCGCATCTTTTATATAATCCGAACGTCAGGCACTGGGTATGGCTGAACTAAAAAAAGTGCTGAGCTTTCGCACTATTCTCTTAATCACGATAAACTCGATTATGGGAACAGGTATCTTTTTCCTGCCTGCTCTTGGAGCCTTATATGCAGGACCTGCATCCCTTCTCTCCTGGCTTATCCTTTCCGTAATTGCTATCTATATCTCTATGTGTTTTGCAGAGCTGGTATCCATGTTTCCAACCTCCGGCGGAATCTATGAGTTCTGCAAGCATGCCTTTGGGAAATTCCCTTCTTTTCTGATCGGTTGGCTTACCCTGGTTACGGCAAATATTACTCTTGCCATGCTTATCATCGGTGCTATTCAGTATCTTCTCCCTTTTGAGGGAGTTCGGGCAAGCCTTGCTATCATTGCTGTTTCTATATTTTTTATTCTCGTTTTCAATTTTATCGCATACAGAGGAATGAAGACCAGTGCAACTATGCTGGTCGTGTTTTCTTTTATCACTCTTTTTACCTTGGCTGGCCTAATGGTTCCCGGGCTTCTCTCTTTTGATCCTTCCCGGCTTATTCCTTTTTTTATTCAGCCAAAGATTATGATCCTTGTTGCGATTTTCTTTATCGCTGAAACATTCTTCGGATGGGAATCGCCAACTTTTCTGGCCGGAGAGACGAAGAATGGTCACAAAGTTATGCCAAAGGCACTGGTTCTGGCAACGATTATCATTGCAATCATTTCATTTGGTTTTGTACTCACTGCTATGGGTGGAGCAGGCTGGGAAGGCTTTGCCAATTCATCAAGCCCATTACTGTTTCTTGCCGACACTCATTATGGTGCTATTGGCGTAACGGTGTTTACTTTGCTTGTCTATTTATCGATTATTGGCTCTGTTGCTGACTGGGTTGTCTCTGCCCCACGCCTTATTCTCGCAATGGCTAAGGATAAGCTTTTTGTTTCCCAGTTTGACCGTATTCATCCAAAATATCACACGCCGCACTACGCTATTGTCCTGCAGACTATTCTCTCTATTGCTTTTGTATTGATTGGAGTAGGGTCTTATGTTACTTTGCTTCATCTTCTTGTCCCGCTACTCCTGATTCTTTATTCCTGCGTGATGGTCAGCGTGGTTGTCCTTCGCTACAAAATGCCTAACGCAAAACGATACTTTCATGCCCCCCTCGGGAAGGTCGGCCCGATTGTTATCGTAGGTATTTTTCTTGTGCTCTTAATTTTGTGGCTTGCCCTTACTGAAAGCGCACTTACTACACTGAGCCTGGGAATTTCGTTTATCCTGATGGGGCTTCCCCTTTACCTGCTCCTTGAGATGTATCATAATCCCAAGGCCATTCGATTTGTTGACGATGCACTTGCATATTTTACTCTTCTTTTTGAGCGATTCGCTCTTCCGTTGTCTGTGCGACGCCAGATTATTCACCTGCTTGGAAACATTAAAGGAAAAACAGTACTCGAGTTTGGATGCAGCGTCGGAACACTCACCATGCATCTTGCAGAGGAAGTAGGACCTGATGGCAAAATCTGGGCAACAAACATTTCTAAGCGAGAAGTATTTATTACCAGGAGGCGTGCAGTAAAAAACGGGCATAATCATATTGAAGTCTTGCATGATCCTTTTCACACTGTTCGTGTTCATCCGAAAGTCCCCAATATTCATATGATTGTTTCTATAGGAAGCCTTGGGTACCTGCAGAACGTAGGCAACGTTCTTAAAGAAATGAACCAGAAACTCAAGAAAGGAAGCAAAATATGTTTTGTGGATTATGATAAATTTTTTGATATTATTCCTAATGTTGAATGGCTCAATTCAGATCAGCGGATAAAGAATATTTTTTCTGAATCAGGATTCAATGTGTCCGTCGTGAGAAAACAAGGATTTGCCTGGAAATACATCTTCATTTATGGGATAAAAGAAAAAGAAATAAAATAAGAAAAAAATAAAAGAAGAGCTTATCTCTTCTTTTTCTTTTTAGCTGCTTTTTTCTTCGTAGCTTTCTTTTTTTTCTTTTTAACAGCTTTTTTCTTCTTCTTTACTGCTTTCTTTTTCTTAGCTGCTTTTTTCTTCTTTTTTGCTGCGATTTTGCTCACCTCCAATATTTATCGTCGATAATGCGACTATGAATGATATCTAAAGAACAAAGTTTTT
>JANQND010000018.1 GCA_028279765.1 Candidatus Nanoarchaeia archaeon | reverse complement strand
AATCACCCGCTACAAAGAAGAAAAGCGGAAAAAAGAAATAGGGCGGCTGCTCTTTGAGGTTTTTATCCCATGCCACACCAATGCGTTCGTTGTAATACCTTCTATGAGGACGGGGCAACAGAGATTTTAAAGGGCTGTAAATGCGGTGGAAAGCTTTTTTTCTATATTAAGAAAGAGAAGCTAGAGCAAGCTAAAGAGACCGCAAAGAGCATTAAACTTTCCAAGGATGAAAAAGTTCAGATTGAGAAAGATGTTTTTGATCTGGTAGGATCTGAAATTGATAAGGATAAGCCTGTTGTTCTTGATTTTGAGTCGATTCGTGTCCTTAAGCCCGGACAATATGAGTTGGATTTGGTGAGTTTGTTTAAGGATGAGCCGCTGATCTTTAAATTGCAGGAAGGAAAGTATATGATTGATGTAGTGGAGAGCTTCAAGGCACTTCGCGGGAAGAAATAGCTTTTATTTGTCTGCAACGATTTCTATGACATCACCATTTTGGAGCGCATAGTCTTTTCCTACGGTTGTTTTTGTTTTGACATTGACTGCTCTGATGAATTTATTGCCAAAATCAGTGTGGAGCCTAAAGGCAAAGTCCAGTGCAGTGGAGTTTGGTTTGAGCAGGAAGCAGTCCGGCAGCACATTTCCGTCCTGATCTGCTAAACGATTTACTCCTCCGGGAAAGATTGCGATGTATTTGAGTAATTCGAAGACTGATTTATCAACGATTTCCTGTACTCCTGTTGATTGATATTTATCCACTATGTTTTCTTTGATGAAGTTTAGTGCTGCTGTTTGTTTTTCTGAGAGCTTGCTTTGATCTTTTATTTCGAATGAGCTTTCACCTGGGATATATGTGAGGATATCGTGCTTTGCTGCTTCTTTTAATGCAAGTTCTGACTCTGCACTGCAGGGAATGAGCAAGTGGTCAGGGAACTGCTGTTTTAATTTTTCGAAATTTTCCTTCGCTCCTTTGTTGTCTATTTTATTGCAGGCAATTATCATGGGTTTTGTTTTTTTTCGAATGTATGATGACGTGTTCGTTAAGTCATCTTCTGTCCATTCGGTGAGTGGTTTTTCTGCAAGGTTGAGTGTTTTTAGTGCTTCAATTACCGTGTCCTCTTCTACTCCTAGTCCTGAGAGATGACTTGCAAGTGCTTTGTGAATCTCACCGTGCGACTGCTGGATTGTTCTGGAGAATTTATCCCAGCCTTTTTTGATGAGTCTGAGAATCCAAAAGTCAAGCTCTTCTTCGAGAAATGTGATGTCATTTGCAGGATCGTATTCCCCTGTTTGTACGGGCTCTCCTTTTTCGTTGACTGAACCTGAGACATCAATGATATGGATAAGCGCATCTGCCTGCCTGAGATCATCGAGGAATTGATTTCCCATACCTTTTCCTTCATGTGCTCCGGGTACTAAGCCTGCTACATCAATCATTTGGACAGGAATGAATCGTTTATGGTTCGTGCAAAATCCTTCTCTAGGATTGCATTGCTGATTGAAGAATTTGCATGCGCACTCTGTCTGCACATATGCAACACCGCTGTTTGGTTTAATAGTTGCGAAGGGATAGTTTGCTATCTCTACCTCTGCCAGGGTTGCTGCTTTGAAGAACGTGCTTTTTCCTACGTTTGGCTTTCCGACTACTCCTATTAACATGGTTGATCGGATTTGCGGAGAGTATAAAAGGGTTTCTTATGGATCCTTCTCATAAAAACCTTTAAATAGAACAAAAAGAGAAATCATACTATGGCTACCGTTATCAGAGATGTGCCGGAATTCAGAGTCAAGTATAGTGATGTGTTTCATCTGAAGAATTTGTATGTGATGATGCATGAGTATTTAACGGATGAGAATTGGTACGGCGCAGGAGGACCTAAGGAGCAACCATCAAGTTCCCATGCTGATATCGAGAAACTCTACATGGAGCGATTCCATCAAAAAGCTCTTCACAAGGGGGGAAAGGAGCTGTGGGTGTGGTGGCGACTGCGCAAGAACCCTTATCTCAAATATCAAGGATATTACACGTTTCATATGGATGTTGATTTTCATGTAATGTATCTTCAGGATATTGAAATTATGCATCAAGGAAAAAAATTAAAAGTGAATAAAGGAGAATTAGAATTATTCTTCAGGCCAAAGATTGTTCGTACTGCTGATGCTGAGAAATGGTCGAGCCACTGGCTGCTCAAGCATTTTCAGGACATTTATGAGGAGCGTATTATTGATGCAGAGTTGGTAAAGCTTGAAAAGGAATTATGGCGGGAAGCCTATCGATTTCAGGGTGTGGTGAAATCGTATCTTAACCTGCGTAATTTCATCCCTGTTCCCGAGCCATTCCATCCCAAATTGTATGGAATGGAAGGACAGTTCTAGCAATAATCTTTTTAAAGTGAGTTCTAGTTCTTAGAGGGAGATGCCCTCGTGGCTTAGTGTCAGAGCATTTTCGAAATTGTCGGAGACTTATCAGTCTCTGAGCACACCAGAAACGCAATTGCGTTTCTAAGTGCCTCGGCAAAGAGCACGAAAGGCTATTCCGCTTCGCTGAATACCCCATGGCATCTATTGTTGCATGAATCATGCTCACGCCCCCGTGGCTTAGTGGCTATAGCGGCTGACTTGTAAGAGATTTTTGCGAAAAATCTCGTAAAAAGCGTTCAAGTGGGATTTCTCAAAAATCCCACGGACCTTACGAAAAGCAAAAATCCTTTAGAAATCAGCAGGTCGCGAGTTCAACTCTCGCCGGGGGCTCCTTTCTTAAAAAAGAAAACTATAAAAAGTAGTTGTTCCATTTTTCTTATCATGAGAGCAGAATGTTTGTCTAAGGCAAAGATGATGCTAGTTTCTACTCTGTTACTTATTATTATTTGCTAAACGTGATCTTGATTTAGTTCTAAGATCGCACCCAATAACTAGAGTAGAGAGTATAGTATGGAAAAGGTGAGTAAAGAAAATGGAAGGACAATCGGAGCAACAAATGCTTGATAACCTTGATTTGGTTGTTGAGAAAGCAGCACGCCTTCAGGATAGTAGATATACTACAAGAGAAGGTATCATCAATAGTAGTTCGTGGCTCTCTTACATTTATCAAATGAGTGCTAGCAGCCAGTATGAATTCCCTATAACCGCTGAGCTTACTCAAACATTATTGCACTATATTGGCTTAAAGTATAAGGAGATTTCTTACTGTGGAGAAACGCTATCGATAGATATCTATGATGAGAGCGAGAATAGTGTAATCAATGGATTCATGTTGCCTGGTAAAAGAGCCACAGACAGGTTAGATAAGGCAGTTATACTGGTCTATAATGATCTCTCTTTCGGAGATGAGCCAAGTAAACAGGAGGAAGATAAAGATAGTGATCCTATTCTTCAAGGTGAACTCGCTGCTCAGAAGATTTATAGAGAAAAAATCCTGAATCTCTATAATAAAGTGAGGCATTTAACGGATGCTATTGGAGAGGACATCCTTAATGTTAATGACCTAGTAGTCAAGATTATTGAGCACTATGACAAACGGTATGAGTGGAAGATTGTCAAGAAAGCAAGGTAATAACCTTTATAAAATACTTAGCACTCCTATTTATCATGGATTGCAGAGCATTTTATGAGGGGATGGCGAGAGAACATGGGCTTCCTTCTTTTGATGAAGTGAATACTGAGTTTCATATTGAAGATATTGATGATCGGTTCTTGTTTCACATTCTTGAGCGTGTGGTAGAAAAGATTGAGAAATACAGAAAATTCCTTGAAGATTACATTCAGCCGGATGGGTCATCATATGCAGTGCTCATGGAGATAAAGACCCTTACGGAGAAAAATAAGGATACTATTCAAATGCTCTATCGCGAACTCATGTTGATTGAGCGGAATTACCTATTGGTTGATTTAGAGGATAATGAGGTATTATTTCTCAAAAATACACTGCAGAAATGGAAAGCATTAAAAGCCGATATTCGCTCTATTGTTCAGAGCGCTATTGATTCTTGGGATGAGGAATCTACCCATAGTGAAGAAATACGGTACGTAGGATGAAATTGTTGTTATTGGGCCCTCCTTGCGTAGGGAAGGGCAGTGTTTCGCGAAAACTTCTCAAGAAATTTGATATTATTCATGTAGGTTCAGGAGAACTCCTGCGTGCTGCTTATCATCTGGGCTATGAGTATGGAAAGAAGGCAAAGGAATATGTGGACAAGGGCGAGCTTGTTCCAGATGAGGTAATGAATGGCCTCATGAAGGAGAGGCTTTCGAAGGATGATTGTCAAAAAGGGTTCATTCTGGATGGATACCCCCGAACCCCTGAGCAGGCAAAGGCTCTTGAGGAGATGGGGATCAAGCTTGACAAAGTGATTAATTTAGTTGTTGATCCAGAGATTCTTGCTAATCGTATTCTTGGCCGAAGATCCTGCAAAAACTGTGGAGAAATCTATAATCTGGTTACCATGCCACCGGAGAAGGAAGGTACTTGTGATAAGTGTGGCAGTGCATTGATGAAGCGTGATGATGATGTTCCTGATGTCATCCGGCACCGCTGCGAAGTATATAAGGACAAGACTGCGCGGTTGAACCAGTATTATCGGGATATTGGCCTCTTAATAGATGTGGATGCTGATGCCATGCTAGATGAAGTCTGCGAGCGTTGTATCGAGGCAGTCAAATAAGTACGCGATAGCTACGGTTGCATAGGATGCTTTGGGAAGCTGAAATTCTAAGGTGATTGTGTTTTCTGTTTTGTTTGTGATTTCAAGTTTCATTATTTCTACATGTGCTACTCTTTCGGATCCTTCCAGGCTTAATTGGGGAAGTTTTCTGTTGATGAAATCCCTGAAGTGAAGGTTTTCTTCAGCCATGATTTCTTCAATGATCGTATCTATTTTGCTGTTTTCTACTTCTGTTCCAAAGCCGATTAACGGTATTTCAGTGTTTTTTCCTTTATACCCTGAAAGTGTTTTATTCCATATCAGGCTTTGATAGGCGTGAGTATAGAATTGCAGGACTTTTGTCGGTATCGATTGCAGCGCAGTTACCGGGCTGTTTTGGTGTTTGAGGATTGCTTCTTTGTAGTCTGAATCTGACTCTAGAATTAATTTGACTGCCTGTTTTTCGTCTTTTTTTATGATTGCTTTGCCTATTTGTGCGTTTTTTGTTGAGAATCGCTGCTCTCCGAAGTAGTTTGGCATGATTTGCTTGGTAGTTATTCTTTTTTCTAGTTGCTTTATTTGATCTTGGCCTATGTTCCTCACTGTTATGATGAATTGATTACCTTGTAAATTTCCTAAATAGATCGGCTCGTCTGTGTATCCTAAGAATTCTATAGTGATATCTTGAAGAGAAAGATTCTCGATTTTTTGTTTTCTTATTTTTTTTATGGAGATGTATTGCTCTGTTAGCGCGTTCTTGTCCTTTGTTCCCGCAAAACCGATGTGCTTTAGAGGGATGTGTAGTTTTTTTGCTATATGCTCAATTGCTCTTTGCGTTGTGTAGTTTTTTTTTATTAGCTTGCAGATAGCGAATTCTCCTGATTCTTTGGTTTGGATTTGACTTATTTCCTTTACGATGAAATCTTCTGGTTTATCTTTGAGTTTGTACATGGAGTGAAAAGAGTAGATTGTTTCTTAAAAAGGTTGGCTATAATTTTAGAAATACTATGAATATGCAACAACAACGTTGGCTGGCGAAACGATTTTGCCTTGCAAAACCTTGGACTCAGATGCTTCGTCCATTCGCGCCATTGTTGTTGCCTACTATTAATCTATTCTGAAAAAGTACAGCGTAAGGTTTAAAAGACGAATCTGAATATCACCTACTGTGCGCCTGTAGCTCAGCTTGGATAGAGCGAATGCCTCCTATTAAACAACTGTTTTAGAAGTAAGCATTAGGCCGGGGGTTCAAATCCTCCCAGGCGCGTTTATTAGCCACTATTCTATTCGAGGTTACCTATGTGGCGATCGTACTTCTGTTGGCTGGTTACTTCAATGAAATCAAAAAAGGAAGAAGGATCATTGAGAAGTGGATCTTTAGTTGTTTGATAAGGCACAATCCTGTGTAAAGTATGATCAAGGATGTAGAGCAGTTTTCCTTTTGGCCTATTGAACTTATAGAGGAGATGGTGCTTTGCTCCATGGTATTGGTAATTTATTTGGACAGAGGGAACCCCTTGTTCAATCTGTGAATCAACGACAGCCAAAATAGTAAAATCAAAACCTCGATATTTAAATGTCTGTCCTGAGAAAAGAGAAGTTATGCATGTATCTTTATGATCCACTTGTGGAATCTTCATGCATTTACTAATTTTTTTGTCTATATATAATTTATCCTAAAAAGAAAAAATAGGATAATAAAAAATAAAGAAATTTTTGTGATTGAGAATCTCGTAAGAGACTTTCAATACTTATTTATCGTCCTTGATTGCAGCATGTGCTGCTGCCAATCGTGCGATCGGGACCCTGAACGGTGAGCAGGATACTTCGTGCAATCCGATTTTATGGCAGAACTCCACTGATGCCGGATCGCCGCCGTGCTCTCCGCAGATACCAATGTGAATATCTGGGTTTGCTTTTTTAGCCAGATCCACGGCATACTGCATCAGCTTTCCTATTCCCTGCTGATCGATGCTCTGGAATGGATCACGATCATAGATTCCTTTGTCCACATATTGGTCAAGGAATGATCCTGCGTCATCACGAGAGAATCCGCAGCCCATCTGGGTTAAATCATTTGTACCAAAGCTCATGAAATCGCAGTCAGCGGCAAATTCATCTGCTGTCATAGCAGCTCGCGGCACTTCAATCATGGAGCCGATCTTGTAGTCTACTTTATCACCTACGTCAAGCTCTTTTGCAGTCTGCAAAATGATGTCCTTTATCATTTTGTATTCACGTACGTGGCCTGCAAGCGGAACCTCAATCCACGGTTTGCACCCTGGAACTGACTGGGCAGCCTTAAAGATCGCGCGTGCCTGCATGGCATTGATTTCAGGATATTTTACTCCTAGCCTGCAACCCCTAAATCCAAGCATAGGGTTGAATTCATGCAGTGAGGCAATGATTCCTTTGAGTTCATCGGCAGAAACGCCTATCTCGGATGCGACACCTTTAATATCCTCTTCTTCTTTTGGGAGGAACTCGTGAAGCGGTGGGTCAAGCAATCGAATAATAACCGGCCGATCTCCCATTATTTTGAAGAGTTCTTCGAAATCTTTTTGCTGGAATGGCTCAATTTTATCGAGTGCTGCTTTGCGTCCTTCAAGATCTTTTGCTACAATCATTTCCCGAACTGCTTTGATACGGGATTCTTCAAAGAACATATGCTCTGTTCGGCATAATCCGATTCCCTCTGCTCCGAACTTAATGGCAACTTCTGAGTCATGCGGAGTGTCTGCATTGGTTTTTACAAGCAGTTTTCTGTACTTGTCTGCCCATTCCATGATCGTTGCGAAGCTTCCAGAAAGTTCCGGATCAGTTACCCCTACTTCGCCTTCTATGACTTCACCGGTAGCACCATCGAGTGTGACAAAGTCATTCTCGCCAAAGGTTTTTCCGCTTACGGTCATGGTTTTTGCTTTCTCATCAATAGAGACTTCGTGGCAGCCTGCAACGCAGCACTTGCCCATACCCCGTGCAACAACTGCGGCATGAGAGGTCATTCCTCCCCTTGCAGTCAGGATTCCCTGTGCTGCGTTCATTCCTATGAGATCTTCAGGAGAAGTCTCTACTCGAATAAGAATTACTTTCTCACCGTTTTCTGCTCGATCGTGTGCTTCCTTGGCATCAAAGCAGCATTTTCCTACAGCGCCGCCAGGTGATGCTGGAAGACCTTTTGCAAGAACCGTTGCCTGCTTTTTTGCTTCCGGGTCAAGCTGTTTGTGTAGTAATTGGTCGAGTTGATTTGCATCGACTTTCAGGAGTGCTCCTTTTTCATCCAGCAGTCCTTCTTCAACCATCTCTGATGCGATTCGTACTGCTGCTGCTGCGGTTCTTTTTCCGTTTCTGGTTTGCAGCATGTAGAGCTTGCCTTCTTCAATGGTGAATTCCATATCCTGCATGTCCTTATAGTGCTTTTCCAGATTGTTTTTAATGGATACCAGCTCGTCGTAGGCTTCCTTGTTTTGGTTTTCCAGAGTTTCAATTTCCTTCGGTGTTCGCACGCCTGCGACAACATCTTCTCCCTGAGCGTTCATTAAGTATTCACCATAAAACTTATTCTCACCGGTTGATGGATTTCGTGAAAAACATACACCGGTTCCAGAAGTCTCACCCTTGTTTCCGTAGACCATGGATTGCACGTTTACTGCTGTTCCGTTGATTTCTTTAGGAACGTGGTTGAGTTTTCGGTAGAGGTTTGCCCGATCGTTGTTCCAAGAACCGAAGACTGCCTCAATACCCATTTTGAGTTGGGCAAGAGGATCCTGAGGGAAATCCATTCCTTTTTTCTCTTTGACTAATGCTTTATACTTCTCTACTAATTCTTTAAGATCGTCAGCAGTCAGATCAGTATCCTGCTCCGCTCCTCTTGCTTTTTTCTCCTCAGAGAGGAGCTCTTCGAACTCGGATCCCTCGATGTTCATGACTACATTTCCGAACATCTGAATGAATCGTCTATAGGCATCGTAGGCAAACCGTTCATTGGATGTTTTCTCTGTAAGTCCAAGAACAGATTTGTCATTAAGGCCCAGGTTGAGAACGGTGTCCATCATACCAGGCATGGAAATTGCTGCTCCAGACCGTACGGAAACCAGAAGAGGGTCCTTCTCATCACCGAGGGTTTTCCCCATTTTTTCTTCAAGCTTTTTGAGGTGGCCCAAGTATTCCTTCTCAATTTCCTCTGAAATCTTGTTTTGACCATCCTTATAATAATCATTACAGGCCTTAATGGATACAATAAATCCTGGCGGTACAGGTACGCCTAAATTAGTCATTTCTGCCAGGTTAGCACCCTTGCCTCCCAGCACAAACTTCATATCAGCACTCCCTTCTTCAAAATCATACACAAATTTTTCTGACATTTTTTAATCCCCTCGTTCGATAATAGATTGATTTCTTAACTCATTAACTGGATTTCATGAGTTGATAGAGAATTTATAAAGGTTGTGGGTCAGAGAATTCGGTTATCTTACCCTAAACGTCGGAAATAGGAGCACTCTCTTTTTGTACGATGTACATGACATATTCCTGTGGGATAGTGACGGTGTTCTTTGGTAATTCTTGCCTAAGCGTTTTGAATAGTTCTTGCTGCTGCTTTTGAGGCAGCATTTTAACATAGGAAAAAGTGCTTATCAGTGTTATTAAATTCTCTCTCTCATACTGACTATTGACAGTCAAAGCCATTTTCTGTTTCAATGCCAAGTTGTTTACCTGAAATTGCTCTCTTATTTTCTTGTCGTGATTACGCAAGTCAACAAAGTTATTGAATGGGTCATCGTGGAATAGCGAGCAGTGTTTTTCCAGGATTGTTCTAATTCGATGCATTATGGATGGCAACTCAGAGCAAAAATTGTACCATAGCAGGCAAAGATATCCCTTATCTTTCAGAATTCTCTTTGATTTGTTATACACTATTCTGTCATTGATCCAGTGAAATGATTGGCCAAAGAGGATGACATCGTATGCGTTTGCTGGAAGCTCTGATTCTTCGAATGTTCCGCATATGCAGGAAGTATTTTCAAGATTTTTTGATTCGAGAATAGTTAACAGTTCCATTGATGGATCTAAGGCATTGATGGTACATGAGGAATGTGCAAGCTTTTCACAAGCTTTTCCTGTCCCGGAACCTACATCCAAAATTTCTGACCCGTTATTCAGCAAACCCTTAATGTGCTTGGTGAAGCTTTGTGGATAGGATGGCCTGGTTGCATCATAATCTTGTGGATTGATCGCAAAGGAAAGCGCCATATCAATTTTCATAGGAGAAGAATGATTTTTGGATATATTAAAGATTTTATGCTTTTTTCATCTAAAAATAGAAAAATTTTTAATAAATTCTAGATTTGATTTCCATATGAGCCGAAAATCCATCAAGCTAGACAAGAAAGACTATAGAATTCTCTATGAGCTGGACGTAGATGCCAGATCAAGCTATTCTCAGATTGGGAGAAACGTAGGACTGGATAAGAATTCTGTTCGCTATAGAGTCAATCGACTTGAGGAACTTGGAGTCATTACCGGTTATTTTACTGAAGTGGATATGTACAAACTTGGCTTTACTCTTTATCGAGTGTATTTGAGACTGGAAAACTCGAGTGTGCAAACCGAAAAAGAACTCATCTCGTTTTTAACGGCAAACCCTAATGTTGGCTGGGTTTTTAGTGTGAGCGGAAAATATGATTTAGTACTAGGTGCATATTTTAAGAGTGGAAATGAGTTCAAAGCATTTGAAAGAGAAGTTCTCAATTCGTTTGGGCTTTCTATTGGATCGAAGGATATCAGCATCTTTACTACTATGTATCAGTTCAGAAGAACTTTCCTTACAGGAGAAAACATAAAAAAAAGACCCTATGTTACCATTGGGGCTACAACACAAGAGAGTATAGATAAGGTTGACTCCGAAATCCTCAAAGATTTAATAAGGGATGGTAGAAAGGCAGTGTATAAAATAGCAAATAGGCTAGGGATTGGTGCCCACATTGTGTCGTATCGGATTAAAAGACTTGTTGAGCGTAAAATTATTCTTGGTTTTCGGGTTATGCTCAACAACGATGCGATGGGCCTGGAATGGTATAAAGTAGGATTCAGATTGAAAAATTCTAAACCCAGTGATCGGGATATGCTATTGCGGTATTTGATAGAAAATCCTTATACCATGTATCATAACGAAACCATTGGAGGCTATGATACTGATCCTGAATTTATTGTCAAAGATATTCACCATCTGAGAAATATTATTGAAGAGATGAGAATGAAGTTTTCAAATATTAAAGATTTTGATATTCTTATGTACTATAAGACCCATAAGACGTTTACCTGGCTTCCCTTAGAGTAATTCCTTGAGAATCTTCATAGCCTGCGCGCCATCGACTTTTCCTTTGAACTTAGCCATGATTAAGCCCATGTACGCTCCCGGGTTGAGTCCGGGCTTTTCCTTGATAATGTTTTCAATCTCTTTTTTGAGATCATCACTGCTTGCGCCCTGGTATTTTTTTGGATCAAAGGATCCCTTTGCCATGTCTGCTACTGCTGCCGCAAGATTATTCTTAGGCAGCGTTCCCTTATTTACTAGTTCAAGAGCTTTTTCAATGTCTTTTTCTTTGATTTGATCTGCAGTGATCTTTTCGGTTTTTTGAAGTTCTTTTGGAATAGATGAGAACGTGTCCACTATAAAGGATGGCTTGAGATTTTTCAGTGATTCAAAGAGCTTTAGGAAGTATTCCTGCTTTCCGCTGCTTGCAATCTTTGCTGCAAGATCTTTATCAAGCCCTGCTTTTTCAAGCTTTTTCGCTTTTCCTTCGATTAATTCCGGAAGTTTAATGGTATCAACGGTTTGTTTAGTTATCTTGATTGTTCTTGCATCTGTTTCTACGTACATCCTTGCTGCTCCTGGCATAGGCCGCAAAAACGTTGTTGAGAAATCTGCATTGGCCTTTCTTACATGCGGCTTTGGATCCTTAGTTTTTTCTTTTTCCTGTCTCTTTATTTCGTTTTCAATAGTTTTCTGAATAGACTTCAATTCCTGGAACCCTTTGATTTCTACTCGCGGATGACCTGTAATAGATACATTTACATCTTGTCTGATTGTGCCGAGGCCTCTTTTTACTTCTGGAACTGAACGCAGGATCATGCCGAGCTTTTCAGCTACTTCCTTTGCATGCTCAGGGTCCTGAATGGTTGCATCGGTTCCGATTTCAATTAAGGGAATTCCTAAGCGATCGAGCTTGTACTTAACATAATCCTTCGTATCTTCCAGCTTTTGGGCTGCTTCTTCTTCAAGACAAATGGATGGAATCCCTACTTTTCCTTTGGATGTTTCCACGTATCCGTCTTGTGCGACTAGCGCTGTTCTCTGAAATCCTGACACATTTGATCCATCCACTACTGTTTTTCTCATAAACTGAATCTCATCAACAAGCTTTGCATTGAGTAATAGAGAAATAGTTAGTGCAGCTTTTAGGGCTTGCTGACTTACTTCGTGAATTGGCTCTTCATCTATTTCCACCAAGCAGGTATCTTCGCTATTTCCTTCATAAAGGAAGTATTTTTGCTTCTTCTCTTCGTAGGATGCTGCGATATCAACTTCTCCGGTTTCTCCTGCCAGTGCCCGCAATTTTCTTTGTATTTTTATATCAGCTTCTTTTCTGCTGTTGATCGTAGGGCAATTGCAGAAGAGTTTTCTTCCCTCTAGTTGCTGATGGATTTCTAGTCCGCACTTAAAGCCGATATTTTGGTAGTTTGATGACATTTTGAAGTGAATCTGTTTTAATGTAAGCAACAACAATGGCGCAAATTGCTTAGTGATAGAAATCGAAGATTTCTAGCATGCTCAGAAAGCGAAACAGAATAGTCTGTTGCTTTCTGACATATCTAAGCAAAACCGTTTCCATGAAAATCAAAGATTTTCAGGGTCCCAAAAATCTCTGATTTTTGAGGATGCCTGCCGTTATTGTTGTTGCAATTATACCTTGATTGCTATACCACTATTTTAGAACTGAGGTCTTTATTTAAACATTTCGCGCAAGAAAGAGCAGGAATTCTAGCTGAAGCTAGGTAATGGGTGGGAAAGGGTACTTTCGGACAAAAAACAGGATGGCTGATTAGACAAAACGGACTCAGGTGCAGTAGCAGAGTCTTCTCTCTCATTCTGAACCAAATCATTCTGAGCAGACTCAGAAAGGGTCCCTGATTTGTGTTTTCGTCGGTGTTCATTTTACTTATCTGATAACTCCTGGCCCTGGTCATTGAAATCTACCAAAACCAATCGCTTCGTTTCTTTATAGGTTGTTTTGTAGCTCACGTTCATCACCTTTTGGGTTTTTAAGAAAAAAAAGTTATGACGCGGCACTCAATAATGAGTGACCCACATAATAGATGGAGTGACAGCTAGACAAAAGAAAAACTTTCTCAGATTCAGAATAAATGCTGTCATAATATCCTTTCCGGAGGTACACCTATATAAAGATTGTTATTTCTTCTATTCTTATAGGAATAAAAATGCTCAAGAAATATTACCCTATAAATTCTTCCTTATACAATGACCGATCAGAAATCTCCCCTCTCAGATCCTGCGTTAGCAACTCTGATGCTTTTTTTGCATCATAGTTTCCTAAGAGCCAGGAGAGCTTGATAAGGGCAGTTTCGGGAAGCATGTCCTCGCAAAAAATGCAGCCGATGTTTGCAAGCCTTCTGAGATTTACGTACACATCCGGGTGGACCCTGCCATAGATACACTGTGAAGTTACGGCGACTATGCCTCCCTTTTGGATGTATTTTTTTAGCAGTTCGTAGTTTTTGAGGTGCTCTTCCCCTTTGTTTGTCGGCGCCTGGCCTAGTCCTGTTGCTTCCAGAATAATAGCGTCATAGTTTTTGGTAAAAAACTCAAAAATCTTATCACCCATGAAGGGATGCGTTTTGAGCAACCCCACACTCTCGTCGAATTTATCTTTTAAGATGATTTTGCTTTCTTTTTGCTTTTTTGGATAGTTGTTTGCCTGATGGCTTATTTTTCCTTTTTCGTAGTCTATTAATGCAATGGGATCAGCATTAATGGGCTTAAAGGCATCTCTCCTTGAGGTGTGCATTTTCCTTGTTTTTGTCCCGGGGAGAATAGCGCAGGTTTTATCGTCAGAGGTATGATGCATACAGACAGCAACGCCTGCAAAGTCTGTTTGCGTGATAAAGTGTGCTGCGCAGATAAGGTTGGATGCTGAATCAGTGGATCCGCGATCTGAAGATCGCTGGGAGCCAACCAGCAAGACCGGGATATTGATGCTCTCAAAGATGAATGATAGTGCTGCTGCAGTATATGCAAGCGTATCTGTTCCGTGGCCGATGATGATTCCATCTGCCCCGCTTTCTGCATGTTTTTTGATCGCTTTTGCCAGTTTTTTGTAGTTGCTCGTACGCATATCCTCAGACATCATGTTCGCAACGAGTTCTGTTTCTATATTCGAAATAGTTGCAAGCTCGGGAACCATCTCCAGAAGATCTTCAGCGCTGAACGCTGCAATGACGCCCCCTGTTTCGTAATTTACTTTTGAGGCAATGGTACCGCCGGTGTGAAGAATAGCGATCTTTTTGAGAGATTTACTCTCTTTGATGGCTTTCTTTTTTTGTTGTTTTTCTACTTTTTTTTGCAGAATGTCAATCTTTTTTACGGTCTTCTTATCAATACCGATATTATATCCACTGTCAAGCTTGATAAAAACTGAGTCTTCAGACTCGGTTGGCATGAGAATGCCTTCTATTTCCTTGTCTTTCGTGATAATTTTTACTTTATCCTGAGGATTAGCCATGGATTTATTGTTCTTGAAATGTATAAAAAACTTTTGCATAAGCAATTTATAGATAATATAGTGGCAACAATAATGGCA
Source organism: Candidatus Nanoarchaeia archaeon (assembly GCA_028279765.1). GTDB lineage: Archaea > Nanobdellota > Nanobdellia > Woesearchaeales > WJIZ01 > JANQND01. The sequence goes on along the minus strand of JANQND010000018.1, from coordinate 39,506 downwards.
GGCGAAGCGCTTCTTCTGAAGAAAAAGCTCTGCCTCAATTGTCAGAGCGCGACAGACTAATTGCTTGCGCTCTGATCATGATCAGGAATCGGTCAAGTGATTGTAGGTTCCTGACATATTCGGCAGTTCGCGCCATTGTTGCCTTAGAAATAAGTCGCACTATCAGTTACAGAAACAATAAGTTTTATATATAAAGAAAGTGGATTTTGAGAAGAGAGGTGTGGGATTGTTTATTAAAAAGAAAAAGGGGCAGTTTTTTGAAGTTGACGCGCTCATCGCTATTGGAATTCTTGTCATTGGACTGGCTTATATCAGGTCGTTGTCTGTAGATGCTCCGCAAATTACCCGCAATGAAGGGTATAGTGAGGAGTCTGCAAAGCTTCTTCGTACGTTAACAGTAGGCGATCTTGATCCTGATGTCATTGAAAACCTAACGACCAGTGATCTTGGGTATCTGACTGAACTGAATTTTACTGTAGCAAAACAGATAGCGATTTATCATTTTGAAGACTATCCGGGGCTTGCTTCGAATCTTACCAGAGTAATACTGGATAGTTTGATTCCATCGGATTTCGGATATCAAGTAAGAGTGAGATCGGGTGATAGTTCACAGGTTGTCTACCAGAGAGGAGATCCCAGCGGAAAAGGAGATTTTGCTGTGTCACGCACGATGATTACTGGCTTGCAGCAAACCAAGCCGGTGATTGGGCGGTTTGTTCGGCTCTATCTTGCCAATGCGAAGAACACGCTGAAACGATACGAATTTTTTGGAGGGTATGTAGGCCAGGGAAATATGACCTTTACGATGGATCTTCCGCCTACTTCATTTGTAGAAGAGGTGTATTTTGAAGGATCTGCGGGGGAGGATATTGCTGTTCATGTGAATGGTGTGCAATGCGGTACGATTACAAAAAGTGCTGATGAGGAGAGCATCACAGAGGTTGTTCTTCCCTGTGAAAATGAGTTTGGAATAGGAGAGAATAATATTTCTTTTCGTTTTTTGAGCGATGATCTTACTAATCATTCTATAGGGGGTGGCTTTTTTGAGGTGAGTTATAATACTGAAGAGCCTGTACCTGAGTCTAATCGCCGATATTTCCCTGAAATTGATGGGAGAATTAATATTTATGATTCTGTCTTTTTCGATGGAAATGTGAGCGAGGATACTTTCAAAATTAATCTGAGTTTCGTGAAAAGCGATGATAGTCTTTTGGAATTTACTTTTGGGAATGAAACACTGATGCAGGTAAGCAGCCCTCAGACGTATAATCTAGTGTATACAGAGGAAAACTTTAGCTCTGATGTGTACCTCAATGATTCTTCTAACCAGAATATTCCTATTCGATTCGGCCCACCTATTATCGGGCGGGGCAATGGAGATATTGTCTGGATTACTGACCTGAGTAATAGCATGAATGAGTGCGGTACGCTGGATAAGGATTATAATTCCTCCCTTAGTCAGTGCGGCCTTGCTGATAGTATGGATTCCGATATAGAGGATTATTGGGAGAAACCGTATGTGCCTCAAGTGTGGAATGAAATAGCTAGTTTTGATGATGAACGGCTTTGTATGAATTCTCTCCCTGATAGCATTGGTCATGAAGACATTTCTACTGGCCTTATTGCCTGGTGGAAACTGAATGAGAATAGTGATAGGTTTAATTTTACTGATGAAACAGGGAATTATGAAGGACACTGTGGCAGGTATTCCTGTCCTCGCCGAGTCGAAAATGGCATCTTCAAAAATGCGAGGTCATTCCATGAAGATAACATTTCAATTCTTAATTTTAATATTCCTCCAAAAGGGACAATAGCCTTTTGGATGCGAGCTGATGAGTTCGAAGAAAACACAGATAAACGAATTATGGGAAGTGATGATGTTTTTGAAATAAGATATAAGGATGCATCTGGATCTAATCAATTACGGGTAGTCAATGAGTTGTATGGCCCAGGGAGTGCATCTGGCCTGGAAAGTAATCAACAAATTCTTCCGGATATATGGTATCATGTTGCGTTTACTTATGATAGTGCTGCTCCTTTGCGGCAAATATACATCAATGGAGAACTCGATAATTCTGTCTCATCCACCCCTAGTACTCCTCCGACACCTGCGGAATTGGATATTGGGATACGTACAGGCAGGGATGACGATGATGAGTATTATTCAGGGGATCTTGATGATATTCGCTTTTATGATATTGTATTGACCAAGGAGCAGATTCAGGAGCTTATGAATACCAGTATTGAAAGTACCAACAGAACTGAAATAACAAAAAGATTAGAAAGCGTGATGAGTGATTTCACCTTTGAGGTAGATTTTGATTTTGTTTCTCCTTCCGGACTATTCGAAAACTCTCTTCAAGTAATATTGTCAGAAGACGGTCATCGCAAGGAAATACTTGTGGGGGATATCAACGATGAATTAACTTTTGTTCATGATGGCACTGTTTATCCTCCTGCTGAATTAGGAGTTACTTCAGGCCAATTAAAGATAGAAAAGTATGGAAATAACCTGAAAGTGTTGATTAATGATAATGTCCTCATAGATGAAACTGGAAATTTCGGCGGAGTACAAGATATTTCTATTTCTGGCCTCATGAGTTCTCATATTTGCCTGGACTCTTTTAGACTTTATGATGCAGTAAACACGAAGATAGGAGAGAACGGATATGGAATATACTATGATGATTCTCTTCCTGGAATGTATTATGGTGACGTTCAGCATACATTATGGCCTACTGTAACCCACCTCTGGGCCGACAATCGTGAAGTACCAAATTGTGGTGATTATGGGGAGTTATGTTATTGTTCTGAGGATGCGGATACCCTTGAGACTGTAGTCGTCTGTAAAAATGGACATTCTTTATACGACTCTTGCTGTGATCTTGGATATAATCAGGATTCCGGAATGCAGCTTGATGCTTGTGTAGACGTAGCAACCGATTGTGATGCGAGTTTGGGTTGCGTCTGGAAGGAATCAGAATGGAGTACGCGAGAAACCAGAAATGGTGAATGTGACCCTCTAGAATATGCAAATGAAAAAATCTCAACGTGCTATACTTTTTGTGCGGATTATGGGTCCACCTATGAACAAGGCGATACTTGCAGTACAGCAACTGCTAACTATAACTGTGCGGCTGAAGATAAGGACTGTGAAAAAACTGATCACTTCACTAATCCTAGCTATGATGGGAGTTTGTGTATCGTTAACACGGAAAGTAGAGCAGGGGATGAAGATATGGATCCCGGTGATTTTGCGACGCTGTGCAAATCCTATACTCTTAATGTAGATAATCCTATCAGCTCCCCTTATGAACAAACAGTTTGTGACGGCGATTGTAATCCACCTTATGAGTACTGCAAAATTTTCTATACAAAAATTGGCGGTCCTACAACCTCTTGTGTGGAGCAGAATAACAAAGAGCACTGCCAGTATAGTGACTATAATCCCGAATTACCTTATCAAAAGTATTCATTAGAATTCAAGGGTTATCAGAAATGGACACAAAAAAACTGCCTGGATGTAAAAAATACGGTTTTTTGGGCTTGGTATCAGGCGGGGACACAGTCATGCATTCAGTGGAGAGATTCAAACGATGATGAATGCAGGAATATTGGCGCTACTGATATTTCTTTGTTTGATACGTTCCCCGGAGAGTACCCCCAGGTATCTGTATCATATGCGAAGGGTGCTTTTAGCAGGTATTTTGAAGTTTCTAATGTGAATAACTATGATTGGCTTCGGCTCAATGTCATGCAAGCAAACCAAGCGGCTTATTGTCTTCTAAATGGTCAGAATATTTTTCTTAGAAATGTTCTGCATCCCCAGACTGGCAGTCCTTCCGAAGATAAAGACCTCATAAATTTTATCAACACTTCTCACCTTGTCGAAGGCACAAACCAGTTGCTCTGTATTGATTACACGACAAATTCTGATATTGCTTTGCGGCTCCAGCTGAACGCATCAGTAGGAGGCGAAGAATATACTATTATTGATTATGAGGGGGCCGGAAATTGGACTGACTATAAAGTTCAGGATCGATTATGTGGCAAGCACTCTAAAATTGAGAATAGTTTATGGAACAATAACTGCCCCTTTGGTGTAGAGATTGACAGTTGCAGAAATTTTCACCCCTGGACTCCTCATCAGCGCCTTGATATCTCTTATGTTCTTGCTAATGCTACTGCATCAAATATTCAGAATGTTGACGAGATTGTCGAGCGCATGAGAAATACTTTTGGGGGGAGCATCAACAAAAAATACATCCTAAATGACCATCCTAAGCAAGTTCCTGAAGATTTCTGGGATTCTGCAGACATTTTGATCATTGATATGGATGGAGGTAGCAATACGCAACTGATGGAAGAGATATACCCCTGGGCAGATACACTCAAGGAAAATATCACCCAGGCAGTGGATAACGGAAAATATGTTATTGCTGGTGATCCAATTGGAGTTACCGTAGGACAGCTAAATCAGAAATCATTTCCTTCCTATACATTAGGAGGGCAGGCTTTGAGAAATACTGCAGGTAAACTCATTTCGAATAATAAGTGGTGGAGTAGTAATATTAACAACGTAAAACCATTTATGCGCCTTGCCAGAGACAACTTGTATAGCGGATACAGTAATGGATATGGCCACTGGGCAGAGAATTTTGCAGCACACTACTACAGTGTTATTCATGAACTTTGGGAGTACAATGATGTAACTGCGATGTGTGTTCCTGAGTTCTGCGTGCCACTCAAAGAAGAGTACTGTGAAACCTGCGATTATATCAGAATCAAAAAAGCAAAAGAGCTTGATACTTCTCACGTTCAGGACCTGATGACCATCTCCGGAAACAGAGTGAGCATGATCGGATATGGAACAAACGCAAGCTGTGGTCCTCAAATGAATGGCTTTACCAGCAACGCATCGTATGCGCTCTCATTAATTGAAGACTATGAGGCAGAATGCGGCCAGACCTGCGTGAGCTGCTCGTTGTATCAGGCCATGCAGAACCTCAATAGGAGTGCAGTAGATCCTTTTGAGGTCATGCCATTGTATCTGAAATCAGGCATCGTTTCCGGATGGGACATGGAGGGATCAAACTATAGTGTCATGAGAGCTGCTTTCGGAAGCAATGACGGTGAGCCCCAGAATGATGCAAATCAAACAGCTGACGGATACTTCGGTAAGGGATTCACTTTCGATGGAGAGGGGGATTATGCAAATACCACTATCCTCAGTGCTGATCAGCCCTCAGAAAATATGACCGTTCTGATGTGGGTGAAACTCAATCATTTGGTGGGAACGCAAGGAATCATCGGACAGCGATCAGGGCACTCTCTTTATGCGGCTAATGGTGTGCTCAGTCTGGAGACATACACTACAGGCGGCCTTCCGCGGGCAACGCTTTCTGACAGCACCACGCTTGATTACAATAAGTGGTATTTTATCGCATTTACCTATGATGATAGTACAGGAAATCAAACTTTATATCGAGACGCAGAGCCTGTTGCAAGCAATATTGATGTTCCAAACAGTGGTCTTGGCCTTCAGACCATACAGCAGCGATGGGTTTTCGGTGCTTTGGATAATGGTGCGCCCACTCAGTTCTTTAACGGAACGCTGGATAATGTCCTCATCTATAACCGAGTGTTGTCTCAAGGAGAACTCAGGGCTCTTGTTGATACGGGAGATCGGAATCGTTATGTAGTTTTGATGAGTGATGGAGATGCAAATTATTACTGGAATGAGACCCAGCAAAAAAGCTTCTTTGATCCGGTAAAGGCAAAAGACCAGGCAATCAATTACTCTGCTCGCCTTTGCCATGACTTCAATGCAACACTTTTCACAGTGGCGTTCGGAAGCCTTGAAGGATCCGCGACACTTCAACAAATGGCTCAGGCTAATCATAATGCCTCAGAGTACTGCAGTGGAGTATATTTTGAGGGACTCAATGAACATGAACTGGATGAGGCTTTTACGAATATATCTACGTTGTTCAAGTTTGATTTTCAGAGCATTGATTTCGGACTCTCCAGTGCGCCTGAAGATCATCTTTCGGGAAAATCCTATATTGAATTTGATACGGTCAAACCTGATCCCGAGATTCCTAACGGAACAGTGAAATTTTCGAGCCGTACAGTGAAGTTCAGTAACTTTTCGAATGTCTGCAAGCCTACTATTGATCTGAGCGGGTTTTCCTGGGTGGATAATGCACGGGTGACCAGCTACAGCGGCAGGAGATGGACCAGCGGCATGAAGCTCAACGATGCTACTATTTTTGATCTGTACCGTTTTGGCAAAGACCTCAACAGAATTGGTGACCCCTTTGTACTGGGCGTTCCCCAGCAGAACCTTCCGGGGGACCGAATTTTTACCTTTGGAATGAACATTTCTGAGGACGATCAGGGATTATTAGACGAGTGTTCATCAGATAATCGCATGCTCTATGATGCGTATATTCCACGCTCATTTGCTGCTTATTCAAATATTCTGGAGTTGTCAGAGGGTTGTGTCTGGGAAGTGGAATTTTCTGATGAGAGCATAAAGACTATCAGAGTTCCGGTGGATTATAACGGCAGCAAGACTTGTAAATATCAAATAGGGGCCTTCGAGGACGAGCACTCTGATCAAGATGCTGCTGATGTTGCGATGTTTAATCTTTTAAGTTCTCTTGATATTGACGGAAACGGTGATCTGGAAGTGAGCATTGATACGGATGACCTGGAAGTAGATGCGCAAACTATCAAAAGGATCCCCTACCTTTGGGGACCTGCACTTATTGAGATAGGGGTGTGGAAATGAACAAGAAAGGATTATTGTTCAGCTTGTTTGTGATTACTGCACTCTCTCTTGTTATTCTTACGTTTAAGACGAAAGTGGAGTTTAAAGAAGAAAAAAAGGCTGATGTGTTTGCCAAAAGAGTGGAGGTTGCCAATGCATTTATTGAAGACATGGAAGTTGATCTTGAGCGGTCACTTTATGTTGCGACATTTCGGGCGTTCCTGGGAGCAGATGAGCATCTGCATAATACGGAGGAGTATATAGGGGATGTCAATAATAAGATAGGGGAGCTTATCCTTAATGGAACTATTGATAAACAAGCAACAAATTCTACCCTAGACTCTACTTTTTCGAACTGGACAAAGAAGATGCAGCTGCTCTCTCATAAGCTTAATATTAATGTGTCTTTTGAGAATACATCCATTGATGTGCGGCACATCAGCCCTTGGGTGGTTCGGATTACAGTGAATTCACTGGTTACCGTGACGGATTTTGAGGATAAGATTCAGTGGAATTTTACTCTTCTTGACAAGACTGATTTTGATATCAGCGATGCTAATCTTCCTGATCCGATGTATTTTATTGAGAGTATTCAGAATAATCAGCAGGAAACACCTTTGCTCAACAGTATTCGAAGAACATCTTTTAAGCAGTTTTGGATGAATGAGAGCAATTTCATTACTGTCGGTAATTTGACGAATCATACTCTGGGACAATTCTATCGGGAAAGTACTGAGGCGCCAAGCTTCCTTGGAAGGCTCTCAGGAAATTTCAGCCCCAGTGAGCATGGCATTGAGAGCTTCATTAATGTCATTAATGTGAGCCCGGAAATATGGAAATACTCTACTTCTGCCGGACCGACCTGCGTTGCTGATTACCAGTTCTTTGAAACAGGTTGCTCAGATCCCCATAAGGTTATCAAGATGGACGATAAGTTCCTGCTAGACTGGAATCATTTAGTGTCTTATAACCTAACGAATCTTAATGCAAGCTAGTTGCCTGGGTTTAGAAGATGGGAAAGTGTTTCTTTGAGCTTACTGATTTCAACTCTTGTTTGTTCGGTTGTGTCGCGGTTTCTGAGGGTAACTTTTTTATCATCCAGACTATCAAAATCAAATGTAATACAGTACGGCATTCCTACTTCGTCTGCCCGCGCATATCTTCTTCCTATTGATCCGGAACTGTCAAAGAAGCATACGAAGCTCTTTTTGAGATCCCTGTAGAGATCATATGCTTGTGCTTTGAGCTTGTTAGTGAGGGGAAATACTCCTACTTTTATCGGTGCAAGCCTTGGATGGAACTTCAAAACAACGTTGCCCCTCTTCTTGTCATTTTCGTATGCATCATACATGAAGACCAGAAATGCGCGCTCCAGGCCCTGGGATGGCTCTGCAATGACATGCGGAACGATCTTTTTCTTTGATTCTTCATCATAGTATGAGAGGTCTTTTTTTGAGTGCTTGATATGCTGCTGCAGGTCAAAGTCTGATCGATTAGCCATTCCCTGCAATTCTTTGAATCCAAAGGGAAACTTGTATTCCAAATCCCAGGTATCGGTTGCGTAATGTGATTTCTCTGTTGCGATATGCTGGCGAATTCTGAAGTTGTCTGCTTTTGCACCGAGACTGATGAACCATTGGTGCTCGGTTGCCAGCCAGTAGGCATGCCATTCGCTCTTGATGATCTTTTCTTTGAGAGCTTGTTTTATGGTCATGCTTTGCTCTTTTTTGTTTTCTTTTTGCATGTGCTCTGAGAGAATCTGGATTTCATGATTTTCTACATCTTTTAGGAACTGGCATTTAGTATCGTTTGGATTGATGAAGTACTCAATTTCCATTTGCTCGAATTCGCGGCATCGAAAGAGGAAGTCCCGTGGTGAAATCTCGTTTCTGAAGGCTTTTCCTATTTGTGCTATGCCAAAGGGAAGCTTGAGGCGCGCGTTTTCCTGCACGAGTTTGAAATTTGTGAACATCAGCTGTGCTGTTTCCGGCCTAAGGAACGCTCTTGAAGAAGAATCTTCCTTTGGCCCGACTGAGGTTGAGAACATAAGATTATATTTTTGGGTTTTCTGAAAATCTGATTTGCACTTAGGGCATTTGAGCTTGTTTGCTTCTACCAGCTCATTGATTTGATCTGCTGAGAGTCCGTCTGCCTGCTGATTGAGTTTTTCTTCAATAAAGGTATCTGCCCGTACTTTTTCCTTGCACTTTGAGCAGGTAAGCATTAAATCGTCAAAGTTTTCTGCATGACCAGAGGCTGCCCATACTTTTGGGTTGGTGATGATGGAGCCATCTATTCCTACCATATCATCCCGTTGATGAACATGGTAGCTCCACCAGGCAGCTTTAATATTATTTTTTAGCTCTACACCTACATGTGCAAAATCGAAGAACCCTGATAGCCCGCCATAGATTTCTGCTGAAGGATAGATAAAGCCTTTTCTCTTGCAGAATGCTGCCATTTCGTCAATAGATAGTTTGTTTGACATAGGTTATCTAGTTGAGGAATTGTTTTTAAAGGTTTTGAGAAAAGTCTTTGTTACTTCTTCAGCCAATCAACCTGATCCTTGTCCAGGTCAAGCTCCTCGGTTAGGCTCTGTGCTACTTGTTTGTTATTCTTAAACATATACTGGAAGTAGGGCATGGACTGAATGGTTTGCCTTGTTGAAGTATGGGTGTTTTGCGCGATTTTCTCTGCGATAGCTTTCTTTTTGAGGGATTTTTGTTTTGCCCACCACATCTTGAGAATCCTGCCTGTAGGCTTGTATTGTGTAAAGGTATCGTATTTTTTATCTTTAGAGACTGCAACCCCTGCGGTTATGAGAGCATTGATGTATACTAAGAACCTCCAGTGCTGCCACCTTCGGATTCTTCTTTGGAACAGGTCTGCTTTGCTGAGTTTGTCGTATGCACGTGCTAAGTCTGCCGGCTTGGTGTATTCTTTTGGAATATTCTCATCGAGCCACAAGAGTTGTTCGTCAACTGTTTCGTTTACGTAGTCAAATGCAGTTATGGCTATGTTAGGATCCGTTGTCTTGAGAATTTTTACCAATGCTTCAATGATATTTTCCTGCTTCTCTCTCATTCCCAGCTCTTCTAATACATTGATATCAATGTTTTTTAGTGAAGAGAGGATTTGAAGGTCATTTATTGCGGCCCTCAAATCTCCTGCTGCCCTTCTGGAGATGGACTTGATCGTATCTTGGGGGATATTGAGGTTTTCTTTTTTTGCTATTTTTGTCAGGTGTGCACATATTTCCTTATTGTTTATACTGCTAAATTCTACTAATACTGCTTTAGACCTCAGTGAAGATATTTTCTTACTGTAGGGATCTGTTGCGGTGAGGATAATCGGGTAGACGGATTTTTGCATGAGCTTAATGATCTCTGCAATTGCTCCCCTATCTTTTGTTCCGGAGAGCGCATCGACATCATCGATTAGGATGAGCTTTCCTTGTGAGAATAGACTTTGCTGCTTTAATGCTGAGCCCAATTTTTGATTGATTTGATCTTTATTTCGAAAATCGCTGGAATTGAGCTCGAAAATTTCTAATTGATGGTCAGCTGCAAGTGCGTAGGCTGCTGCGGTTTTTCCTATTCCGGTTGGACCATATACAAGAATGGATTTCTTTTTTTGTTTTTTGTAATTTTCTATGAAAGAGTCAATCTGGATTATTGCTTCATCTTGTGCGATAATTTCTGATTTTGTTTGTGGCTCGTATTTTTTGATTAGGGGGAGCATGCAGTTTGGTAAGGGGTTTTGGTATTTATATGTATTGACTGATTAGTCTTAACTTTTGTATAGTTTTTGACAACAACAATAATGGCAGGCGAAGCGATTTTTGCAAAGCAAAAATCTCGGAATGAGACATTCCGTTCGCGCCATTGTTGTTGCTCCATATTGCTCCTGCTTAGCTCGATTTATACGACAACCTTTAAAAACAAGGTTTTAATTCTGTAGAGTATGGATTTGCCGAAACGATATGACCCTGCAGAAGCTGAGCCCAAGTGGCAGAAGTATTGGGAAGAGAATGAGGTTTTCTCGTTTGATAGAGAGGACTCTCAGAGAGAGGTCTATTCTGTAGATACTCCTCCACCTACGGTTTCGGGAAAGATGCATCTTGGTCATGCGTTTTCTTACTCACAACAGGATTTCATGGTGCGTTTTCATCGCATGCTGGGGAAAAATGTGTTCTATCCGTTTGGAACGGACAATAATGGTGTTGCTACCGAACGGCTCATTGAGAAGATGAAGAAAGTGAAAGCCAAGAAGATGGGCAGGTCCGAGTTCGTCAAGTTATGCCTTGAGACGGTCAAAACAGAGTTGATCCCTCAATATACCTCTGATATGAAGCGGCTCGGCCTGAGTTGTGACTTCAGTTTATTTTACGATACCATTGATGAGCATTCGCAGAAAATCTCGCAGCAGAGTTTTATTGACTTGTATAAGAGCGGTCGCGAATATCGAAAAGATGCGCCAACGATGTGGTGCCCTACGTGTGAGACTGGCATCAGCCAGGTGGAATGCGAGGATAAGGAGCTGGATTCTCATTTCAATGATATTGTGTTCAAATTGATTGAAGATGATGGGTCAGAAACTGATGTGCTTATTGCCACGACCCGGCCTGAGCTTCTTCCTGCCTGTGTTGCGATCTTTTATCATCCGGATGATACTCGCTATCAAAAATATAATGGCAAGAAAGCAAAGGTTCCTTTGTTTAATCATGAAGTCGTGATACTTCCTGATAAGCGTGCTGATCCTGAGAAGGGAACAGGGATTGTTATGTGCTGTACCTTTGGGGATCAGACTGATATGGAGTGGCAGAAGGCGCACGATTTGCCTATAAAATTAGCGATTAGTGCTGATGGAAAGATGACTGCTCTTGCAGGAAAGTATGAGGGAATGAAGATTTCTGATGCGAGAAAAGCAATGATCGCAGATATGAAAGAAACTGGACTCCTTGTGTCTCAAAAGCCTATCAAGCATGCCGTGAATGTGCATGAGCGATGCGGAACTGAGGTAGAGTTCTTGAAGGCTAAACAGTGGTTCATTAAATATCTTGATCTTAAAGAGGAAATGATTGCCTGGGGAAAGAGCCTGAACTGGTACCCTGACCACATGAGAGTGCGCTACGATCATTGGGTGAATGGATTGCAGTGGGATTGGATGATCTCACGTCAGCGATACTTTGGTGTACCCTTCCCAGTCTGGTACTGCAAAGAATGTGATGAGGTTATCGTTGCCGACGAAAAAGATTTGCCTGTTGATCCCATTAAGGATAAGGCTCCTGTAGATGCGTGCCCTAAGTGCGGCTCCAGCGAGTTTGTTGCTGAAGAAGATGTTATGGATACCTGGGCAACGTCATCGCTTACCCCACAGATTGCAGCAGGCCTTGTAGATCATAAAGGAGTTTATCCGATGTCCCTTCGTCCGCAGGCCCACGATATTATCACGTTCTGGCTGTTTAATACCGTAGTAAAGTCCCGATTGCATAATGAAGTCAATCCCTGGAAGGATGTTGCGATTTCCGGGCATGCTCAGGACCCACACGGAAAAAAGATGTCTAAGAGCAAGGGAAATGTGGTTGAGCCTCAGAAAATGATTGCAAAATATTCTTCCGATGCCCTTCGGTTCTGGGCTGCAGGGAGCAAACTCGGGGATGACCTTCCATTCCAGGAGAAGGATTTGGTTACCGGAGCAAAGTTTACCACGAAGCTGTGGAATGCCTCCAAGTTTTGCTTTATGCATTTAGAAGACTTTGATAGCTCCACTGTTCCCAAGAAGCTGGAGATTGTTGATCGCTGGATCCTGAGCAAGCTGTCCCGCATTATTAAGGATTCCACTGCAAGCTTTGAGAGGTATGAGTATTCTAAGACTAAGCTTGATGTCGAAGGGTTCTTCTGGCATGATTTCTGCGATGATTATCTGGAGATTGTGAAGGATCGGCTGTATAATCCTGACCGGCGAGGATCAGATGCTCGTTTGTCCGGGCAGTATGGATTGTACCACTCTTTGAATGCGGTGTTGAAAATGATTGCGCCGATTATGCCTCATATTAGTGAGGAAGTTTATCATTTATACTATGCTTCTCAGGAGGAAAAGAAATCGATTCATATTTCTTCCTGGCCGTCTCTGGATATGCCTGACGAAGAGGCAGAAAAAATTGGCCAAGTGGTGATTGAGGCAGTTGAGCATGCGCGCAGAGCAAAATCAGAGAAGAATGTTTCTTTGAAAACACCGATTGTTCAGATGTTTGTAAAAGCAAAGATTACCCCTGAAGAATTTGATTTAGTTGTTGATGAGATTAAAGCAGCAACTAAGGCAGAGGTTATTGAGTTTGAGCAGCTAGGAGAAGAGTCTGAGGCTAGCTTTGGCTGTGAGATTGAGCTTTGAATCAAGGACCCTATCCTTTCTTCAGAATGAATCCCTCTGCAGTATCGTCAATAAGGTATCCTTTTGCTTTGATTTCATCTCTTAACTTATCTGATGCTCCCCAGTCTTTGTTTTTTCTTGCCTGGAGTCTCTGTTCTGCTAACTGTGTTATTTTTTTGGGAATATCATCTTTTTCGTAGTGCATGATGTTGAGAACGGAGTCAAATTGGAGGAGCGTTTGTTTTATTTCTTCTGCATCTTTTTTACTTATGTCATCTGAAATCTTGTTTATGTTTCTGATGAATACGAAAATCGCATTGAGTGCTGCTGCGATATTGAGATCGTCATCCATTGCTTTTTCGAAGTCTTGCATTACCTCATTGATGAGTTTGCTTATCTCTTTTGATTTTGAGCTTTCCTCAGAGGTTATGCTGTCTAGTTTAATGAATAGCTCTTTGAACCGCTGCAAGGTATTTTTTACATCCTCAAGGTTTTTTTCCCGAAAATCCAATTGCTGGCGATAATGAGTGGCCAGTAATTCGTATCTGATTGCTATCGGATCGTATCCTTTTTCTAATAAGTCTCTGAGCGTGAAGAAATTTCCTGCTGATTTGGCCATTTTCTCGCCATTGACTATGAGATGGGCATTATGAAGCCAGTAGTTTACGAATTTTTTTCCTGTTGCTCCTTCGCTTTGTGCAATTTCATTGGTGTGATGGGGGAAGCAGAGGTCAATTCCGCCAGTATGGATATCAAAATGTTCTCCCAGGTATGCCATGGACATCGCGGAGCATTCGATGTGCCATCCCGGCCGCCCTTTTCCTATGTCTGTCTCCCAGAACACCTCACCATCGTCTTTGGTGTAGGCTTTCCACAGGGCAAAGTCTCTTGCGTTTTCTTTATCGTATTCATCTTCATCTAATCTGCCGTCAGCATTATCAAGTAATTCCTGCTTGTCGAGATTAACGAGCTTTCCATAGCCTTTGAACTTGTTGATACTGTAATAGATTGAACCATCTTTTTCATAAGTGAGGCTGTTTTCTTCAAGTTTTTTAATGAGCTTGACCATTCCATCTATGTGCTCTGTTGCTCTGGGAACAGTGTCTGCTTCCTGTATTCCCAGTGTTTTGAGATCATCGAGGAATTCTCTTTCATAAAACTGTGTGAATTCTTTGAGAGATTTTTTTTCCTGAATGCTACCTTTAATGGTTTTGTCATCTACATCAGTAATGTTCATGACATGATTGAGCTTGAATCCTTTGTATTTGAGGTATCGCTTAAGAATATCTGTGAAAATGAATGCTCTAAAATTGCCCAGATGCGCATAACTATAGACGGTAGGGCCGCAGCTATACATAGAGACTTTGCCTTTTTTTAGAGGCTTGAATTCTTCTTTTTTCTTCGTGAGGGTATTGTAGAGCTTGAGTGTCATTGTATAGTTATTTTCTGGTTTGCTTTGAGGTTTAGTTCTTGATTCGCGTTTGCGTTCTTTTTGCTTATCTCCAAAGTATTGCAGGACCCTTCGATAAGGAATAATCCACTTTTTGCCTGTTCATAGGTGGAATAGAAAGGGAGTTTTAATGTCTTATTGTTTATTTTTACAGTGTATGACTTTTTATTGAGTTTCGGGAGGTTGGTGATGAGGTTTCCGAAATGGTCAATTCTGACTATGATTCCTTCTCTTGCTTTTTTGTGGAGACTGAGTTTTTTTATTGATGTTGTTTGTTTTCCTATACTTTCAAATTCTCCTCTGTTGATCGTTGCTGCAGCTTTGGCAAATACATCTCTTGCATGGAAGGTTTTGCTTGCAGTTTTTGGAACTGGTATTTTTCTTATCTCTATTATTTGTTGTTCTTTAAGCGTTTCATGGAGTAATCCGTTATCGGGCGCTACAAAAAAATAATTCTTTGTTTTTACTGCAATTGCTTTTCTTTTTGATCCAACGCCGGGATCTACGACACAGCAGAATACTGCCCCCCTTGGGAAATAGGGATAGTTGTTCTTGAGAATCCAGGACGCCTCGATTATGCTTTGAGGAGAGATGGAGTGGCATAAATCAATTATTTTTGTTTCATAATCTATTTCGTGGATAATTCCTTTGAGTATTCCTGCGTATTCTGATGGGCCGAAGTCAGTGAGTAGGACGATCATGGTATTACTTTTTTTGGTGGTTGTGTTTAAGTATCTTGCGAAAGAGGAATTGAATGGTGTAGTGCTCATTGCAACAATAATGACGGCAGACGGCCAAAGCTGCGCTTTGTCCTACGAGTTACCCCGGCTGGGGCAACCCCAAGCTCGTCTGCGTCATTGTTGCTTTTAGATTTTGGTATTTGTTTTTTCCAGCTTTTTGTGCATCTTTTTTCCATTCATTTTGACAATTTTTCCCGGGGTTCCTACAACTGTACAGTTTGATGGTACATCATGATTGACAATAAAGGTTTCAGCACCAATTTTTACATTATTTCCTACGGTAATGGGCCCAAGCAGGGTTGCGGCGGTTCCGACCATGACATTATCTCCTAGTGTTGGGTGGCGTTTTCCTGTATGTTTTCCTGTTCCCCCTAATGTCACATTGTGATAGATCGTACAGTTTTTTCCTATTCTTGTGGTTTCACCGATGACGATGCTTGTTCCATGATCGATGAAAAGCCCTTTTCCGATTCTTGCGCCGGGATGGATTTCTATTCCCGTAAGAAAGCGCATGACCTGAGAGATGAGTCTTGCAATGAATTTGAGCCCTATGCGGTAAAATTGATGGCTTGCATAGCGGTGTACTATGATGGCATGCAGTCCCGGATAGAGAATAGGCTCAATACCCCTTGCTGCAGGATCGTTTTTGTATATTGCTTTTATGTCTTCGAACATGTTATAATTTTTTTATAGAAGAAAAGAGGGAGCGCTGGGACTCGAACCCAGGAAAAGTCGCTTTCTTCCGCAACGGCTGCAGGTTCGGCTTCCGATTCGGAGAATCGATATCGACCGCAGTAGCCGCTGTGCCACGCTCCCGTAATTTTTGCATCCTTTTCTTGTAAGGAATGTAAGGGATATAGTACCCCAGCTTCTTCCAAAGCAAATATTTACTATGCTTTTTCATGCTTGAAATTCCTATTTCTTGAATCCATTTCTCAAGCATTTCAGGGCCACTAAGATAAAGGCGAATTGTTTTATCCTCTTTTCGGGTTCTTGATTGAATTTTAAAAGCTTTCTGTTTCATAATTGAGATTATCTGCTCTGCTAATTTTTTACTAGAAGTTGTAATTTCAATGCGCGGATATGAGGGATACTCTAGCTTTTTTGAGCGTGAAAAATATAGCGATCCATCAGACTCGAAAAGCCCCCTTAAGATGTGCTTGCTATATTTCCATTCAGAATATTTCTGAGGAATTTCTGCTGTAAAGGTTTTGTTTTTGTAAACAATATCCAAATCATCGATGAGAAACTCTATGAACTTTTTGTCATAGATGAGAAGCTTTAGCGATTGACCTTTCTTTTCTTTTTTAGTCCATATTTTTGGCTTTTTTTTGGATATCTTCTCAATTATCTCAGCGATGCTTTGGAAATACTCATGATCGTCAAGAGCATCACCTGTTATCTCCAAACCATAGATAGATTCTTTTGTGTTGTATCGAATATAACCATCACCGAGAATAATACCTATTAATTCATACTTATTCATTTTTTGAGATTGATTTTTAGTTTTCATATTATGGGATTTTAGGAAAACAAAATATAAACGTAAAGATGACTATGAAGAATTAACAGCAACAACAACAGTGTGTGTTTGACATAGGATGTAGAATTTTATTGCGGTATTTAAGGTTTTTGATCGATATCAATTACTGTACCTTATTGATATCAAAGGGAGTGACCTGATACACATAGTAATTGAGCCAGTTGGTAAAGAGCAAATTTGAATGAGAGCGCCAGCGAACTCTTGGCTGCTGCGCGGGGTCGTTATCCGGAAAGTAATTCTGAGGTATCTGAATTTCTTTTCCTTTCTTTTTGTCTCGTTCGTATTCCTCGAAGAGAGTTAGCGGGTCGTATTCGGAGTGTCCGGTTACGAAAACATGCTTGTTATCGTTCGAGATGATGATGTATGCTCCGGCATCATCTGATTCAGATATTATGCGTACATTCTTGTTTTTTATGATGTCTTCCCTTTTTGTTGAGGAATGAGTGGAATGGGGTGCCCAGAATATATCATCGAACCCTTTGGTAAGATGGCAATGTGTATCATTTACTTTGTGCTTGAAGACGCCAAATTGCTTACTGTCTAGCGTATGCTTGCCAA
This sequence comes from Candidatus Nanoarchaeia archaeon, assembly GCA_028279765.1. Lineage (GTDB taxonomy): Archaea > Nanobdellota > Nanobdellia > Woesearchaeales > WJIZ01 > JANQND01. Next base: position 22,068 of record JANQND010000018.1, on the reverse strand, counting down.
TACCATAATGATAGTAAAGGCCTGCCTGTGCAGCCCAGCAAATATAGAGAACAGAGTTCACGTGGTGTTTTGACCATTCCATGATCTCCTTGAGTTCTTTCCAGTAGTCCACTTGCTCAAATTCGAGCTTTTCAACAGGAGCACCGGTTATGATTAACCCATCGTATTTCTCCTTGCGAACTTGGTCAAATGTCTTGTAGAAGTCATCTAAATGCTCTCGTGGAGTGTTTTTGCACTCGTGCGTTTGCGGATGGAAAAGATCTACTTCTAATTGGATGGGGGTATTGGATAATCTTCGCAATAGATGCAGCTCTGTCTTGGCTTTTTCAGGCATAAGGTTCAGGATGGCTATCTTTAGCGGGCGGATATCCTGATGAATAGCCCTGCTCTGCTTCATAAGAAAGATGTTTTCCTTTTCTAACTGTGCAATGGCGGGAAGGCCATCTTCAACATTTATTGGCATTGAACTTTGCAAGAAATTCCAGTATATAAAGAAGTCTGATAGAAATATTCCAATGAGAATTACTCAGGCTTTACTTCTCCGCGATAGAATTTCGCAGCATCTTCTGGTGTCACGGAATTGATGATGGTATCCGTTGCATATTCAAATCCTGCCCAGGTCCCTACTCGAGGAGTGATTTCAATATGAAAGTGGAGATTTTCTCCTTTCGGAGAGTAATGAAGATAATAATTATAAGAGAGATTGAGCTCTTTTAATTTGGAGAGAACTTGATTCATTATGCTCCCTAGATCTTCGAAATCCTTTTCGTCAAAATTTTTCATTGAAGTATGATGTTCTTTTGGAAATACCCATATCTCATAGCTAAACCGTGAAGCGTAGGGCGTGAAGGCAACAAATCGCTCATTCTCAAAGCACCTACGGTAACTATTTGCTTCAATATGTAAGATGCTACAATACGGACAATTTTCCCTGCATGCCTGCGCTTTCTCCTTAACTACCGAGGGAACAAAATTGACTGATACGACCTGAGTATGCGAGTGTACAATGGATGTCCCTGCTTTTTTACCGTGATTTTTGAATACTACCACATATTGAGTGTTGGGAGTATGCAAAAGGAGGCCTATACGCTCATTGTAGAGCTTGAAGAGATCTTTGAGATCATCAGCATCAAGATCCCAGAGTTGTTTGTTAGAATCTGGTGTCTCTGTTATTACTTCATGCGATCCGTACGCGGATGCAAAGGTAAAGAATTCATTATGAGTTTGAATAGTAGGGTCTCCTTGCAGCGTTACCGCAGGAAATTTATTTGGAAACCAACGCATCCTCCAAGAATCACCATCAGGTATTCTTCCTATTTCAGGAGGAGTCAAATGTTCATTGCCAGGACTAAAGAAGTCCGTTCCTTGCTGTTTATCTTCTTCTGTCTTCTTGAACTGCTGCGGCCTGCTTGCCCGGCTGGTTGCGATAATCACCCATCTATCCAAAACATAATCCTTTCGGAGTTCCATCTATAAATTACACCTCTTTTCCCCTGTTGTTTCATTTGTGAGCTCTCCTTTAAAATGATTTCATACTACTCTATAATGAAGATAAGGATTTAAATAAATGAACGATGGGGAAATGAGTGTTGATTTACGCATGAGTACAAAAAAAGTAAAGAAAAAAACTGTTGTGAAGAAGAAGGCTGTTAAGAAGAAAAGATCTGTGAAAAAGACGGAAAAGAAGAATTCTTCTCTTTTTAAGAAAGCTCCAAAGAACAGGGAGTTTTATGCTATCGATGGGAACGTTTTTGACAGCGTAAAAGAATTCTCCCTTGGGCTGCGAGAAATGAATGATAACACGTTTTGGCACCATGTGACGCCTGATCGAAACGATTTTGCGAACTGGGTTGAAGAAATCTTCAAAGATAAAGAGCTTGCAGAGCAGTTGCATAAGGCAGCCGACAAGACGCATACAGAAATAATTGTTCTTAGGCATATTGTAAAGAAATCGTGACTTGCACAATATTTATATAAGTCCATCTGGTGCGTATAGCTATGGAAAAGGGTGGTTTGTTAGACAGCTATAGGAGTTCTTTTCGTAGTTTACAAAAAAATTACCTGATGACACTACAGGGAGTAGGCATAGAGGTTGCATTCCTGCTCTTATTTGGATTCTTTGCTGTCCCTCTCCGGGATGCGATTAATCAGCATTTGGTGTACCTTAGTGATGAGCTCATCAGTGCAAGTGCTGTTAGCGGTCAGATTACTTCTGTTATCCTTGAGTCTGTTTCCTATCATAAAATTCTTCAACTGGGATTTGCTTTTGCTGTTTTGTTTTATGTGCTGTATTGTCTTTTTCAGGGGTTTTTGTGGAAATTTTGCCTCAGTTTTTCGTCAAAGAAAAAACAGTATGCCAGTTACCTGAAGAAATTTTTTTTAGTTAATCTTTTTTGGTATCCTTTTTTCATTGCCTACGTGCTGCTCAGCTTCTTGTTATCGTATATGGATACGGTAGCGGAGCGATATAACCCCGAGGGTTTTTTCTCGCTTTCGTGGGTTAGTACTTTGTTTTTGCTCGCTATCGTGTATTTTGCGTTTCTTTCCTATGTGTTCATTGACAAGGAAAAAGTGTGGAAAAGTATTCTCAGGAGTTTTAAGGTTGGTTTTAGCCGTATAAAGACTGTTCTTGGAATGTATGCAGGGATTATTGTGGTATTTGGCATTGTGCACATGATACTTATTTTTAGCGGACAGCTCTCTGAGGTGCTCTCGTTTATTGTTGGTCTTTTCTTGGTTCTCCCCTTATTTCTATGGATACGCATTGTTATAGGGAAGATGGTTCAGGCACTATGAAATCACTACGCTATCTCAAAAAAAAGAAGTTCTGGCTGACCATTGGCCTTGATGTGCTGTTCGTTATTTCCCTTAGTGTCCTCTCGCTTCCTTTTCAAAACCTGCTGTATGCAACCGGTTCTATCTCTTTTTCTTTTTACCCCTTGCTCTATCTTCTGCTGGTGGTTCTCGTTTACCATTTCTTCAAATATCACGTATGGAACGTACTCTTTTTTCCTAAGAGGCTCAAAGTTAATTACCTTGGATTTTTATGGAGAAGTGCTCTCTTTCCCCTTGGAGTATTGCTCTTGTTTTATTTTTGCTATGTAGTCATTGTCTCCCTCGTGCTTGCAGGATATCAAAAGTGGTATGTTACGGGCCTGGTTGTTCTTTTTGCAGTCCTGGGGTATATTTTCTGGAATACATTGCAGGTGAGCGTTCTTCGGAAGAAAAAAATTACTGACTGGCTCTCTTTTTCTTTGCGAAGGCTTGCACTTTTTTCAGGGATAGTTCTCGGTGAGGTTGTTTTGGTAGGCGCTATCTTCTGGATAGTTTCGTCTTCTTTTCAGGCAAGTGCAGGACTGAATCTCCTTCTTCAGCTATTTCTGCTGGTATTTCTTCCTCTGCTTAATGCGATAAACCGAGTCTGTTTTTATGCTGTTAAGTAATAGTTTTAATCGTTTCAACAAGTTTTGTAGTACAGAAATACTTATAAAAGCGGTAGCGGTTTTTTGCTGGGGGATTACATGAAGTGGACTAAGGATCAAAAAACAAGCTTGTTGCTTGGCGTTTTTATTGCAGCATTGATTTTGTCGAATCTTATTGGTACAAAGATTGTTCAGTTTGATCTGCATCCGATTCTTTCTGTTCCTCTTAATATCATTCTCTTTCCGATCATTTATCCTTTGAAATTATTATTAAGTACTATTGGCGGCCGGGAGATTGCAATGAATTTTTTTAGCACAGTGCATGTCTCTGTTGGTATCCTGACTGTGCCTGTTATGTTTCTTGTTACTGATATTATTGAGGAAGTGTATGGGAAGAAGAAAGTTCGTGAATTCGTGTTCATTAGTGTCATTAGTTTAGTTTTCGTGATGGGCATCGTCAGCCTTGCTGTTTTTCTTCCTTCAGCTGAGCGCTCAATTAGCCCAGAATCTTATAATCTGGTGTTTGGCTCTTCGCTTCGCATTATTCTTGCCAGTATTATTGCTTTTGTGATCTCGCAAATGCATGATATGTGGGCATTTGATTTTTGGCGGGAGAAAACCAGGGGCAGATTCTTATGGCTGCGAAATAATCTCTCTACAGCGGTAAGCCAGCTTATTGATAGCACTCTTTTCATGTTCATCGCGTTTTATCAGGCATGGGAAGGCGCAGATGCCGTATTGATTATTTCGTTGATTGTACCGTATTGGATCTTCAAGATACTCTTTGCGCTGCTGGATACTCCTCTTGCATACCTGGGAGTGTGGTGGCTAAAAAAGAAAGATTGAAAAATACAACGTAACCTTTATATGGTATCGTCTTTTTGAGGTAATACTATGAAACGATCAAAAATTAGTATTATAGGGGCAGGGAATGTGGGTGCAACCTGCGCGCATTTGTTGGCACTCAAGGAACTTGGAGATATTGTTCTGGTTGATATTAATGAAGGCATACCACAAGGGAAGGCTCTTGACATGGCGGAGTCTACTCCTGTTGAGGCTGTTGATGCCCGTATTACCGGAACGAATGGGTATGAGGAGACTAAGGATTCCGATATTGTGGTCATTACTGCCGGTGTTCCGCGAAAGCCCGGGATGAGCAGGGATGATCTTTTAAAAATCAATAGTAATATTGTTAAGGATGTTAGCGAGAAGGTAAAGGAGCATTGCCCAGGTGCTATTCTTATTGTTGTGAGCAACCCTCTTGATGCGATGGTGTACGTTGCCTCGCAAGTGAGTGGATTTCCGAAAGAGCGTGTTATTGGTATGGCAGGCGTTTTGGACTCTACCCGATTTGCGCATTTTATTGCCTCTGAGCTTAATGTTTCGGCAGAGAATGTCTCTGCAATGGTATTAGGAGGCCATGGCGATCAGATGATTCCGCTTGCACGCTATGCAAATGTTGCAGGAATTCCTTTAAGCCATTTTTTGGATGAGAAAAGAATTGAAGAGATTGTTCAGCGCGCCCGTGACGGCGGTGCGGAAATTGTTGGCTTGCTAAAAACCGGCAGTGCGTACTATGCTCCTGGATCTTCTGTTGTTCAAATGGTTGAGGCAATTGTAAAGGATAAGAAACGGATCCTACCTTGTGCTGCATACCTTGATGGCGAATATGGAGAGAGCGGAGTGTTTATTGGTGTTCCTGCGAAGCTGGGAAAAAGCGGGATGGAAGAGGTTATCGAGATTGACCTTAATGATTCTGAAAAAGAAGCATTCAAGAAGAATGTTGCGCATGTGCGCTCATTGATGGAAAAAATAGAGCTTTAACCATGAAGATCGCTATTCTTGGGGCATCGGCTAACCGGGATAAGTTCGGCAATAAGGCTGTTCGTGCTTACAAAGAACAAGGGCATGATGTTTTCCCGGTAAATCCGAAAGAAGAGATGATTGAGGGGCTTTCCTGTTATTCTTCCCTCTCTGCAATTGACTCTGATCTTGACGCGGTGTCGCTTTATCTGCCACCTGCTATAACCTTGAAGCTCGTTGACCACATTATTTCTAAAAAACCTCAAAAGGTATATATTAATCCCGGAACAGAAGATGATATGCTTGAGAAGCAACTCAAAGATGCAGGTATAGAAGTTCTGCGGCAGTGCAGCATTGTTGCGATTGGCGTGAATCCGAGTGATCTTTGAGCATTACTTGGCTTTCTTTATCATCTCCAAGAACATCTTATGAATCCGAGTATCTTCTGTTAGTTCCGGATGAAAGGTTGAAACCAAGATGCTGTCTTCTTTTATGAGAACCGGATTGCCGTTTTGTTTTGCAAGGATTTCCACATTCTTTCCTATTTCTTTAATGATGGGTGCTCTGATGAAAATTGCAGGGAATGGTTTTTTTTCCCCTCTTATGGATATGTTTTCTTCGAAGGATTCGATTTGCCTGCCATAGGCGTTTCTGTCAATGGAAATGTTGATAAGGCCTAAGGATGGCTGTTTGGGGTAGTTATGGATATCTTTTGCAAGAACAATCGCTCCTGCGCAGGTTCCATAGATTGGTATTCCTTTTTTGTGCAGCTCAATGATATTCTGGTTGAGTTTGAATTCTTTTAGGAGTTTACTTATGGTGGTAGATTCTCCTCCAGGAATAATCAATCCTTTTATCGTTTTGAGATCTTCTTTTTTTCTTATTTCAACTGGCCTGCAGCCAAGTTTTCTGAGTACTTCGCTATGCTCTCTAAAGTCACCCTGGAGGGCAAGAACTCCGATCTGAATAGGCATTGATTTACCAGCCCCGCTCTGCAAGCTTAGTGCTGAGGGTAGAGATCTCATCTCCTTTCATTGGCTGGCCTAACCCTTTAGAAATATCTGCAAGGATCATAGGTTCTTTGTAATGGGTTGTTGCCTGCACGATTGCCTTTGCCAGTTTTGCCGGGTTTGATGATTTAAAGATGCCTGAGCCCACAAAGATACCGTCGCACCCTAATTGCATCATTAATGCTGCGTCTGCAGGGGTTGCGATTCCTCCTGCTGCGAAATTCACTACAGGAAGTTTCTGGTGTGTTTTGATGGATTTGACTAAACTTAGTGGTACTCGCTCTTTTTTTGCGTAGGATTGCAGCTGGCTCTCGGACATTTTCTTGAGCGCTCTGATGTCACCGGTCATTTTCCTCATGTGACGCACTGCTTCGATGACATTTCCTGTTCCCGCCTCGCCCTTGGTTCGAATCATTGCTGCTCCTTCATGCAGGCGCCTTAATGCTTCTCCCAAGTTTGTTGCACCGCATACGAACGGAACTTTGAACTGGTGTTTGTCTACATGGAACGCGTTGTCTGCTGGGGTGAGTACTTCTGATTCATCAATGTAATCAATGCCTAATGATTCTAAAATTTGTGCTTCAGCGAAATGCCCAATTCTGCATTTTGCCATCACCGGAATAGATACTGCTGCCATGATTTCTTTTATGAGCTTAGGATCAGACATTCGGGCGACGCCGCCTTGTTTTCTGATATCGGCTGGTACTCTTTCCAGTGCCATGACTGCGCAGGCGCCTGCTTTCTGTGCTATTTTTGCCTGTTCTGCTGTTACCACATCCATGATAACGCCGCCTTTGAGCATTTGTGCCAGGCCTGTTTTTGTTTTGAAGGTGCTTTTTTGTTTCATTTTATGCACTGAAGGCGCAAAACCTCATCCTTTAGGTTGAGGATGTAGCGCCTTCCGGCATCCTAGAAATCGGTCTATAGGTACAGGCGCCTGTTCAAACTCCTGCCTTTAGGCAGGAGTAGGACGCCTGTGACCGATTTCTATGATCTTATGATCGAGTTATACTGAGATTTTTAAACTTAACTGTGTGGAGAGCAAAAAGAATAAATACCATCTCAATATGGCTCCTATACTATGACTATCGTAGGATTTGTCGGAGTAGGAACAATGGGAAGAGGCATGGTCAAGAACCTTGCCAAGAATGGGTTTGATGTGATTGCCTATAATAGAACAAAGGACAAGATAAGTGATCTTGCCAGTGATAAGATAACTATTGCAAATAGCATAAAGGAAGTGTGTGCAGGAGATTATGTGTTCTGCTGCCTGCCTAATGATGAGGCGCTAGAGGATGTTCTGTTTGGAAAAGAGGGGATAATGCCCCTGCTTAATAATGAGAATACGCTTGTTGATAGTGGGACTACTTCTGTTACCTTAACTCAAAGGGTATCAGAAGAATGCAAGAAATCAGGCATTACTTTTCTGGATGCCCCGGTAACAGGCAGTAAGCTGGGCGCTGAAAATGGAACAATGATGTTTATGATAGGTGGAGAGAAAAAGTGCTTTGAAGATGCAAGAAACGTCTTTGAAGCCATGGGTACTCGACTTGTATACTGCGGACCCTCTACCTATGGTCAGAGGTCAAAAATAGCTCTTAATATGACCATGAGCCTCAGCCTTCAAGGTTATCTGGAAGGGATCACGCTTGCTCTGAAAAATGATGTTCCTCTTGATGTTATTGAAGAGATATTTGAAAACTCAGGAGCGAAAAGTGGAATTGGATCCTTTAAGATGCCCTACATTAAGAAAAGAGATTTTGAGCAACACTTCATGCTAAAACTTATGCATAAGGATTTGAAACTAGCTGATGCTGAGATAAAAAAATTAGGTTTAGACCTTCCTCTTGCAGGAAAAATTTCTGAAGTATTTAGTAAATCCTTAGAAAGAGGAGAGGAAGATGTCTGCACAGTTGTAAAAGAGCTGGAGAAAAAATCAGGTATAAAGATAGAAAAAGACTAATTTTATTTCTTACAAATAAACATACAATGATCCAGTTCATAGGGATCAAGGGTTCGTGAATCAATGATGGTTATTTTTTTCTCCAATTGGGATCGCACACTGTTAAATATAGCTTTTGGTTTCTTGGTGACATCAATGGAGCGTGCTTTTAGGGCAAATAGGGCATAGCCTCCTTTTTTGAGGAAGAGATCAATGTTTTTGAGGAAGATGTCGAGTTGGCTTTTTTGTGCAATATCCTGGTAGAGTACATCTACCTGGCAGATTTTGTCTGCGTAGTTTTGTGGCTGGCTTGCATCTTCGAGTAATACAGTCATATTTTTTCGCTTTTCTGCTAAAAACACACATTGCCTGAGTACCCGTGGTGCGAAGTCCAGAGCAAAGAGGAAGCCGTTTTCTCCAATCATATCAGAGATGTGGCTTGGAGTGGTTCCAGTTGATGAACCTAAATAAAGAATGGTGTCTCCTTTCCTGATACCAATATTAGGGGATCCTTTGAGAATTGCTGCTGCAAGCTTGCTTTTTTTTGGATCCCAGGCGCGATATTCCTTGCCGTCTTTTTTGATGATTTTTTCATCATATACTTTTGTTTTGGGGACAAGGTTTTCTGTATAGAGCTGTACTCCTTTTTTCTTTCTCTCTTCATACACTTCAAATATTTTTGATTTTTTGATGCTCATTTGAATTTCTTTTCCAAGTTTTCCCTTAGTTTTTTTCCGATGAATGCTCCTTTGAAATAGTCAATTTTTACTGCTTGTGAGATTGCTGATGCTAATGCGCGTGCCCGTTTTCCATGCTCCTTTTGCGGTGCGGAGCTTAGAAGAGTGTGCTCTACAATTAACCCGTGCCTTGGGGTTCTTGCACCTGTCTTGATATGCCGAAAGAGAGCCTTTTCTGCTCCTAATACCTGGATGGTCGAGGAGGGAAAAAGGACGAGTTTCTTGAGGGATCCGGCGTGCGCGATGAGTTTTGCGCCTACTGCTACTCCTGCAACTTCTAATAAGTTCGGGCAGTATTTTTTCATGACCGTTTCTAAGTATGCTTTTGTTTGTTCTTTATGCTCTTTTAGTGACTGAATAGATTGTGCGAGTTCTTTGATTGGTTTTAGGTCTTCTTTTGAGAAATCAGGGCCCATGGATGCTTCTACTTGTATTTCTTTGAGGAGTTCCTTTTTTGATTTTTTTAGGATGAGTTCTGAAAGTTTTTGCGGATGGGAGAGAATTTCCACGAATTCCGGGTTGGTGTATCCGTACCATTCGCTTAGCCGCTTTGCCTGTGTGTTAATGATTTTTTCTGTTTCCAGCATGGAGTTTAGTGCCTGAGAAATAAGATTATCTTCGTTTACAGATTGTTTGATTTTGTTTTTTGTTTGGATGAGATTTGCTGTTCTAAATTTTTTAAGATATTTTTCTTCGTTTAGGCTTTCTCTTAGAAGTTTGAGAATTTTTTGGTCTGGTTCCTGCAGCTTGTGTTTCTTTTCTAATTGTTCTTCAATCTGCTTTTTTTCTTTTGTATCTGCTGGATTTTTGAAGAGTACACTCTCCTTAATCATTCCTTTTTCATTGAAGACAAAGCACCCTATGATGTTCGTGTGTAAGTATACGGTCATGGGTGATTAGAATAGGAAGAGGTTTTTAAAGGTATAGGGTGATTGTGTTTGCAAATCTTTTTAAATAATTTTGAGGTCCATTCTATTGATGGGGCTAGCTGACCTTCTAAATCGTTTTTTACCTGCTAGAGAGGAGAATACTGTTTCTGAGAAATCGCGGCTTCAATTAGAGAGTTTAGAGGATCGGGTCCTACTCAACGGAGCATTTATCGAAAATGTCACCTTTGTTCCCCCTCCTGGTTCGACTTTGATGCCTGGTCAACTCTTCGAAATCCTAATAGATCATTCGAGAGAAGTTGGTGTTTATTTTTCAGTAGGACCTGAGGATGATAATGTAGCATTCTTTCAGTATACATCGAGCCCAAGCTATGGTTATGAAACTGATTCTGGTTTTGTTGTAAAAAATCAGCGAGAATCAGAGTATGTATCAGCTTGGTTCCCAGAGTTTGCACATGTAGATGCTCTGAAGTTAGTGGCAAAACGATCAAACGAAATACTTGCCTCAGATTTTTTTGAGCTAAATTATAGTGTTAGTGTGTTTCCCGTTACTTTTGGCGAAGTTACCCTGATCCCTGAGCCTGGAACCGCGGAAAAACCAACAAAGCTGCTACTTGGAGAGCAAGTAACTATTACTGTACCTTATGAGAATTTTGCAGATTTTTCTGCTAGCAGCTGGACTACTATGAACTACTCTGGCGGTCCTGCTAGACAAACGCATACCCTGATTAATGAAGGAGAATGGAATTCCACACAAACTATTCATATGGATCAAAAGGGTGTACTAAAATCTATCAACATCTCTGCACAAAAATGGGCTTCTGGTGGTCCATTTCGCTGGGCTGATGACAATGTTATTGCTGCTCATTATCAATGGGGAGAATTCCCTGATTTAGAAGTTACAATTGATGACACTAATTTGAAGGAAGTCTTTTTCCCAGGGGATACGACTAAAGTCAATATAGATGTAACTAATGTGGGGCTTGACAATCTCATCGGAAAGCTAAATTTGTCTCTGTATCTATCAAAAGATGATACACTAGACTCAAGGGACTTACTTTTAAGAAATATTACTGAATCAATAGACATCCAGTCAAATACTTCAGAAACGTATGAAATAAGTATTCAAGACCTTCCTCTAAATTTGTTAGGAACAGGTATCCCTTACCAAGTAATAGCAAAAGCTGATTTCATCCCTAACCACCCAGACTTAGAGGAAACCACAGATGTAAACAATATAGATACTAGTAAAGAGTTCTTTGTGGGGCAAAAAATTGTGTTTGCTCCAAATACTGCATTAAAAGGTAAAGTAGTGCAATTTACGAATCCATTTTCAAACGAGAGTGACCCGCACCCTTATTTTTATCATCACAGAACAATCTTGGAGTCTGGTTCGGAAAAGATATCCACATTGTTAAACGTACCAAATTATTTGAATGATTTACTAAATGGTGTAGAGTCGGCTTTTGCCAATTCAGGAATAGAAAACGTTAGGTTCGAGATTGGTGTTCCTGAACCGTATACTACCACTGTATATTTTTCAGACATTGATGCCAAGAGAAGCATTTACCCTAATTGGGGATTAGCAGGCAAAGCGCTTTCTGGAGTTGATCGGTATAATGAGGATTTATTTGGTGAAGTAATTGTTTTTTTGCAAGGTAAGAAGTCTTCTGATATTGATACAATCGCTCATGAACTGGGACATACTTTGGGACTACATCATGTGAACCCCATTCAAACTGATGACCCAAATGACCAAGAAATAATGGATTATACTGACTCTGCAAATCCAGTATTCATAAATGCAAGAAGCATCATAGGTTTAACCAGTCAACAAGGAGGTCCAAATGATGATAAGACTCACAACCCTTATGTTCATCTCAAAAGATACATAGATGGAAAGGATCTTTCAGAAATTAATGACCCGATAGGAACTTGGGACAAGGAGGAAGATGGTTTTTTCACATCAATTAAAAACTGGTTGTTTTCTTCGAATAAGTTGACCAATCCTAATATGGTGCTACATGATGTTACTATCTCCGAAGGAGTAGGTGATGCCGACTTACAAAGAACGATCCGATATTTTAACCAAATTTCTCTTGGCAACTTAACCCATTCCCCTATCCAAGTAGACTCAAGGAAGTTCGTTCAAATATTAGCCTCTTCATCTCCAAATAGCAACGTTTCTGATTTAATCATATCAACGGGGGATCCTTTTGATGAGAATACGACTCTCCTTCCCTCAAGTATTGATAATGGGGCTGTCTTTTTACAACAATATTCTCCTACTCAAGGATATGTGACTCTTGAAGAATTGACTATTCAAACAGAACAGGTATATGACCTTGAAGCAAGTTTGGAGGAATACCAACCAGGGACTTATAGACCAGGCTTATACGTTCGGCAGGATGACAGAGTAGATAGTATATTTATTAGTGGATCAGTAAAAAATTTGAGATCTGCCTTAAATGTAGACACATTTTCTGATGCTGAAATACGGTTTTCAAAAGATAAGGTATGGGGCAACGATGACGATATCGTTCTATCAACAGTAGCTATTGACAATTTAGATAGTCAAGCGAGTTTTATGATCAATTACTCAGATCTTGTTCCACAAGATGCTGTAGGAAGGTATTTTGTAGGTATTATGGTTGATAGTACTAACAAAATAAATGAAATAGATGAACAGAATAATATTGAATGGTCTGATTCGCCAGATGTTAGAATTGGAAATGTTGAAAAACTCTATCCAAAATCGAAAACACAAATCAGCGATATAGATTATCGCAATGAATCTATTGTTCAATTCACTGGGCCAGGTGAAGGAGAAGCATTGACTTCTTTTGATGGTACCTTGCATGATATTTATTTAAGGGATACAACAGATAAAACTAAATTATCCATTAAAGGCTCTAAAAAAGAAAGTGTTTCCATGGGGAATATCTATATAGATGGCTCCATGAATTCCATTATAGTTAAGGATATTGGAATCCTTGGAGATATTTCTCTATCCGGCAGAATAAACACCCTTACTATCAATGACATTGCAGATAATGCAATCATAACAGTAGATAGTGCAGATAAAGGGTTCAAAATGAAAGCAGGAGACATTGGTCATAATGTTACAATCGATGTTGATGGCTATCTGAATAGTTTTTCTGCAAATACCTATAAGAGCGGTTCTCTAAGTGCTTATAGCATTGGAAAAATAGCGGTTAAACAAGGAGATTTTGGTGTTGATGTTTTAGCGAGAGAAGGAGGCATCACTTCAATTCTTGCTACAGGAGATATTAGTGGAAAAATCTCTGCGTATGATACTATTGGAAAAATAATGTCAAAGAAGGGGGATTTCACAGGGGTTGCCAGAGCAGGAGTCCACATCAATAGTGTAGCTGCAATGAACCTTGATGGAGCAATTATTAGTTCAGCAAAGGATATAGGAAAGGTGAGTGCAAAGAATAACATACTGGATTCGTATATTCTAGGTGGGTATGATATTGGACCTGATCGTTCTTTTGGTGGTGGCGAGGATATACTTGGTAGTGGTTCTATTAATTCTGTTTTTGCTAAAGGAATGTTTTCAGGAAGTTACATCAGTGCAGGTGCACTACCTTTCTCTCCATTGACGAATACGCTGCCGAATGCTGGTACTTTTATGGATTCCGGGTCTGTTCATAAGCTCAAATTTGGAAGCATTGATTATGACAATAATGGTGATCCCTTTGGTATTCTTGCTGCAACAGAGATTAAACCTTTCAAGGTAGGGCGCCTAGTACAAGGACCCCAAGATGATTTCATAATTAATACTCCTTAAGTATTCTAATAAAAAGTTTAATAAAGGATATTTTGGTATAGGCATACATGGTCTTTGTATATATCACGTGCAAAAACTGGACTGAGGCAAAGAAGGTTTCCAGGCATTTGCTTGAGGAAAGACTGGTTGCCTGCAGTAATCAGTTTCCTATTCAATCACAATATTGGTGGGAAGGAAAGATCGTGGATGATAAAGAGGTTGTTTTGCTTGCAAAGACTATAAAAAAGCACCTTCCAGCCATAAAAAAAGAAGTGAAGCGTATGCATTCTTATGATTTGCCCTGCATATGTATGCTGGATTCCCTTTCTACAAAAGAATACGAAGAATGGGTCAAAAAAGAAGTTAGGTGATTTTTTTCCATGTTGAATATAAAGAGAAACATTGATGATATTAAGCGGTTCAAAGAAATCGTTGCCGTGTTAAGTACAGAGGGATTTTATTTTCTGGTGGAGCATCTCAACCTCAAGAGGTATGCTCCTATTAATAAGCGGCTCAAGGATATGCCCAATATCCGTCAGGAAGTGCGGCTTCGCAATACGCTGGAAAAACTGGGGCCGACGTTTATTAAGTTCGGGCAAATGCTGAGCGTGCGCCCTGATTTTGTGCCTAAGCGATATATCCGTGAGCTGGAGAAGCTACAGGATGAGGTTACTCCGTTTTCGTATGCCCAGGCAAAGAAAATCATTGAGCAGAGTACCGGAAAGAAGCTTAAGCAAATATTCAAGACATTTGATCAGATTCCTATTGCGTCGGCATCTATTTCACAGGTCCATAAAGCGAAACTTCATTCAGGGGAGGTCGTTGCAGTCAAGGTAAAGAGGCCTGAGGCAGAAGATATCATCAGAAAGGATCTGGAGATCATGGCATTTTTTGCCGAGCTTCTGGAGAAGAAAGTCAAAGGTATTCGAAAATTCAAGCCCAGAGGTGTTGTCCGTGAATTCTCCGAGTGGGCTACGAAGGAGATTGATTTTACGATTGAGGCAGAGAATATACGCAGATTTAGTCATAATTTCAGGCGCAGCAAACGCACGAAGATTCCTCAGGTGTTTGATAAGTACTCCAATGAAGATATTATTGTGATGGATTTCATTGAAGGAGTGGAGTTGCACAAAGTAGATCCTAAGAAAGTCAAAATCCATAAAGTCATGGAGAACGGGTTTTATTCGGTGCTTGAACAAGTGTTTGTGCATGGGCTTTTTCATGCCGATCCCCATCCTTCCAATGTCATCGTACTTAAAGATAACCGCATTAGCTTTGTTGATTTTGGGATTGTCGGGAGATTTGATGATCGGTTAAAGGACCTCTCTACGAGTTTGTTTCTTGGGATTACTGAGGGAGATGCTGAGAGTGTAGTGGAGACATTGCTTGAGCTGGGTGAGGTTGATGAAGAGATTGATGTAGAGAGGTTTAGAAACCGAATTTCTGATGCTATTTATCTGATAAAGGATAATCCTTTGAAGAATATTAAAATCAGCAAAATGCTTGAGGATGTCCTTGATATTTCTCTGGAGTTCGGTGTAAAGATTCCAAAAGAGTTTGTTTTATTCGGGAAGACTATTGTTACTTTGGAGGGCATGGCGCTTCTGTATTGTCCGGATTTTTATTTTGTTCGTACTGCTGCTCCGTTTATGGAGGAGGTAATTGCAAGAAGATACCAGCCCAAAAGAGTGCTTCACGAGGGCATTCATAGCCTGCTTGGGCTTAAACGGTTCGCTCAAAGGGTTCCCGGGCAAACAACCAGGGTACTGGACAAACTTGAAAAGGGAAAGATAAAGATCGAGATGAAGGATACAGATATTGAGAGGCTGTCTATTGAGCTGGACAAGTCCAGTAATCGCTTAGCTTATGGAATGATTATTGCTGCGTTGCTTATATCGGCAAGCCTGCTGATCAATATTGGAGATCCATTTCTGTTCGGGCTTCCTTTAAGTAGCGCGCTTCTTTTTGGACTTGCTATTGTTTTGGGATTTGTTTTGGTACTCTCTATTTTTCAGGAGAAATGAGGTGAAGATGATGAAGAAAGCATTAAAGGATTTGTTTTTGATGGGAGTGGGCGCTGCATCGCTTACAAAGAAGAAAGCAAGCCAGACTGTTTCGGCTTTTGTCAAGGAAGGGACTATTGATAAGGAGCAAGCAAAGCAGGTCGTGGACTCGATTATGAAGGATGTGCAGCGGGTTAAGAAACAGGTTATTAAAGAGAGTAAGCGGGTAAGGAAAGTTTTGGTTAAGGAAGGAAAAAGAGAGCTTTCCAGTGCAAAGCGAAAGGCTAAGCGCAAAGGAAAACAAGCTGCAAAAAAGGTTTCACGCAAGATTAATTCCTTGACGAAGAAAGCAGTGCGGGCGGGGATGAAGAGATAGCGATTGGTTGCGTTGAGTTATTGGATTATAGTCCCCTCGAAATCATTTCCCTGCAGAGCGTTTTCAAGGTTTTTGAGATCTTTGCCGATAATAATGACTTTGTTCTTGTTTTTTGCGGCTTCTTTTGAAGCGATAGGATCAAAGGGCATGTTCAGACCGGGGGACCATTTTTCTCCGACCAATTTCTGAAAGTCTTTCCAGGAGATTTCTTTTATCTTTTGTGCATCATCGTGCTTATTTGGGTCTTTATCATACACGTAATCAATATTGCTCATATTGATGATGGTGTCAGAGCCCTGGTTTTTTGCGATAAGCACCGCGTCATAGTCTGTAGACCATCCCGGTTTCCATCCAGAGCAGATGATGAGCGGTTTTGTTGTTTCGATGGGCTGCGTTGGATCGCTTATAATTAATTCATAGGTGTTTTTTTCATCAAAGATAGATTTAATGAAGTACGCATTGATTTTTGTTGCCTCAATGCCCAGCCAGTCTTTTTGCTCATCTGATAGCTTTTGGATGGAGGATGCAGATTCCTGCAGCGTCCGTGCCAATGCACCGCCGCCGCAATAGATAATGAACTGATAGCCTTTTGTGAGGTACGCTTCGATTAATTGTTTGAATGCTTTGCAGAATTCGACATCGATACTCTTTGGATGAATAAGTGATCCTCCTAAGGAGATGATTATTTTTTTATTATTCATGATCCCAGCCCAATAAAAGTGACACCTATCAGTATAAGCAGTACCCCTATCCATTTCATTTTATTCATTTTTTCTCCCAGGAATTTGACTGAGAGCAGGCTTACCCAGACGTAGGTGAGGGCGACCAGGGGATAGAGGACAGAGAGCTCTCCACCCTTGAGTGCAGGAATGAATAGCACCGTAGTGATGCCGTAAAACATCACGCCAATGATGAGGTTTCGGTTTTTGATGAGTTTCTTAGGATGGAAACTCATTTTGCCGGATGCCTTCTTCAAAAAGAGCGGGCCGAAGGATCCCAGAGTGGTTGCGAGCAGTACTAATCCAATCGCCCAGGGTTCGGTGCTCATAGTGCTGCTGCCTCCATTTTTCGATGAAGCCTCTTGCTTCCTAATCCTATAAGTACGATGCCAAAGAAGATAGTGAAGATGCCCAGCCAGCGCAGGGTGTTGAGTGATTCATTGAAGAGGATAAGGGAGAGCAGACCCACCCAAATGTAACTGGTTGCAATGATAGGGTAGAGGACAGAGAGTTCTCCGCCTTTGAATGCGGTAATCATGAGTACTGAGCCGACAGCGTACAAGGATAGTCCCGCTATGAGATGCACATTAAAGATAATAGAGAAAATGTCAAAAGAGAGCTTTTCTGCTCCTATCTTATAGAATATCTGGGCTGTGGAGGTAAGGGCAGTGGTGAGTACCATCAAAACGATTGCCCATGCTTTTGTTCTCATTCTTATTCCTTTAGCAGTGTTTCAATAATTGCAGCATAAGCAGGCCTGGTAATAAACACTCCGATGGATACTCCTATGATCGTTGTGATGGCAAATCCTTTGAGCAATCCTGCACCTGCGAAAACCAGCGGAATCATGGCAACGACTGTAGTGATATAGGCTGCCATGATAATGAAGAGTGCGCGCTTGAGCTTTTTCTTCCAGTTGTAAGATCGTGATTCGCCGCCGAGCGTTTCGTCAGTAATCACGATCTGATGATCGACTCCTGTTCCCACGGCAATGATAATTCCTGCGATCGCAGCAAGGTCAAGGTTCCATCCGATTAATGAGGCAACGCCAAGTAATAAGACAATTTCCGTGACCATGATTGCAGCCATGGTGAGCGAGACCTTTATTCTTCGATATCTAAAGAAGATAACAATCGCTACAGATGAAAGTGCAAGGAGTCCGACAAATAATGAATTTTTTATGAATTCTTCTCCTAATAAAGGGGAGATCGTGTCAGTCTTGACAATATTGATTTTTACCGGAAGAGAGCCGGTGATGAGTATGGTCTGCAGGTTCTTCATATTAGAGAGCGCATCGAGTGCGGCTTCCTGCCTTGAGATTCCAACTCCTGATCCTGTGATGGATATGTCGGTTACTGCCCTGCCTTTGAGATCAGCTGCAATATTGAGCTGATCTACTTCAGCGTCATCAAGTATTAGTCTTATGGGCTCTTCGAGATATTGATAATTATTCTCATCGGTTATGACATTGAGGTTTTGTGTAATCGCTGCCTGCTGGTCAGCTGCTGCCTGCGAGAGCGAGATAGCGAATCTGAACTGGCAGACCCACTGGCTACCATGCGATGAAGAAGGAGTACAACCATACTGCGGATCAATTCCTGCACAGTCTGCTGATCGGCATACCGATCGGATATCGTCTCCTCCGGTGAATGCGGTTTGGTTTGCAATCTGTGCTTCGAATTTTCCCTGTTTTGCGAGCAGGTCTTTTACTTCCTGCTCAGTTGCTCCTGCGATTTCCACTACGATGTACTGGTTTCCAGACCCGAGCGGGGGCGGGAGATCATTTGCTTCCCTGATAGTTAAGTCTGAGAGACCATAGACATTGAGCCTCTGCTTCATGTTTTCGATTAAGAGATCAAGGTCTGCCTGTTCAACTTTTTCCTCTGGTTGGAGGAGGACCCTTGTTCCACCTTCTAAGTCCAGCCCCTTTCGAACGTTTGATGTAGGTGCATCATAGACGACCAAACCTAATTCTTCACCAGGGTCTTCTACTGAGAGGAAATAGGTATCTTTGTTTGTTTGAATGGTTACCGTAGTGTTTGGCCTGATCGATGAAACTTCATTAAAGTAATCTGCTAAGTTTCTCACCTGTTGATTGTCTATAGCCTGGATAACTTCCCTGCTCATGGGTGTTGCAGTAGGGTTTGGTCCAACCATTCCGGCAAAGGATGCAGTACTGTTTGGCAGGATGTTTCTGATAGCAACACCATCATTAGAGAAGCTCGGCCTGATAGCTACGAGAGAGAAAACTAGGAAGATGAGCAGAATGATTACTCTTGGCCTGGTGAATAGCTCTTTTATTTTTTTCTTCATTTTTTCGTTTCCACGTGCCATAATAGCAGGCTTGAATTCTGAATCCAGGTATAAATCATGTCCAGGATAAGTCCTATGAACAGGATAGTCATGATTTGCCTGATGGTCTCCGACTGTGTGAAGATAAGCGCTACACTTACCGCGATCAGTGTAGTTACGGTCATGGTCATTCCTGTTTTGAATGCGCTTGCTATTGCCTCATGGAGTTCAAGGCCTCTTCGCTTGAGTACCTTAGTAGTAAGCATGATGTCCGTGTCGATGGAGTAACCAATAAGCATTAATAGTGCTGCGATTCCTGCAGAGCCTATTTTTATTCCCAGTAGGTTAACTATTGCTACTGTCCCTACAATATCGGAGAATGCGGCGAGTATTACTGCCAGGCTTGGTATGAGGGCCCTGAAATAAAGATACACTACTATTGCCATGAAAATGAATGCAACTAACAGGGCACGCATGATCTGATTGAAGATGCTGTCTCCCAGCGATGATCCGAGACTTTCTAATGAGTAGTCGTCCTGGGTGTATTGTTTGTTGGTTTGCGCTGAGATAGAACTGAGGATCGTGTTCAGGTCATTCTGGCTCAGTTCAGGAATGTCTGATTCGATAAGAATACCTATCTGCGATCCTGCTGCTTTAAGGGTTCGAATGGATGTTTCGTAGGATGCGAGTTTCTGTGTTAAATCGCTTTGCAGCTCGTCTATGTTTATCTGCGTACTGTCTAATACGGTTAAGGTAATCCCTCCTTTTAAGGAGATATCCCTGTTGATAATGTCTCCTTTTGTCTGGATTTGCATGGTTAGCAGAAATAATGAAATTGCCAGTATTGCAAACGGAATTATCAGCAGTTTTTTGTAATTGCCAAAATAGAATTCGGCGATCTTTCTCCCCACTTTCATTGTGATGTTAGATTAGGAGTTGGTTTTTAAAGCTTTCTGAAAAGGGTTGTGGTGTATAGTAGGTTGGTAGAATCAGTGGTGTGTTAAGGTTGGTTCTCCTTCCAATATTCTGGATGAGCATTCCACCAATAAAAAAAGAGACTAATTAGGATAAATCCAGTTAAACCTATCCAAATTGCTACATTAGTACTATCTAGCATTAGTCCTACGGTTAGCCCCCCAGAAACTCCAATAGTTATATCTTGAAGATACTTATTGAAGAAGGGAATTTTTATTTTTTTCTTAGCCAAATTGATTTCCTATTTCTGTTTGAATGTTATACTATGCTTCCTCTGCTCCCCATGAAAATTTTAGAAATAGAAGGTTTATTGAAAAGTTAAAAGTCCTATTGAACTCTTGCTCGTTTTCAAGTACATCTATTCCGTAAGGAGAAATATCATCTACTGTTGCAAATTGAGGCTTTGATGATCCAAGAGTTTTTATTGTTTGTCCATTGATAAGATTTTTTCCTTGAAGATATTGTAAGGCGTTTAATACTCTATCTCTATCCCATTTAGTTGTATCAGTGATATTCCTTATACTTGGGACTTCGTTACCTTCAACCTTTTCCTTATAAATAAAAGCCAAAAGTTCTCCTGCATCCTTTTGTATTCCCATTTCAGACACCCTCCATTATCATTTCCTCTACCTTTTTACGAGCTTCTTCTTCATCTCGAACTACTATCTTCTTTCCATTTATTCTCTTAATATTTGCCTCTATTGTGTTGATCTGTTTTTCAAGTTTGTCTAATCCTTTCATTTGTATTTTCATCATTTATTTCACCTCATAATTGAAAAATAGGGAGTGAGGAATCAACTCCTCACACGCAAAACAACGGTTTTACTCCCTAATATTTTACCAGTCTCGGCTTCTCGAAATCGTGCTGTGATTTCAAAGTCCTGCCTCTTTGAACTGGTGCTTGCAGTCACGCTGTATCTACGTTGTCCTGTGGTTTCTTCTCCAGCGACAGGAAATACCCTATCATCTGATGCTACAGTCACTCGTGAAGCATCGTCTGGCACAATTTCGAAATAACCACTTATCGGGCTCTTTTTGTTGTTCTGTGCCTCAACGATCAACGTGGTGGTCTTACCACTTTTGATGTTGTCGTCTGTAAATTTTGCAGAGATGCTTGCTGTTCCTGCAATTACGCTACAGCCCACTAAAAATAGCAAGGCGCATAGCATTCCATATATATTTCTCGTTCTCATTTTGTTTCTTCTCCTCTTAAAATTCTATATCTCTAAATACTCAAAAATGAGTAACAAATTACTTTGATTTTCCGCAATTTAATACTAGGAAATTTAACTATTTAAATTTTGCGCTGAAAAACAAGAGAAAACCACAATATCTTACTTAATTTTGAATAGCACATACAAAATATGGATAGAATAAAAAGGCGAGGGATAAGAATTAGTTTGCGGAAAATCCTTTCTCCCTCGCCCCCTTATTATGAAAAAACATGAACTTCTTTGCTTTTGATACTAATGACTTCATGCTACTTTCCTTGAATATTAAAGTCATCAGCCAATAGGTGAGAAATCCCATCAAGAATATAACTAGAAAGTCTACTGTGTAATGAAACTTTGCGATTAGAAATTCCCAATATATCCCCCACCATATAGCAAGAATTAGGAAGAATATATAAAAGTGCTTATTCCTTACTCCCATCTTGCTTAGTAGCTTCATTTACATACCAGTATACAAATGTATATTTAAGTTTTTCTCTTAATCAAAGCTTGATAGTTCCTGAACATTTTGTCCACATCAGTTTTTTTCCCAAGATAAAGCTTAACTATTTGCCTTACTTTATCCCCTTCTCTCTCATTTTTCACGAGATAAAAATATTCTCCCTGTCGTCGAATAAAGGTCATATTAGGCACTACATTTACGTCTATGATTAGGCACTACAATTATTTATATATTTATATTCTCTAGTATCTAAATGTTTAAATAGTAATATAGTATTACTGTATTACATGAGAGAAATTATTACTTTTAGAGGAGAAAGAGACCTTTGGATTGACTTCGTTGCCAAAGTGAAAAAAGAACGCAAGGAAGTTTGGGAGGTTTTAGAATCTCTGATAAAACAGTATCTTAAAAAAAAATAAGTCCAAACGGTGCGTG
>JANQND010000025.1 GCA_028279765.1 Candidatus Nanoarchaeia archaeon | reverse complement strand
CAAATATTATTTCACGGTTATTGATGCTCCAGGGCACAAGGATTTCATTAAGAACATGATTACCGGTGCTTCACAGGCAGACGTTGGTGTGCTTGTTGTTGCAGCAAACGACGGAATCAACGCTCAGACCAAAGAGCACGTGTTCCTCTCCAAGACCCTTGGAGTGAACCAGATGATCATCGCAGTAAACAAGATGGACATCTCCGGTGTTGATTATTCTGAAGATCGATTCAACAAGGTAAAAGAAGAAGTATCTGCTCTATTGACCTCTGTTGGGTACAAGCCAGATGAAATTCCATTCTTGCCTATCGCATCGCTTCCAGGCGATAACGTAGCAAAGAAATCAGAGAACATGAGCTGGTACAAAGGAAAAACTCTTCTTGAGACCCTTGATGAGTTGAAAGAGCCGGAAAAACCAACCAATCTTCCACTTCGACTTCCTATCCAGGACGTATACAATATCACCGGTATCGGTGTTGTTCCGGTAGGCCGTGTTGAAACAGGTATCATGAAGGTAGGCGATAAGGTTACCGCAATGCCAGGAAGAGAAGGAAAAGGCGTTGAAGGCGAGTGTAAAACCGTTGAGATGCATCACGAGCAGCTCAAGCAGGCACAGCCAGGAGACAATGTTGGATTTAACGTTCGAGGCTTTGGTAAGAAGGACATTGCACGAGGAGATGTTGTTGGTGCAGCTGATAACCCACCTACCGTAGCTCAGGAATTTACCGCTCAGATGGTTGTTCTGAACCATCCAACCGTTATTACTGTTGGCTATACACCAGTGTTCCATATTCACACCGCACAGGTTGCATGCCAGGTTACCGCTATTGAGAAAAAGCTGAACCCGGCAACCGGCGAGGTTACAGGAGAAAACCCGGACTTCATTAAGAACGGGGATGCAGCGATCGTTAAGATCCGCCCTGTACAGCCATTAGTAATCGAAAAGCAAAAGGAAATCCCTCAGATGTCCAGGTTCGCCATCAGGGACTCCGGATCAACTGTCGCAGCTGGTATGTGCATTGATCTGGTGAAGAAAGAATAAAATTTTTTA
The DNA here is from genome assembly GCA_028279765.1 of Candidatus Nanoarchaeia archaeon. Lineage (GTDB taxonomy): Archaea > Nanobdellota > Nanobdellia > Woesearchaeales > WJIZ01 > JANQND01. The sequence goes on along the minus strand of JANQND010000025.1, from coordinate 2,453 downwards.
TTTTTTTTCCTTCCTTATCCGAGAACAATCGGATCATGGTGAACCATCGCTTATCATGAAATAAGCCCGAGGAAAGTAACATGCAGAAAGCAAGAATTAAATTAGCAAGCACAAACATTGACAAGATCAATCAGGTATGTGGACAAATAGGAGAAATCGCAGAGAAAACAGGAGTTGAACTGCGAGGACCCATTCCACTTCCAACAAAGAAACTAAAAATCACAACCCGAAGGTCCCCCTGTGGTGATGGGAAAGCATCCTGGGAGCGATACGAGGCCCGTGTCCATAAGCGATTAATCGATCTTGGCATTGATGAGCGTGCGCTCAAGCTTGTTATGCGTGTTCCTATACCTGAGGGACTCAATATTGAAATTGAGATGATAGACGTCTAGTTCTGGAAGGCATATTGGTTAAGAGTCCCGAATGGTCAGACCATTTCTAATTGTCGCTACCTGAGGGCTTAAACATCGAGATAGAAATGATCGATGTCTGATTCTAAGTTTATTTTTTGGTTTAAGAAAGAAAGTAAAAATTTTCATATTTGAAGTCTTAATAATGAAAATTCCTTAGATTTGAGGCATTAATCGCACCATTTTTTGAAAAGTTTTTTATACTCTTCAGTGATAACAAGTGTAAGATAAGGAAAAATGGAAACTACTAGCTTTCAACATCCATGGGATAGACATGAAAACCTACTAGATAAAGCCAGAGAGCACTATGACAATAAGCAATATACTGATGCACTCGAGCTTCTCACTCAAGCCGCAGAGAGTGGACAAACGAGTGAAATACATTTTAACAAAGGACTAATTCTTCAATCGTTGGATTTGCATGAACAAGCAATTACCGAGTTTGAACAGTCACTCACGTTCAATAATGAAGACGTTGGGGCATTGAGCTGTTTAGCTCGCAGTCATGCTAAAATAGAAAACTATGATGCAGCTCTGAATATTTATGAGCAAATTGAAGAAATTGATCCTGAATATGAAAAAATCTATTGTGATAGGGTTACTATATACGCACAGATGAACGAATATGAAAAAGCAGAAGAAATATACTATCTTGCCAGGCAAATTGAAGAAGAGTGTCCAAATTGTGATTATAACATAGGAGGAGCTCTATTTGCTGAAAAAAAGTATGATAGAGCCATCAATCAGTGGGAAGCAGTTCTCAAAAATAATCCTTTATTTCCAGAGGTGAATTATCGAATTGCCCATGCATATTGGTTAACAGGAAACGTTGACAAAGCTGAAGAGCACTTAAAGGAGGAGATAAGAACGGATCTAAAAAATCTGAAGGCATGGTATGATATGGCTCTTTTAGGATTTGAGGTTGGAGATAAAGAACTAACTGAATTTTCCTTGAAATCAGTTTTACTACAGGATGAAAATCACGCTAATGCGTATAAATTATATGGCATCTTGCATCAAAGTCAAAACAATATCCAGGAGTCATTAGAGGATTTTAGAAAAGCGCGGAGCATTGACGGTAACATAAAAGGAATAGATTTCTGGATAGCAAAAAGCCTTGCTCTATTAGGCCAAAAACAGGAGGCTGAAGCTCATCTTGAGGCTGCATTAGAAGATGCAGAGAAAAATTCCACACCCACAACTATGCTTAGCATCGGAAACTTAGCCTATAATATTGGGGAAACGGAATTAGCGATTAAAGCCTTTCACACTGCTTCAGTAAAGTTCCCTGCTCACGTCCAGGAATTATCTCATAATCTTGCCTGCTGCTACTTCTCTGAAGGAAATTTCTGGGATGGATTGCCCTATCTACATGGTGCAATGCTTTATAAATCGCCTTCTAAACCTGTCCATAATAACACGAAAGAGCTTGACACTTACCTGAATAGTTGGAGCAGAAGAAATAAGGGATCAGATCCTGATGAAGATTTCTTTTCGAAAAAAACTCCCTTCATTAAGAAGAAGCTAAAATTGATTGAAGCTGATATTGACCTGCACGAGCATGAAGATTCTCTTGTTTCTCTTGTGCATAGAAATAAGGATTCAATGGTATTTCCCCCTGGAATCTCAAGAAAAGAACCTTGGAGGGATTAAAAGCATGAGCGACACATCTCCAAATTATCTTGGTCGGATTGCAAACCTAGCTTCAGAATTACTTGGAATTGAATTGAAAGCATCAGAGGTTGATCTCTATGATGGTTTAGGTACATTAAGATTAGCATATAATTCTCTTCATTTAGCGGAAGCAACTACGGACCCTGGACCTTGCGGAGTTCTACTGGGTAGGAATAATAGTAGAAACCAATTAGAGTCTGTAGTAGTCTATGGCAGAGGAGAAACAAATGACATAGGGTTAGTATATGTACAATCACCGAATAGAATTATTTTGGCTACTCAGATGCTACCAGATAGCCAAGCAGTGGTTGAGGTGGTCAACCGAGAACAAAAACCATATAGAGAAAAAAGACTAATGCATCCGTACAT
>JANQND010000023.1 GCA_028279765.1 Candidatus Nanoarchaeia archaeon | reverse complement strand
TTTAACAGGGCTTAACTGGCTCGCTCGTTGCACTTCGCTCGACCCAAATTCATCCAAATTTATAATTCTAAAGAAAATAAATTTACCCTAACCTGCGGGATGCTGCCACCCATGAACTTCAGTTAAGCCCGATGTTAAACTCAATAATTTTTTGGGCTAAAAAGGAGAAAGAGGGCAATTCACGCATAACTTTATCCATAAGTTTTACGTATTTTCTTTGCCACCACAAAATAACTAGATGCTCCTTTATATATTTCTTCTGTTTCAATAGCCTGAAAATTCCCATTTGCCAATAATTCGTCTAATTCAGAGCTTCTAAGTCTTCTTATGGGAATGGGTATTATTCCAATTTTACACAATATTCGAACTAGCTGAATCTGAACATTAACTAAAAATGACATCTTATCCCGTAGACAAGGTGTTACAGTAATAAATAACCCATCAGGTTTTAACAATTCATATATTCTTTGAATAACATTCTGTGGATTAGGCACTGTATGCAACATATTAAAAGCCAGGACCGTATCAAAAGATTCTTTTTTATATCTCTTATCAAAAATATCTGTTTGCAGGAAATTTACATTTTCAACTTTACTAACAATTGCTTTCTTTTTTGCAATTTCAATCATTTTAGGTGATATATCAATAGCTTGAATCTCTTTTACCTGATTGGCAAATTCACAGGACGTTGTACCTGTCCCACATCCATAATCCAAAACAATATTATTGCCCTTAAGATACTTTTTAGTGTTTTCTCTAGACTTGCTATGAATATATTCAAAACGCTCTTCTGTTTTATCATAATTTTTTGAAGCCTTATCCCAAAACTCTTTTGCAGTATCTTTCATTTTTGGACTCTATAATTTTATATTTGAATATTTGATTAAATAGTTATTGGGTTTTTATAATCTTGGTTATTTTGTCCATTGTGTTTCTATGACCAAAGAAAGATCGTGAATAGTTGACATAAGCTTTATAGCTCACTACCTATATAGTGAATGTGCCCTCTTGGTTTCTTGTTCTACATAGCTCGCTGTGTTCACCTGAATGAACGCCCAAAAAATTACTTTGAATTTTTCCTTCGCTTCGCTACGGAACGTTGCACTAAAATTCAATCCTTTGGAGAGTTTAACAGGAATTATACAGTTCATTCATCGTTCCCCAAGCACCCAGTTCATCTAACTCTCAATCACAAAACTTATATTCTCATCATGATGAAATGCAGTCATGCAAATAACACCTTACATAACAGAAAAGCAAATCCAAAAGAAAATCAAACAATTAGCAAGAGAAATTCAAAAAGACTTCAAAAAAGACATTCACTGCATTGTTATTCTCGATGGTGCGATGGTATTCTTTGCGGATTTGATGAGAGAGCTGAAAAAACTGAACCTCAACATCACCTACGAATCCATGAAAGTAAAAAGCTACGACGGAACAAACTCAACAGGAAAAATTAATCTGCAGCTTGATGCAACGAAAGTAAAAAACAAAGATATTCTCATCATAGAAGACATCATTGACACGGGATTAACAGCAGAATTCATTATCAATCATCTAAAGAAAAAGAAACCAAAATCACTAAAACTCTGCGCTCTCCTTGATAAGAAAGAGCGAACAAACACAAATGCAGACTATGTTGGTTTTGAAGTTCCCGATGAATTTTTGGTAGGATATGGATTAGATTACAACGAGCAACACAGAGACTTACCCTTCATTGGGATTCTGAAGAGCTAATCACACGAAAAAAGCTCTATTCTTTGCATTGAAAGTATGGCTTTTTTGTGTCCTGGAAATTATTGATAGCAAGCCATCTAGAAAACTCGATTATTTATGGATGCTTGTCAATAATTTCTATGACTTCATCCTCTTTCTTCCAGGCAGGATCGACAATACACAAGAAAACTAAATCCGAAGTACCGGTGTTCTCTATACACTGAGAAGCGCCAGGCTTAATGTACACTACACTTCCCCCGCGAACAGAAGAATTAGCACCATCAATACTCACCACCCCTTCTCCTGCTATAATGTAATACACCTCAGAGCTTTTCAGAGTATGAAGCGCAGTCTTCTCTCCAGGCTTCACCTCAGCATGCGCTAAGCTATAGCGCAAAGAAACATCATCACGTAAAGGACTCAACACCTCTTTGAGAATACAACCATCTCCCGCAACTATTGAGGGAAGAGAAGAAATGTCTTTAATCATGCTAAAAAATTTCTCCGAAATTTTTGGCATCTTAAAAATCGGCTAGCTAATACAAGCACCTGTCTTGAAATAAAGAGTAAGGAATTGTAGCCGATTTTCATGATGATAACAGCTCATGTGCAGCAGCAGATGCCTCTTCAACAATTTCTGCTTCATTACTCACCTGACGATTTTTCATCAGAACTGAACCATTACAAATAACCGTATCAACACAGCCGGCATGAGCAGCATATACCATATCAGAAACCATATTATGGGAAGGAGAAAGAACAGGATCAGAAGTATTCACCAGCATGAAATCAGCTACCTTCCCTTCAGTAATACCTGCATCAAGGCCAAAGCAAGCATACCCAGAGCGAGTGGCCAGATCAAAACACTCAGATGCAGGAAGTACCGTAGGATCATTTTGATGAAACTTCTGCAACAATGCAGCTGTTTTCATGGTGTCAAACATGCTCAAGTTATTATTTGAGGCAGTACCATCAGTACCCAGGGCCATTCGAACGCCATGCTTCTTATACAACGAATACGGAAACACACCGCCGACAGCAAGCTTCATGTTCGCGATAGGATTATGGGCAATAACAGCATCATGCTTAGCCATAATTTTAGCTTCTTTCTCATTAAGCCACACACAGTGAGCAGCGACTACTCTTTCAGACAAAAACCCAATCTTATCTAAATACTCAACAGGCCGTAAACCGTTTTTTTTAACACAATCCTTCACTTCCTGTTCAGTCTCCGATACATGAATATGAACCTGCAAATCATTCTTCTCAGAGAACTCTTTAATCCACAGAAGTGATTCTTCAGATACCGTATAGATAGCATGGGGCCCTAAAGAGAACTGAATGCGCTCATGAGAATTATGAAACTCATCAAATAATGCCTTGGATTCTTTTTTCTGCTCCTCTGCCTTTTTGGGATCAAACAAATCAATGAACACACCATTCACAGATGACCGAATCCCCATCTCTTTTACTGCCTTGAACGTTCCCTTGAAATGCCAGTACATATCATTAAAGAACGTCGTTCCTGACTTAATCATCTCAAGACAGGCAAGCCGCGATCCCTGATACACCATCTCTTCAGTAAGTCTTGCCTCATTCGGCCAGATTTTTTGCTCAAGCCAGGGCATAAGCTGCATATCATCGGCATAACCGCGAAATAAAGTCATAGCAGAATGAGTATGCGCATTAGCAAAAGAAGGCAAAGCAGCTAACCTCTTACCGTCAATCTTCTGATCTGCCTCAACAGAAATTTGAGAAGATATTTCAGAAATAGTCTTTCCTTCAACATAAATATCCTTTCGGGAATTACCCACTAAACAGTTTTTTATCAGAATCGACATCGTTATTTCGCGCTTGAACGCATGAGCTCCTTAATAATTTTCTCCATCTTAGGTTGTGTTTTCTCATGCGTTTTCTTCAAAGTCGCCTCAGTCAGTTTTTTCTTTGAAATTCCATTCGCATAATTATCTACTGCACAAATACTCGCATATGGCAGGCCAATTTCCTGGGCAAGGGTTGCCTCAGATGCCATCGTCATCCCTACAATATCGCCCCATTTTTTGATTATTGAAACCTCTGCTTTAGTCTCAAAACGAGGACCCTTTGTCTGAATATACACTCCAGTATTCTTTGTAGTAACCTTTGCCTTCTTTGCAGCGGCCTTTATTTTTTTGATGAGATCAGTATCCAGCTGCGGTGTTATCGCCTTCAGTTCAAAATCATGGAAACTGGGCGGATCCAAATGAACATAATCGCTGGCAACAACAATAGAGCCAGGCTTGATGGTTTCTTTTAGCGATCCCACAGAATTAATACCGATAATTCTCTCTGCTCCAAGCAAGTTAAGAGCGCAAATATTCGCACGATGGTTAATGCGATGAGGAGGAATGCTCTTATGGATGCCATGGCGCGCAAGATAAATTACTTTGCCCTTAACGAATAAAAGAACATTGCCATACTGCGTTTTCACATAGCTTTTCTCAAAGCCGTCAAAGAGTTTTCGCTTGCTAAACCCTGACCCACCGATGAATGCAATCTTAGACATAAAAATACCAATAAAAGAGCGGTTTAAATATTTTATTCTTTATAGGAAAAAAAGAAGTTTCTCGATGCAAACATTTAAATAAAAATTTAACAAAAACCACGCTATGCCGAGAAAAAAGGTTGATCCATTAGTTCAGATTCAGAATTCTCTCTCACAACTAGATAAGCGGGTTAGCGCAATTGAACAGCGAATGGCCATGCAGCCTGCACCTGCTCAAAATGCTCCTGCATCAGCCCCAAGTCAGTCAAATCCTATGAGAATAGTTGGAGGGATACTTCTAGCCTTGGGACTATTTATGAGCATTATTGGGTTTCCTATTCTTTCATTGATTTTCAGAAATAGTTTCATAAGACTTCTCTCACCTCTCGGTTGGATCTTTGTTATTGCTGGAATTGTTTTACTGGTCACGCAATCAAAAGGAGGCACCAGGTCGCCAGCAGGCCAGCAAGACGACGAGGATAATGGAGAAATCTTCGCACAACCTTCTCCTGCGAAAATGCAGGCACAATCAACCCCGCAAGCCAGAAAGACAGCATCTGGGCAACCAGCACAGCCTAAAGAAGGTACTGAAGCAAATATTGGAAGAAAATGGTTTGCAAGGTTAGGGATAATATCTATTACTCTCAGTGTAGCCTTTTTCCTGATCTATGCGATTCAAAACAAATTTATTGGCCCAACCGGACAAATTGCCATAGGAATTGCCATAGGACTAGTATTACTCTTCCTGGGGGAACTACTTGATCGCAAAACCTACACCAATTATGCGCGAACACTAACAGGCGGAGGGTTTGCTATCCTCTATTTCTCCTTTTATGCAGCACATAATTTTCATCACTTAATATCCTCAGAAATACTGGCATTGGTTCTGCTCACTGCAGTCATTGTTTTTGCAGTGGTATTTTCGCTGCGATACAATTCTCCAATCATAGCAGCAGAAGCATTCCTCCTGGGGTATGTTGCTCCGCTTATCATTGGACAAGTCAACCTCTTCTCGCTCTTTTATGCTGTCATGCTCAGCGTAGGATTAATCCTTGTCTCTTATGCGAGAGGCTGGACAACCTTGAGTTTTGGAGGAATGATATTTAATTTCATAATACACGGTGTCTGGCTTGGAAGGCACGGAAATGATCCTAATGCTTCTATTATTCATACGATTTTTATCCTGCTCTACATTGTGTTATTTACTCTCCTTGGACTATTTATGAGAAAAAATGAGAATGAAAGAAACGAGCAATCAAGCACACCGCAGGCGCTCATCTATATTGTTTTTGTACTCAGTTACTTCTTCTTTTTCATGCTTCCAATCAAGGTACCACTGCTGATCTCACTTATCGTTCTGGTATTAGGGTCTATTGTTCTTGCCATGAACCAGCAACTCAATTTCCTGCCAATAATATCAGTTGTAGGAACGTTCCTCATTCAATATATTTGGCTGGCACAAAATGATGCAATCACTGATGCTCCATTGCATATCCTTCTTGTTTGCGTATATCTGCTCCTCTTTACTTTGGCATCACTCGTCCAAAAACAGGATGTGACAAACACTATTATGGTATTACTCAGCTCCTTTGCTGCGTTTTCGCTTAATCTCATAGTCATTCTTCAGTACTATCCGGACATGGACGGCATTTTTGCTCTGTGCCTTGCGATCTTCTATCTGGTAATTGCCTATGCTGCTTATGGAAAAGAAAAGCCCTACAGCTTCAATACCTTTGCGTTCTTATCCTTGACCTACTTAACCATCGCGGTTCCCTTGCAGCTCAATCAAAACTGGATTACCTTTTCCTGGATGCTGGAGGCATTATTATTGCTACTCTTAAGCTTTCGGCTCAGAGAAAACGTTATCCGCCTGCTCAGCTCGGTTGTTGCAGGTGTTGCATCGATAAAAATACTTTTCTATGACAGTTGGACACTCACCGCGTTCAGTAGTAGTAATATCCTGGAAAGTACGCGATTCTTCTCATTCTTTTGGGGAATACTGATTCTCTACACCATGGCATGGCTCTACAAGAAGAATAAAAAGCTCTTTGATGAGCATTATAAGATTTACACCGGAAAAGTTGCCCTTGGGATTGCTATTGTAGCAACCGCATTCACGACAATAATTCTCACGCTCGAAATTCTTTCGATTTCCGGTGAAGGAGAAGTTATTCAGATGATGCTCTCCATCGCCTGGATTGTTCAGGCATTGGTTTTGCTCGTATATGGCTTCGCATCAAAAGTGCGCGCTGCGCGAATCATGGGAATAGTATTATTCTTCATATCCATTTTCAAAATTTTCCTTTTTGACTTAAGTATGCTGGAGACCCTGGCACGAATTTTTTCATTCTTCTTCCTGGGAGTGATTCTATTAGTAGCAGCATTTCTCTATAACAAGTATAAAGAGTACATTTAACCTAAAAAATGAAAAAAATCCTCTCTTTTATCTTCATTCTTATTTGTGCATGTTTTGTCACGCACGCATTCGATCAGTCTGCCTGGCCGTACTATAAAGAGATTTCTTATGACTCTGCAGGGAAACCGCTAGAGGTTCAACTGGATAAAGAAGTACTCGATTACATGAATAATGATGCGTCTGATCTGCGCATAGTTGCTGATAATCAGGACGTACCCTACGTCGTCAAACTGACGCAGCCAACCGATTATGCTCATGGTGCAGATGTCATTTTCGCATCCTCAACCAGAAAACCTTACCGGGATCTTGATTTCGCAAAAGAGAATATGATTGATGGCAGATATGATGCAGCAGCAGGGTCAACATGGGAGATTGACTCAACTAAAGATCAATCCTCAGCATACTTCGTCGTAGACATAGGATCTAATAGCCTGAGCAGCAGCATAACGATCTGGTCACAAAATCCTCAGTATACCTGGACAAGTATCAAAATAGAGGGAAGTTACGACAATAAAGAATGGAATCTGATTAAAGCACAAACACCGTATCATAAATCTTCGGTGAGAACGGTCTTTTACTCTCCTGTAGATTACCGCTACCTACGATTTACTTTAACACACACTCAATCTCTTTCTATTTCAGAAATAGAAATCAAGGGGACTTCAACAGGAAAGCTCTATTTCCTTGCAGAAGAAAATAAAGACTATCGTATCTATTATGGAAACAGGCTTACAAAAAAAATAGCTTATAACACCAGTGAGTTGTATTTTGAGCGCGATCTCCCTATCGCAACCCTCTCAAAGCATACAAGAAACAAAAAATTTGACAACGATCCCGATAATGATGCAGTGATATATGATAACTGTCCCTTAATAGCAAACCCTGATCAAAAAGATGATGATCGGGATGGGTTAGGCAACTCCTGTGACAATTGTCCTGCAGTTGCGAATGCTGCTCAGCAGGATAGCGATGGGGATCTTTTGGGGAATTCCTGCGACAATTGCCCTCATGAGCCAAATCCTAGCCAACGTGATGAGGATTTTAATGGAAGAGGCGATGCATGCGATGATCGGGATAGAGACGGCACAATCAATCCAGAAGATAATTGCCCAAACGATCGCAATCCCTCACAATCTGACCTGGACAATGATGGCATAGGAGATGAATGTGACCCAAAGGATGATCGGCTAACAGAGAATAAGCTGCTTCTGTGGAGTATATTCACCATAACAATCCTTGTAGTCGGATTTCTGGTAGTGAATCTCATTAGGAAGACGAAATAACCTACGCAAGCGACTTTCGATACGCAATCAGATCCGCAATAGAAATAATATTCAGATGATGCTCTTTAGCATATGCAGCCAAATCTTCGCCTTTGGCGGTCTCTCCTTTCTCCGTAAGAATCTCACAAATGACTCCCGCAGGATACAACCCGGCTATCTTACACAGATCAACTGCAGCCTCAGTGTGCCCTTCACGGGATAAAACACCGCCCTCTTCGTAAGCTAAAGGAAAAATATGCCCTGGTCTTGCAAGATCAGAAGGAACAGTCTTCGAATCAATAAGCGATTTGATTGTCAGGCTCCGGTCAGCAGCACTAATCCCGGTAGTGGTTCCTTTTTTCAGATCAACAGAAACCGTGAATTTACATTTCGTAATCTCGGAATTCTCAGAATCATCAACCATGAGTGGAATGGACAGCTCCTGCAACCGGGATGATAACAGGGGAACACAAATCAGTCCCCCTCCTCTCTTAATCATAAAATTAACCTTGGAGGGAGTAATCTTCTCTGCTGCAATAACCAAGTCTCCTTCATTTTCCCGGCCCTCATCATCAATGATAATAACAAATCTGCCGCGCTGCAAATCCTGCACCGCCTCTTCAATAGGTGAAAAATCCATACCAACACAAAAAGCAGTTGATTTAATAAATTATTGGTAACTGTTACTTAGAATTGAGTAGGCTAGAGGTTTCCTTCAATCAGAATATCTGACCCTACGGTTTTCGATTTAATATCCTTTAGGGTCACTACTTTGTTCAGCTCCTTGATACCAAGCTTTCCTACTACGCTTAATCCTTCTGAACCAAGGATTTTCGGTGAGGCAAAAAGCATTACTTTATCAACTAATTTCTCCTGAATCATGGAAGCATTCAATTGCGATCCTCCTTCAAGCAAAATCTTAGTATATCCATGCTTTGCAAGGGTTTTCATCACTTTTTTCAAATCAACCTGCTTGTTTTTCGTTTTAGTACCAATAATATGCACGCCCATACTCTCCAGTTTCTTCATCTTTGCCTTAGGCGCACGCTCCGAGCAGGCAATGATGACGGTTTCCGGTTTTTTCAGTACCTTCGCTTTCAAACCAATCTTCAGATTCGTATCAATAATCAGCTTCGTTGGCTCAGCACCTTTAACTAATCGGGTATCTAATTGGGGATTATCTTTGAGAAGTGTGTTGACTCCTATCATTACCACGCCCGCATCATCACGAAGCTTATGAACTTGTTTTAGGGATTCTTTTCCGGTAATGTACTTTGACTTGCCGGTTGAAGTGGCAATCTTTCCATCCAGAGTCATTCCCGCTTTAAGGATGACCAAGGGCATTTTTTTCTTGATATACTTGATATAGGCCTCATTAATTTCTTTGCACTCTTCTTCAAGAATTCCTGCGCGCGTTTTCAGCCCGCGCAGTTTGAGAACTTCATACCCGCTCACCTTTGGGTTTGGATCGCTCATCCCAATAACCACTTCGCGAACACCAGCATCCACTATCTGCTCAGTGCACGGCGGTGTTTTTCCCCAATGTGAACAGGGCTCTAAGGTGACATAGAGAATAGAATCGCGTGCTTTATGGCCTGCCTGTTCCAAGGCGATTACTTCAGCATGCTTACCACCATATTCCTTGTGGTACCCTCTGCCCACTATTTGTCCACGTTTTACAATAACGCACCCAACCTGCGGATTTGGAGAGACTTTTTTCCCCCCTTTCTTAGCTAAAGTAAGAGCCTGCTGCATATACTTTTTATGCGGAATCACGTAACACTTCCCCCTAAATTAGTATATCACTGCATAACTCCTATATAAATCCTCGCGTTTATTGCTAGGTGGTGAAATGGAGTTAATTACTATATAGAAATAAAAATAAGGAATTATAATTCAGCTAAAAATCCCATCACCCAATCAATAGTTCTTCCCAAAATACGCATACAAGCGAGCATCACTTCCGCAATACACGCACTTCTTAGAAGTCTCTTTTTGCTCTAAAGGGAAACATCTGCTATTTGCACCCTTTGTCTTATCTTTGATCTGATCTTCACAGTCTTTAGCACCGCAAAATGGTGCATAAATTATTTTTCGATCATCAACAGCTGCTAAAAACTCATCCCAGGACTCTACTTCAACGATACTTTTCTTCAAATGCTCATGCGCTTTGTCAAACAAGTGATTCTGAATATCTTCAAGTAATTCTTCGACCTTTTCCTTTAACTCCTCATTTTTCACAAAGTATTTTTTTGAGGTATCCCTTCGAACAATAACGACCTGGTCCTTTTCTATATCTTTTGGTCCAATTTCGATGCGAAGAGGAACTCCTTTCATCTCCCATTGATTGAATTTCCAGCCAGCAGAATACTCTTCACGATCATCAATCGTCACCTCATACTTTGAGAGTTTTTTCTTCAACTGCGAGCAAGCCCTGAGTGTATCCTTCTTGCTCTTCTCAAACAGGATAGGAACTATTGCAATTTGTATTGGCGCAATACGGGGAGGTAACACTAGTCCTCTATCATCTCCGTGCTGCATTACCAGGGCACCAACTAACCGGGTCGAAAATCCCCAGCTATTCTGCCACGGAAGATGCTCTTTCTCATCTTTACCAACATAATTAATTCCAAACGCCTTGGCAAATCCCTGGCCAAGATTATGAGAAGTTCCGCATTGTAAAAATTTCCCATCAGGCATGAAAGCCTCAATAGTCGTTGTATACTTTGCGCCTGCAAATTTTTCCTTTTCAGATTTCTTACCTCTTACCACAGGCACGGCCAGGACATCTTCCAGAAGCGTCGCATACTCCTCTAAATACATCATAGTCTCCCGATCACATTCCTCTTCAGTCTCATACACGCAGTGCCCTTCCTGCCAGAGAAATTCACGTGATCGCAAGAATAGTTTTACATCCTTCACTTCCCAGCGCACTACATTGCACCATTGATTCATTCGCAGAGGCAAATCTCGATGGCTGCGAATCCACCGTGCGTACGAATCATACATGATAGTCTCAGACGTCGGTCTGATAGCAAGACGCTCCTGCGAGTCTTCATCTTTATTCTCGACCCAGGCAACCTCAGGAGAGAACCCTTCTGCATGTTCTGCTTCCTTATGAAAGAAATTCTCCGGAATAAAGAGAGGAAAATAAGCATTCTCAACGCCAAGATCTTTGAGGATCGTATTAAAATAATCCATGATCTTCTGCCAGATCGCATAGCCATACGGGCGAATAATCATCGTTCCGCGAACAGGAGAATAGTCTGCAAGCTCTGCTTTAATAATAACCTGACCATACCACTGCGGCATGTCGTCAGCTTTCTTAACCGTAATTCCCTTTGTATCGAGTTTCTCAGCCATCAAAGAATTGATTACGACACGATTTTATAAAGTTATTGCTAAAGAAAAAGAAACCTTACGAAGCACTGACGGAGGCTGCCTTCACACTCTCTTTCATGACCTCTTCAGTAAGGCTTTTCATCTTCTTCTCATCATTAATGACACTCTTAACCAGCTGCATATAATCCTTTGCCCCTCGTGACTTCTTGTCATGAGAAAAAATAGACTTACCAAACTTTGGGGCTTCTTTCAGCTTAGCATTCACTCGGATAGGCTCTGCTAAAATATCATAATACTTGTTGCGAAGCTTATCTAAGAACTCATTACAAATCTTATTTCGCTTGTCATACATGGTTGGAACAATTTTTGTAACCTTGGTCTCAGAGCCAAATACATGATTAATCGTAAGAATTGCCTGAATCATCTTTCCCAGCGCATCATATCCTAAATAATCAGTGGGTACAGGGATAAATGCCTCATCAGCATACACCAAAGCGTTCTGATTAAGGATGCTCAATGAAGGCGATGCGTCAATGATTACGTAATCGTATCCTTTTAGTTTCTTTAATTTCTCAGAAAGCACAAATTGGCTGTTTTCCTTTCGGGAAAGGATAGCATCTGATTTGGTCAACGTCTCTTTACTGGACAAAATATCTAAATTCTTAGCAAGAGGCCGAATACACTCTGCAGGATCAGCATTTTCAACCAGTAAGTCATGAATATCTTTATCAGAATCCAGATGAAGGGATGTTCCTATATTTCCCTGAGGGTCCATGTCAATCATAAGAACCTTTTTATCATTTCTTGAAAGACCGGCAGCAAGGTTAATAGATGTTGTGGTCTTTCCTGCTCCACCTTTCTGATTAATAATACAAATCTTTCTCATTCACGCTCACCTTTTCGTTTGAAAATAATAGGTATACGAAAATGTATACTGATATATAAATATTATTATTCTGCAAGAGTGAGATTTTTGAGGGCCATCCTTAGCGTTTCAAACGAATTTCCTTCCTAGAAAAAGCAAAGCTTTATATAAGATGATCAATTTCTCTTTATAAACTTTTATATAATATAATACTGATATTAGGAAAACATGTTGGGGGATCCTAATTCATAACCTAGGTGGTAGCTATGGCTGAAATGGTTAAAAAGTGTCCGGAATGTGGGGGCATTAATTTGTTTTGGAATCGCGAAAAAGGCGAAATTATTTGTCGGGACTGTGGTCTCGTTATTGAAGATAAAATGGTAGATTTCACGCAGGAATGGCGTGAATTTGACTCTTCTGAGAGCGAAAGCAAACGAAGAACAGGGGCACCCATGACCTTCACCCAGTACGATCAGGGTCTGGGAACAGAAATCGGTCAGAAGTCCGATTTATTCAAGCTTGACGGTGGGGATAGAAACAAGTTCTTCAGGCTCCGAAAGTGGCAGTACAGAATCTCTACTGCAATCGAGAGAAATCTTAAGCTTGCCCTGGCAGAGCTTAAAAGAGTATCTTCCTTCCTGAAGCTTCCCAAATCGGTAGAAGAGGAAGCAGCAAGAATCTATACTCTTGCAGTTCAGCGGGGATTAGTAAGAGGACGTTCCATGGAAAGTGTAGTCGCTGGCGCACTCTATGCAGCCTGTCGAAGGCACGAAGTCCCACGAACGCTTGACGAATTAAGCGAGGCATCCGGAATAGAAAAGAAAGAAATCGGAAGAACGTACCGATTTGTTACCAGAGAGCTTGGTTTAACCATCCTTCCATCAAACCCGGCAGATTATATTGCGCGGTTCTCTTCAGCATTGAATCTTTCCGCAGAAACCCAGTCAAAATCTATTGAAATCCTTGAAAGAGCGCAAAAAATCGAGCTCACCTCAGGGAGAGGCCCGACTGGCATTGCAAGCGCAGCACTGTACGTTTCTGCTTTGATTCACGGGGAGAAAAGAACGCAGCGGGAGGTTGCCGATGTTGCAGGCGTTACTGAAGTGACGATTCGAAACCGCTACAAAGAGCTATTGGATGAGCTTAATCTTGAAAAGGAGATTAAGAAGACCAAGAAAAAGAAGCGGTAATTGACTTTATTTTTTCTATCAGATTTTTGTTGCATACACCTTATAAATATAGGTTCATTCTTTTCTCATTATGGCAAACACTCTGGAATTGAATGAACCATTTGCCATTATTTCTGACATTCATGCCAACTATGGAGCTCTCACTGCTGTATTGAGAGATATTGAAAAGAGAGGGATCGAGAGAATTATTAATCTGGGGGACACCATCGGTAGGGGATATAGCCCCAAGAGGTGCCTTAACCAAGCAATAGAATTTGATGCTAATCTCAGGGGGAATCATGACGAGGGAGTTCTATCCCAAGAGTATGCAGAAAAAGCGCACATAGTATATCAGTTCTTTGATGATGAAATAGAGAAGGGAACAATCTCTAAGGTAAAAGAATCCTGGGACGCAACGAGAAAACACTTAGCGAATAGCTCAAAAAAAGAGAAATATCTCTCTTTTCTTGACAATTTGGAAACTGAGCTAACTATTCTCTATGACAGTGATAATCAGTTCACATTCCAGCTCTATCATGCCTCTCCAAATCTTCCTACTCAGGGATATATATTCCATGATGCAAAGGCAATGAAAATACTTGCCAAGCACTCCCATAAAACAGGACACAATATCAATTTGGTTGAAGCACTAGAAGACATGAGAAAAAAACAGTTCGCTCGTATTCAGCATTGTTTTGTGGGCCACACTCATGTACCCGGGCTTCTACTGGAAGGAAAAATGTTTATGCTCCCTGATGAAATAGGGTATCAATATGAAATAAGTCCGCAAGAGAAATTTATCATCAACCCTGGCTCTGTCGGAGACTCAAGACTTGAAAAGGGCATACCAACATATATTACAGTTGAAGGAAATACAGTCTATTTTCATAGCTGCTCCCTCTCTTCTCGAAAGTAGATACTAGAAAAAATGAATACCCTCTTAAAAAAACCTAAAACATGAACAGCTTCTTCTCAAAGTCTACAATCTTTCCATCAGAGACTTTTACTCCCTCTTGGGCAAGCAATTCGATCTTTCGAGAAGAATTCATCTCTCCATCATAGCCACCCAAGGAGCCGTCCGAAGAAACGACCCGGTGGCAGGGAATCCGCGGAGCATCGGGATTTTTTTTTAACGCAGTTCCCACCGCGCGATATGCCCGGGTGCCCAACTGATGAGCAATTTCACGATAAGTAGAAACCTTCCCTTTTGGAATCTTCTCACATTCGCACAGTACCCTATTAAGAAATTGCTGAATCATACTCCTGTGCAGGATATTCAGGTATAAATAATTTATGCAGAAATGATTATCAGAGGGTATAGGTTCGGATTCACTCACCCAAATGTATTTAAACAAACAAAAACAATTACAATTGAGATGAAAATAGCATTCAAAAAAGAGCAGGCGCTCAAGTATCTTCTTGCAACAGCACTCATAACGACCACGATTTGCTTTCTCATCAAATATCTGGGCATGCAAAGCATACTTCCCTGGAATCTTGCATATAATGATTTAGGCCCCTGGTATCAGAGGGCGGTAAAAGGAATACCCTACATTGAGAACCAGATCGAATATCCCGTAATGATTGGATTCACGATGTTTTTTGCCTCGCAGTTCGGGCAAACCTTTTGGCTGTTTTCACACTATTTTCTATTTCTGATAGTCACTGCAGTAACAACATTTTATCTCTACAAGCTATCAGAATTACTGCAAACAAAAAAAATCAATTTATTCCTCTTCTGGGCAGCGTCCCCCACACTTCTCTGGTTCGTCTACTATAACTGGGACATCATTACGGTCATGTTCTCGGTCATGGCACTCTATTACTTCAAAAAGGAAAAAGACGTGCTTGCAACGGTGCTACTCTCCTTAGGGTTTGCCACGAAGATGTATCCCATTCTCTTCCTGTTCCCTGTTCTATTGCACAGGCCTTTCAGGGATTGGATTAAACTGGGGACCGTATTTGTTATTACCTTTCTCACAATCAACCTCTACTTCATCATTAATAGCTTCTCAACCTGGTACTATATCTATGGTTTTCATAGTGTCCGCCCTCCTAATATCGATTCCATCTGGGGGCTTATTGTAAATATTTTTCCCAGCCTTACACCTGCCAGCGTCAATACGCTTACCCTTATCTTGTTTGCAGGGTCATATCTCATCGTGATGATTCTCTTTCGAAAAGCGGATTTCATCAAGCTCTCCTTTGTAGCAACGCTATTATTCTTGCTGATTAACAAAGTGTTCTCTCCTCAGTTTATTCTCTGGCTGCTTCCTTTCTTTGCACTCTATGGGCTAAAACTGCAAAAATTCTATACGCTAGAAATAGTAAACGCAGGAGTACTTTTTGCAACACTTCCCTACATCTTCTCTGATTACACCAATACTACTGCCTATGCCCTCACCGGCTTACTAGTGATAATAAGGCATATTATTCTCTTTGCTATACTTTATCATTTACTAAAGAAGCTTAAGAAACCTTCTGATACCTGAGAAATCCAGTTCCTGCTTATACTCTTTAGATAGGGAAATAACCTCTTCCCTTTCTATATGAATTTCTTTCTTGGCAAGCATATCTCTTATCTTCTTACCGGAAACATATTGCAGAAGCTGCGCTACATTCTTTGGTTTTTCTGTGTATCTGCAGCGCTCAAAATCAATAAGAACAGGCTTATCATCACGAACAATGATATGCTTAAACGGATGATGCATCTCTTCTTTGTTGATGCCCAGTGCATCTAGTACACGCATCTGTTCAAAGAGCGAATCAATGGCTTTCTTTATCTTGGCTTTAGACGCAGTAACGAGATACTCTTCAAACAACATACCCTCAATAAATTCCATCCCTAACTCATTATTCTCAAAAAACAGGAACTTCGGACCGATTGTATGCTTGTTTAACAGGGGAAGAAACTGTGCCTCAATATCAATACGGGCAATCGCAGTAGAAGAAGGGTTTTTCTTTTTGACAGCAATTTTTTCTCCTTTAAAGTCAGTGAGGTACACTAATCCCCGCTTTCCCTTCGCATACAGTTCCATCCCCTAAGAATCTAAGAGAGGTACTTAAAGATTCCCCATAATAGGGTTTTATAAAGTGATTTTCATTCTTCTTGTTATGGCAAACTACTTGACCTTATTGCTTCCCATAGATACCTCAAAATCTAAGGGGATGGACACTATACTACTTGATCAGGATAGTTTCAAGTCTAAGATAAAAGAAATTGGAGCATATGATTTTTGGGCAACACAGGGGATAGATGGTGGAGGAAATCTCTTCTTTAAACAGCAAGCAGCCATCCAAAATCTCTATGGAAGCAGAGAATTTGCATTACATATCTTGGGATATGTGCAAGCGATGGCCGATCTGGAGGATAGTCCCATTATTCGACCAAAGACTATAAAATCGAATACATATCACTACAATGAAATTGATGATTTGGTAAAAAGCGTTAAAGAAGACTTCCCTAAACCAGAACAAATAGCTTATCATCTTACCAACAGATCTGAAATCAGCAAAACGGGGTCTTTGTATCTTATTCAGGCAGTGGCAGGAAGAGAAGTAGTAGTAGGATCTCATATGATCTCATTGTACGAAAAATATGGAGAAAAGCTTAATTTAGAATCAATAATGTATGATGATAAGAATGCAGAAAAAATTACGATAGTTATGAAATAGTTTATCTAGGAGACTTCCTCTCAATCAAATAACAAAAAATATCCTCAAAAAAGATATGGATTTTTTCTAACTCCTTGAAACCAAATCCATTCTTTTCAATTAAAGAATCTACTTCTTCCTTACCAGTCTGAGAAGAAAAAATAAGCAATAGCTTTCCCTCTGGTGCAAGATACTCTGCAGCGGAAGACAAGAACCGCTCAATGATCTCATGTCCTTCCTTACCTCCATCCAAGGCAATATCTTTATCACGAGAATCCTCAGGCAAATACGGCGCATTAAAAATAATCAGATCAAATTTATTCCCTTCTTTGCGATCACCAATTCCCTTAAACAGAGAACCCTTGACGAAAATCTCCCGTTTCTCAAACACCGAGAACAAATCAGATTTCATAAATAAAATGCGATCAGAATGCACATGAGCAGCACAATGCTGCAGAGCCTTATCATTGATGTCGATAGCAATAACAAAATCTGCTCTCTTTGCCGCAGTCGCTGCCTGAATACCGCTCCCGGTCCCCACATCCAGCACTATTCCTTTGGCGTACTCCTTCACATATTTCTGTAGCAGGTAAGAATCTTCCTGCGGCTCATAGACTTCATCCATAGAAAGGAGAAAAAAGAAGGTTGCTTAAATAGTTATATATTTAGGTGATCGCAGATATCCTTTGCAATTCCTTCTAAAGGAACTTCCTTTCCATTAGCAGAATAGAGGTGTAATCTTCCATAGTGTGTAGTAGTTGTCTTCTCATATCCGGGAGTAAGAATTTTTCCATTAAATTCGAATGGGTCTCCTCGAACCATAGTTACAACTTCTTTCTCTCTCACTTGATAATCTAGTAGAACTGGAATGCTTTTGCCCCCAGAGTGATAGGTACTCCGAATTGTAGTCTCTGATTTAATCTTCCCATTCCAACCATAAACACTGAAGCCACCCAATTGTTCCTGCAAATAATCGCTGTCTGTAGAAACTGGATTTTTATCAATCATGCACATAACTAGTCTGTTGTATAGTAGCTCATCTGCATCTAACGGTGGCCCATCTATGATAGCAATTCTGTTCAGTATGTATTTCAGGGTGAAAGGTTCTGCATCTGTTTGAGTTCCATTGTTTAGGTAGTCTGCACCATCAAATTCAAATTTGCTAGCATCAAATCTGTTTGTTGTCTGGGTCTTATCAGTAGCAATAGGATTATTTTCAAAGTTGATATGGTCAAGCTTAAGATCTTTTATGTTCAATTTTTTCTCCAACCACGTCCATAGAAATCTCTCTTAAGAAACAATTCATCGCTTGCATGCCAACACAGAAAAATTGTAACTAAGAAAGATCCATCAATGAGCGTGGTGTAGTACGACCACACGCGAAATAATGACACATTCTGTGGACATACGGGTTGAAAGGAAGGGGTTATTTATATATTTTTTCCACTATTTCAGAATTATTCAGTATCAATAGCGCAATAAAATAGAATTCAACCTTCATTTACTTATATGATTATACGCATTGTATGCAGCAGTCACGCCCTCGCCAACACCAGTAATTGCCTGCTTGAAATCAGTATCAACGACATCACCTGCAGCATACACGCCTTCCAAGTTGGTCATTCCATGCCGATCAATAATGATTTCATTTTTCTCATTCAGCGCAACACCCAGATCTTTGGCAAGGGATGACAAAGGAATATGCCCAATAGCAATAAACGCAGCATCAAGCGCTAACTCTGAAGAGCCATTATACTCTTTATCAAGCACAACGGAAGTAACAAACTGCTCACCCTTGATCTCCTTCACATTTGTCTTATTAATGACTTCAATCTTCTCATTCTGCTCCACACGGCGTAGATTGATCGGTTCAGGACGAATCTGCTCTCCCCGATAAATCATATACACTTTTTTCGCATATTCAGTAAGGACCAAAGCATCCTTAGCAGCGCTATCAGAGCCGCCCACAATAGCAACAGTCTTATCCTTATAGAAGGCGCCATCACATAAAGCGCAATAATGAACACCTTTATTCGCATATTCCTTTTCACCAGAAACACCCAGTTTTCTCCACTCTGTTCCTGTCGCGAAGATAATTGTTTTCGTCTTATAGGTACCGCTTTTCGCAGTAACTGCAAATCCGTCTGAAGTTTTCTCAACGCCATCAGCCTTCTCTTCTTTCATCTCTACATTATATTCGAGGGCATGCTCACGCAGCTTATCGGCAAGCTCCATGCCGCTCACCATCTTAAAGCCAGGATAATTCGCAACCTCATTGGTGGTAATAATTACTCCGCCCATAATATCTCCAAGTAGCAAAGTCTTCATTTCAAATCGTCCGGCATACATTGCAGCAGCAAAACCACTCACACCGCCTCCAATGATGATTGTATCGTATATTTCTTCACTCATAAGTACCACCTAAGAAAAAGTGAAGTAAGACTTCTTATAAAGATTGTGATTAATGAAAAAAGAATAAGAAAAAAAAGAAAAAACTAGTACCAAATCGGATAATACTGCTCCTTCTTAAACGGAAGGTCAACCGAATTGACCGTATCTAAATCATCCAGATCATTCATCAGGATCTTTCGGGATGAAACAGTATACAGCACATCATCCATATACAGTGATCTTCGCACCGCGTAAGGAGATCCCCAGTAATGCCGGCTATCTTCGTTTCCCTCATTGTGGCTTACCTTTCCGCGCAGGCTAAATCCATTCTCATCAATACCCAGCACATAAGCGCCCTGCCAGATATTTTGGCGGTAATACCCGCGAAGAGAGTCAAACACTCTCTGTCCCTTCACCTCACGAATTGGCAGCACCAGCAAATTCTTCTCTCGATCAAAAAGGAATGCCTTATGCTCGCGCAAAGCCTCTGAATCAGTCCCACTGCTCCCAATCTCAAACTTGTCCACTTGCCGCGGATTGGAAACATCAGAGACATCAAAAAGTGCTAATTTAACGCCCTTAACAGAAATCCCTCCCCATTGGTTTCCTTCTGTCTCCTTTCCAATTCCTATGATATGATTCTCATCATACGGGTGCAAATAGTCTGAAAAACCGGGAATCTTCAGCTCACCCAAAATAGTTGGCTCACTTGGCGAAGACAAATCAATCACAAAGAAGGGATCAATCCGCTTAAAGGTCACCATATACAGTCGCTCGCCAATGAAACGCGTGGAATAAATACGCTCATCTGGAGCTATGCCTTCAAGTGCGCCAATCTGCTTCATGCTATCATCCAGCACGAATACATTGCTGAATTGCTGATTCTCAAATCGGGTCCATACATTGGTAGTAGTAGCCACCCGAAGATTATTCTCGAACTCATCTAGCGAAAACTGATTCAATAAATGCCCAGACACTTCTCCCTTTGCAACATATTCCAGCTCACTGCCATCAATAGCAATCTTATGAATCACCGTCTTTCTGCGATCAATCTCCCGTTTCATATCATATTCCTGGGCTGCGTTAGAGATCTTCTCCAGAAGTACACTCTTCTCCTTCTCATCCATGGCATTATAGGCATCTTCAAGAACAGAAGAAATGTCTTCCCAGGAGTCTTCCTTTTCAATCAACTGCTGTGCATCCAAAGGAAGCAGCGGATACACTACTTCAAAGAATCGCTCCTTGTTATCATACTGACGATACGCATAAGGAAAATTCTTCTGATAGGCAATATAGATGGCATTCTCAGAAACAAACAGCGTATTAGAGTGTCCCATCATATAGCTTTGTGCGTTGATCTCATTTGAGTTCACATCAAATGCAGCAATAGTGTGGAAGACAAAATTTTGTTCAGGGTTGTCAAAATAGAACACTTCAGGAGAAGCAATTCTCGTATCTCCCTCAAACACAACAGGAAGATCTACCACATTATTATAATAATACACGTTCTCTTTAGCAATGAAATACACGATATCCCCTATCATTCGGGCCTGAAAAAACTGCCCATCAACATTGAAATCATTGACAAGCAACGGTTTCTCTCTATCACGAATATCATAGACATACGCATGTGTTCGTTGGGTATAGCGCAGCTGAGGAACAAAATCATATTCAGGGATAGCATAGGTTTCCTCATCAGCTACACTGAAAACAACGAGCCTATCTCCGTTAATAAACAACTGAGAGGGCCTCCCTTCAATCTCTGTCTCAGAGAGGATCTGAGCATCATCTGCAGGAAACGCATCCACAATGACCAGCTTATCCTGCGATAACACATACACATACTTTCCATCATTCTTTACGAAGTCTGCCTCATCGACATTCTCTACTTGTATATTCGTAGTAGAGAAATCACTTGCTCCACCTGCAGATTTTTGTGCAGCAGGAGCAGAAACCGCAGCTTCCTGTACAGCAACCCCATCAAAGGCAACTGTATCGTCACGAAAACTTCTCGCAAGTTCACTCCCTAACCCAAAGAATACGGCATTCTGCATCCGGTTTTCGTCCAGATACGCTTTAATATCTTCTGTGGAGGTAAACTTCTTAAGCTCCTGTGAGGATTCCAGTTCTTTAGGCACCGGTGTAATTTCGACAGGCTCCTTTACCTGGCCAGCGCCGGTATCTTTCTGTCCGGAGGAATCCTGCGAATCCAAAGGAACCACCTGCGGATTCTGGCATCCAATAACAAATAAACTAATCACTAAAATCATACAGAGTATTATTTTTCTCATGATTATCACCAATCTTTAGATAGGAAGGCATATATAAATACCTGCCTAAGACTTTGAAATGAATTGAAGTTATAAATGTACCTATCCAAAAAACCTTTAAAGAAAACAACCAAAGAAGAGTACATGAAGAAAGGCTATCTCTTCCTATTCATTATTGCATCACTATTTCTTTTCTCACGAATTCCCCTCTACTCTCCGCTGCTAAGTGACGAAAACAATTATTTCTACCTCGGAAAACTTATCTCAGAAGGAAAGACACCATACAAAGACTTTTTCTTTGCACATCCACCGCTGCAAATTTATCTTTTTGGAATCCTCTTCAAGCTGGCAGGATTTAATTATTTCTTACTCAAATCTGTTGCAACACTCTTCACTCTGCTCTCGGCGTATCTTATCTATGAACTCACCAAAAAATACGGAACAAAAGAATCAATCTTGGCAGTATTTCTCTTCTTATTCACGACAACCGTCTTCTACTCAGGCTCTATAAATTATGGTATCAACATTGCGGCAACGCTCGTACTCTTGAGCTATTATTTGCTCACAGAAAAAAGAAAGCCCTTCCTTGCAGGCATGGGTTTAGCGCTGGCAGCTCTAACGGTGAACCATGTTCTTCCGATTGCAGCAGGGTTCCTTATTTTCCTGTTATTAAAAAACCGATCATCACTCCAATCGTTTCTCTCAGGGTTTCTCACCCTTATCCTTCCTCTTTACCTTCTCTTGCAGGGGATAACTCAGGGAGAGTTCATAAGGCAGGTATTCTTCTATCACGTAACCAAGCCGCCAATTGCTCCCATCTCAAAAATAGCCTTTATTACAGACACTGTCATCTCTGACTTCCTAGTTATCCTTCCTTTCCTTCTTGTTCTTTTTTTCCTCATCGCAAAAAGAAAGGCACTCACACTGCCGCTTATAACGATCATAATCTATACTCTCTTCACTATCATACTCCAACAGCCTTTTCGCTATTATTTTATCATCATTTACCCGCTCATGGCACTACTGATAGCAAAACATCTCTTTAAGGTACTCCCGCAAAAAAAACTCTACATCTTCCTTATAGTATATATTTTGTTCTTCGGCATATTTATGAATCTCAAATGGCTACATCATTATCAGGACAACCATCAATTCACCAAAACGATCGAGCTTGCAACGTATATTGGAAAAGGAGATGCGAGCATTTGGGGAGATTATCACATCACACCATTAGTAGCTTTAAGCCTCTCAAGAGAAATGTCGGTATCAGCAAACCTGGATACGTACCCTCTCACGCAGTACTTTTTAGACACTAATGCGATGATAAGCCAGTTACAACAGGAAAAACCGGAATTCTTCCTTGTGCATGAGCAGGATGGGCAGTTGAACCCTCTTTGGAAAGAAACAAGAATGCAGCAATACCTTAATAATTACTGCAATTTCAATGAAACACCTATGAAAGAATTTCAGGAGAACAAAAACATATACCGGATATATGAGTGTACATACTAAATCAATTCCTTGACGAACTCTTGCGCAGCCTTCTTCATATCGTCTGCTTTATAGATCCCGCGGCCAACGATCGCATGCCAGCTTTTCCCGGCAGCCTTCGCACCATCAGTAATAGATCCTCCCTGAGCAACAAGCCCAGGAGAATAAAACGTAGGCGAAATACCCATTGCCTCAAGCATTTTTCGATACTGCTCGATTTTTTCAGGCTTATTTCCGGGAACAACAAAATCAGTAACACCTAAATTCGCTGCAATAGTATACGCACGCGTTGGCATATCATCAGAGAGATAGCCATTATCAGCAGCTAAATACCCTTTATGCGTCATCTCGCCACCAACAATAACTTGCATCCCTTCTTCCTGCGCAGCCTTAATCCAGGCCTCTTCAGTCACCGGTCCTGCTTGTGGAAACAAAATGATCGCATCGCAGCCCTTGCAGGCCCGAACAAACTTGATTCCGGTATCAGGAATATCGGTAGCAGCTTTCTGATGATCATAAATAATCGGGTGATCACAAATATCCCGAATAGTCTTGACGACCTGTTTCATGCCATAAGGAATAACCAGCTCAAAGCCGATCTTATAGGCACCGATGCCTTCAACATCATGTGTCTCTTGCACTAATTTCTGAAGCTCTTCAAGTGTAGCCACATCACAGGCTGGGATGATAGATTTGTCTGGATTAATTATCTTATTCATTATCAGGCCCCCACTCCTTCGGATTCTTCTGCCACTCCAGCAAGGACTTTTTAGCAGTATCATCAATATACTCCATCTCCATGCCAGCAGAAAGAAGTGCATTAAAATCACTTAATGAATACAGCGAAATCTTCGCATCAGTAAAGAGTTTTGCTGCATCGTCAAAACCATAATTAAAAATTGCCAGGCATGCAACAACTGAGCAGCCGGCCTGAACAATAGCATCACACGCAGCAACACTGGAGCCACCGGTATTGATCAGATCTTCAATCACCAAGACTTTTTTCCCCTCCTCCAGCTCTCCTTCAATCTGGTTCGTTTTGCCATGGTCTTTTGCTTTTGCACGCACATAGATCATTGGCTTTTTCAGGCGATCAGCAATAAAGGAGCCCCACGCAATAGCACCGGTTGCAACACCAGCTACTATGTCAAATGAAATATTTTTCTCTTCAATCAGAGAAATGAAGGAAGAAATAATCTGTTCACGATAGTCAGGATAGGAAAGCAGCAGGCGATTATCACAATAGATCGGGCCTTTTCTGCCGGAAGCATACGTAAACCCCTCAGAAGTATTCAGGTCAACAGCCTTTGCTTCAAGCAATAGTTTTGCGATTTCCTTATTCATACTCATCACTCAAAGATAACTTCCGATCCTTTAAATTCCTTATGGATTTTTCCATCATACACTACATTGCCATTTACGATCGTCATCACCGGCATTCCTTTCAATACATACCCGTGAAAAGGGCTCCAGCCGCATTTCGTTAGCAGTTCCTCATTCTTCACTTCAAAATCAGCGTTCATATCAATCAAAACTAAGTCCGCATCATATCCTTGTGCAATCTTTCCCTTATTCTTCATACCGAAGATTCGGGCAGGATTAATAGATGTAAGCTCCACAACACGGGCAAGGCTCAATAATTTATTATAAACTGCATGCAGCAGCAGCGGTAGCATCGTCTCAGAGCCAGTTACCCCATACACGGGTTCTGCCCCTTCTTTTTCTTCTTTTGTATGGGGGGCATGATCCGTCCCGACAGTGTCAACCGTTCCATCAGCTAATGCCTCCCATAAAGCAACCTGGTCTTTCTTTGACTGCAAGGGAGGCTTCATGATGCCATACCCTTTCAATTTCTCTACATCCTCGGAAGTAAAATACAGATGATGAGGGGTCACTTCACAAAATACCTGCTTATTCCTTTCTTTGCGAATGGTTTCAATTTCATCTGCCCGGGAGATATGTACAAGATACAAGCTATTGCCCGTCTTCTTGATCAAAGATATTGCTTTGTGCACATGATCCTCCTCGGCATGAACAGCAATACGCTTATAGGAAGAAAACAATCTTTCCAGTTCAGCATCATCAGAAACCTTCAGGTTCCCGGTTGTCACATCCATGAATACTTTGACCCCGGCAATATTGTTACACTCAGGAATCTTCGCGCTGTTTCCGTCGACACCTGCGACATACAGGCCATAGTTCACCACTGATTCTTTGGCAACCTCACGTTCCTTCTCTAAAGACTCTTTATCAATAACAGGAGGATCGGTATTGGGCATCGCACAAATAGTGGTAATCCCTCCCTTTGCAGCCGCCATAGATGCAGTCAGAAAATCCTCCTTGTATGCCTGATTCAGGTCCCGGCAATGCTCATGCACATCAATACAGCCGGGGATGACTGTCAGGCCATTCACATCAATGATGTCATGTGATTCAGGCTCCTCAGTGGTAAGCTTGGCAATCTTGCCATCCTTAATAAGAATATTAACTTTCTGTAGCTCTCCATCGATCATTACTGAACCATTCTTAATTAACATCATCCCCTCCAGGAATAGTACTCCTTTAAAGAAACTTTCCTTCCTGTTTTCAGGCGTGCAAACTTTCCAAGTTCTTTCATTTTTTTCAGTATTCTGGAATTAAAGATAGGCCCATCAATGCACAGGATCTTATCGTCAACCAGGCAGTTGCCACAGATTCCATATCCGCATTTCATGTATCGCTCGAGCGATGCCTCACACTCAACTCCATACTTTTGACACACATGGAGCACATTTACAATCATCATCTCGGGTCCGCAGGTAATCACTTGCTCAATATCCTTATTCTTCTCAAGAACTTCAGCAAGCGCACCCGTAACATACCCTTTTCTGCCTGCAGAACCATCATCAGTGGTCAGGATCATGCTTTTATATCGCTTTGTATAAACCAGATGATCTTTATCACGCGCGCCATGAATAACAACAGGGCTCGACAGCCCATCAATCGCAGTAGACACCGAGGAAATACCAATCCCTCCGGCAACAACGACAGTTTTTTTGTCAAGAGAAAAGGAATTTCCATAGGGGCCGCGAATCCCTACTTTATCTCCTTTCTGCAGCGCATCACACGCCTGAGTAAATGGTCCAACACTATGATAACAAAACGCAAACTCATCCTTCCTCACTTCCGAGACAGCCATAGGCTTCTCTTCAACACCCGGGAGCCAGACCATAATAAACTGCCCAGGCTTGCAATCAAGCTTTCCTTTCAGAAAAATAGAGTGCACATCCTTTGCTTCCTGCACTACTCTGGAAACCTCATAGATAACAGGCAGCTCCGTTTTCAGAGAACAGTTACTTCCCATGCGCGCTCCCCCTGATCTCATCCAAACTCTTCACCTTGTTTTTCTTCATCCAGGCCTTCATCTCATCGCAAATCCTGGAAAAAACATCGGGTCCATGATAATAGCATGCAGTGCCAACGCCAACAGCAGTTGCTCCTGCCATGATCATTTCGATAGCATCTTCTCCTGTAGTAACGCCGCCTGTTCCGACAATCGGTATCTTTACAGCCTCATACACTTCATACACACAGCGAACAGCAATCGGCTTCAGTGCAGGGCCAGACAGCCCACCTGTTTTATTTCCCAGCAAAGGTGTCCTAGTCTCAAGGTCTATTTTCATTCCTGATGCAGTATTGATCGCGGTGATAGCATCAGCACCAGCCTTTTCAGCAACCAAAGCAAGCTCAGCAATGTTATGAACATTCGGGCTTAGTTTCGCACTTACCGGAATTCCGCCGGCATTTTTCTTCACGAGCCGGGTAATCTTCTGAATGGATTCAGCATCTGCATAGAAGGGTTTCGAATAACTCATGTGCGGACAGGAAATATCAATTTCAATCATCGCAGGGCTGAGTGAAGCCATTTTTTTGGCAACGATACCAAAATCTTCAATAGTGTACCCAAAAATGCTTCCGATGATTGGAGCAGCAAGATCATCAAGGCGCTCAAAATCAGCAATAGCATTATCCATCCCTTGTCCGGGCAGCCCAACAGCATTGAGCATTCCGCTATCGATAACCACCATGTTCGGGCCAGGGTGGCCCTTGCGCTCTTCATGGCAAAGAGATTTAAGTGTGATAGCTCCTGCTCCTCCTTTGATTATTCTTTGAGCAGAATCCTTAGAAATTCCCAGAATTCCTGATGCGAGAATAGTGGGGTTTCTGAGCTTTACCCCGCATAATGTCGTAGATAACATCTTCACCACAGCGCAATATCCTCTCTGGACATGGATCTCTCGCAGTATTTGCATCGAATCTTTAAGGGCTTCTTAGAGATAACGGAAAAGCTGGTATCAACCGGCTCAATATTGGTAATACACTTAGGATTATTGCATTTGACGATTTTCTCTATTCGCTCAGGAAGCTTCACCACGATTTTTTTCTTTACACTGTAATCTTTAATAATGCTCACGCTCACCTCTGGAGCAAGAATAGAGACTTTGTTCACCTCTTCCTGCGTGAGCACGCGATCACTAATCTTGATGATTCCTTTTTTACCCATCTTATCGCTTTCCAGATTTAGCGCAACATTTATTGTGTGCTCATATTCCTGCGGATCAAGGAGCCGCATTACCCGAAAAGTTACCCTGCTGGGAATATGGTCTATGACCGTACCATTTTTTATTGCCGGGATAATAATCTCTTTCTTCATTTTTTTATTTGAGTTTTCCTGTTACGAGTCCGATAATTGCCTGCCGAACCGGCACCCCATTTCCTGCCTGTCGAAAGTAGGCTGCGTTCGGGGTCTCATCCAGGTCAGTGCTAATCTCATCCACCCTCGGAAGCGGATGCAGGATGCTGACATTTTTCTTTGTATGCTTAAGCAGGCTTGCATCAATCTGATACACTCCTTTAAGCTTGTTATATTCTACCGGGTCAGTAAACCGCTCCTTCTGAATACGTGTCATGTAGATAATATCCATATCTTTTGCCACCTTTTCAAGGTCTTCCTCTAACACATAGGGGATGTTATTCTTTTTCAGATCCTCTAAATATGACTTAGGCATTTGCAGTGCCTTTGGAGCAATGAAAAACATCTTTGTCTTGAAATGCGACATGGCAATGCAGAGGGAATGCACTGTCCTTCCATACTTGAGGTCTCCTACAAAGCCGACATTCAAGCCATCCAGCTTTCCTTTTTCCTTTTGGATCGTATAGAGATCGAGAAGTGTTTGCGTAGGGTGCTGATTCGCCCCATCCCCTGCATTGATGACGGGAACCGCTGATGCCTCTGATGCAAGGCGTGCTGCACCCTCAATGCTATGGCGCATCACAATAACATCTGCATACTGATCGACCATCTTGATCGTATCCCATAGTGTCTCTCCCTTGGTAACGCTGGTGGTGTCCGTATTTTCAAAACCCAGGATGCTTCCTCCTATTTTTTCCATGGCGCTCACAAAGCTTAATCGCGTCCTTGTTGAGGGCTCAAAGAACAGTGTTGCCATCACCTTATTCTTCATCAGGTTTGGCTGCGGTGTTTTCTCCAGCTTTTTTGCATGAGAAAGAACGGTCAATAAATCTTGCTTAGAAAAGTCGCGGATAGAGATTATGCTTCTTCCTTTGAATGTCATCTTAAAAATAAAATAATCGGTTGGTGTTATTTAAAACTTGCGATAAATGCGGCAGTTGTCGTGCAGAAAAACGCCAAAATGAAAAAGGGTCACCCCTAAGAAGAATGCCTTTTGGGCATAATAATAAGGAATTTAAGTGATTATTTAAGTGTTTTGGGAAAGGACTATATCAGCAACTTTTCCATAGGTTACAATTTCAAACCCTTTCTCCCTTGCTGAACCGATTAAGTGCTTGTGAATCTCTAATTTAGGGTCATACTCCATCATTGCCCAGGGGTGCAGGCTGAGTCCAACGCTTACAAAATCTGAATTAATCTTTCTCGCATCAGCAAACAATCCCTCATAATGCTCAATGATTCCTTTTGGAGAGAAAGGGCCTTTCTGAAGAAGCTTTCTCGTATTTTCCGGTGTGAATATCGCATCCTGCCAGCCATGGGACGGAATCTCAGCAATATCAGGATACTCTTCTTTTCCGTAATGATGAGGCTGCTTATCTTTACCAAAGGGAGCATTCATAGAATCCTTGCTGCGAGTAACAGAAGAGATATAACGAATGCCTAACTTTTTCAAACCTTGTAATATCTCGGTTTGATTGGACATATCCTGATCATAACCAATCGGCACTCTCAGCCCATCAGGTTTAACATCCAAGATTTTCTCAATGGTTTCATTGGCATTGGAAAGGTCTTCAATAAATTCTCCAGCACCTACCACTGCATCATCTCTGCCTTTAATTGGCCTGAAAATGAGGTGAGAATAACTATGTTGTTGGAGTTCAATTAGTAGATTACTTTTATCATATATTTGCTGCAAATGCTCTTGAGAAAATTCATCAAGGCTAGCATCTAAATAATGACCCAGAATAAAAAACGTTCGCGGAGCCCCCAGTTTGTCATACTCTTCATTGATCTTCGCAACAAATTCAATCTGCTTCTTCCTTAAATCTTTTCCTTCAGGAGTATAAGCAAAATTTCCATAGGGTCGCTCCGTATCAAAGCCTAACGACAATACTTTTTGAGCCATATTAGTAGGAGGAAAAATAGCCCTTTATAAATCTTGCCATTTGTAACCACTGAAAAGAGATAAAAATATTGAGAGTCTCTATTTAATATCATTTGCTTCTCTTTAGTCAAAATTCTCTTTCAAGCAAGAATATTTTTATATCTGTACAATTCAGAGCTATAATTGGGGATGGCATTAGATAAAAAAAAGCTCGGAAAACTCTCTGCAGAAGAGCGGCTCAGGGAATTGAAAGATTTCAAAGAACAGCGAAAAAAAGAGGAAAAAGAAGCAGAAGAGCTCATTAAGCGAGCAGAGCAGGAAATTGCACAACGAGACTCCCTCCCGGATATTGAAGTCCCTCAGCTCCAGCCAGTCGATATTTCAGCCATGTTTGAGGCCCCAGAGGGATTAGAAGGAACAGTGCACAAAGAGGCACCTAAACAGAAAGAAGATTCGAAAGGGGTGGCCTATACTCCCTCTGATAACTACTCTGCAGACCAGCCCTCTCATTATGGGGCAGCAGACAGTGGCATCCAAAGGGAAATCACCATTAAGATGGATGATACGGTTGCCTACAAATCAGAAGTAGAAAAAGGAGCAGAAATTTCAGCATCAAAATCCGTTCTCAAAAAGATCCGGGATTATTCGAAAGGCTAATGGGACACAATCGCAGCAAAGGTTCGGATTAAGCAGGCAAACGAGAGAGCCATGATCACATAATCCTCAACAACAGGGTCAAACCCAATGCCAAATACCGCAACTCCTCTCTGCGCATTCAAAAACGCAGCCATAAAAAACCCGGCAAACAGAACTACCAGGAGCAATAATAAAATAAGTTCACGACGGCTTGCCATAACAGAGGGGAATGCAGCAGGCTTTTTTAATGTTACTCAAGTGGAAATATTAACTACCTGAAACAACAATGGCGCGAATGGACGAAGATTTAGAGCTATGAATTTTGTCTAGAGCGAAATCGTTTCCATGAAAATCAAAGATTTTCAGGGTCCCAAAAATCTCTGATTTTTGAGGATGCCTACCATTATTGTTGTTTCTACTGAAACCGCGAATATAAAAGTAAAATGTCATTCGAAAAAATAAAAGAAACCTACAAAAAACATCATGAAGAATTCTTAAAAGAGAATCCTATCCTTATCAAATACATGGATCATGGCATTTGGGCACCCTCTCTTCCCAAAGAGATTTTCAAGGCCTACAAAAAATACGAAGACAAATCAAAGGTCTTTCTCGATTTAGGCTCAGGTGATGGCATAGCGGTCATGGTTGCCTCACTTTTCTTCAGGCACGCTCACGGAATCGAACTGGATGAGAGCCTGTTCAACATCTCAAACAGTATGAAGCAAAAGCTCTCAATACAAAATACCACTTTCATCAAGAAGAATTTTTATGATGTCTCCTTTACTGATTACGACTTCCTCTACATGGCGCCGGATCAGCCATTTTCCCTGAAGCTGGAAAAAAAGCTCAAAGAAGAACTCAATGGGATGTTAATGGTTTACTCCTCAATCTTTCAGCCTAAAACCCTAAAGAAAGTCGACGAGTTCGAGACCAATCATTTTACGGTCTGTGTCTATGAGAACAAGGCAAAAAAGGTCTGATCGTCCTGCACCTTTGTTTTTCCTACGAGAAAATGCTGTTTCCCAAGAAGAGCTATTTTGTTCTCCCTGATGAGCAGATCGTGAAAACTATTCTTTGAGCTTGAAACCAAATGTCGGGAATCATACACCATGATATTCCTGTCCATAGCCGCTCGCTTAAAGCTATACACGCCCACTCCCCGTGCATAGATCAGGGCGCATTGCAGGGCGTGCACAAAATACTGAGCAAGATCAGACTCATGCTTTTTGATAATCGCCAGGTTCTTCTCTGCTATTTCTTTACTTTGCTCACACTGAAAACTGCAGGGAAAGTGCGATAACAGGTTCACATCAAACCCGCGAAGGCAGGTATTGGTGTGCCAGGGGTGCTTAACGCCGACCGAAGCCGCCGCAACATTCACGGTAAGGTCAAAGTCTGACTCTTCTTCTTTTTCAGCATGCTCCTGGAAAAACTCAACACAGCAGCAAGGATAACCAAGCAGCAAACCAAGCCTCTTGTGATTCTGCTCAGATTCTGCCTGTTTTGCTTCCTTTGCACTCTGCGCATCCTTAGAGACGTATAAAACCCTTCTTCCGCCTTCCTTCACACTCTTTCCCTTATCGGTATAAGATCCTCCGACATTCTTTTGCATCTCCACACCAAAATCAGAGGTCTCATAGGACAACTTCATCTCTTTGAGAATATCACTCAGTCCATCAACATCAAGGACTCTGCAGCAGGGCTTTACCCCTTCATGCACATACAAAATATCAAGTGCCTTAGTCCAGGATCCCAGAAGAGAATAAAGCTTTTGAAGCATGAGAAATAGTTATTGTGCTTGTTTATATGGGTTTTGATGATTTATAGGGTGTGATTAGCCCAATTTTTTGAGATTTTCTAAATCAATCGTATATGCTCAAATCCGATGGAGAGTTACTTTTAGAAAGTAGTAAATAAAGGTAGTTTTATAAACTATTGAAATTCTCTGGTATCATGGAATCCTTGAATGAAATTGTACAACAACATATTCAAATGAAAGATCAATATCTCAGAAATAGAAATTTCGAAGTGGAGGTTGATCTCGATCCTGACATGCCAAAAATATATTCTGACTTCACATCGACAGAAGGTACTCCAAAGTATCTGTTAACAATCCTTTCTGAATTAACTAATGAACAACTTGACAACAAGCCAATTCACGATGGCAGCATTACTAAGTTAAGATACAGCACTCTGCTTGTTGACAACACACAAGTACTTATTATTGAGAATGATCGAAAACCGATTCCCGAAGAGACACTTTCAGAGCTAAATACGAAACTAGCTCAAATTGGATCAGGAGGGCGTACAGCGTGGCAAGGTAGACTTACCGGGAACGCTAGGGCTGCTGTGGGGGCATATAAAGGGGGCGGAGTCATGTACTATGAGAACCATCCCGATTGGGATTATAAAGTTGATGCTACCGTTATACTACCTCTTAAAGTTTAGTCTTTCTTAATGTAAATCTATAATAGAATTAGATTTATATAGTACACTCGCACTCTTTTCCAATATGTATAATGAACAAAAAAAAGTACTTCTGCTTGAAGATGATAACCATGAAGCTGGCCTTCTGATTGCTAAATTGACAGATCTGGGGTATGAACCGCTTCTAACCCAGAGTAAACAAGGATTCCTTGAGAAATCTGATCATCTTTCCCCATATGCGATAATTCTGGATAATACTGTTCCCTTTGATGAA
Source organism: Candidatus Nanoarchaeia archaeon (assembly GCA_028279765.1). Lineage (GTDB taxonomy): Archaea > Nanobdellota > Nanobdellia > Woesearchaeales > WJIZ01 > JANQND01. Next base: position 18,297 of record JANQND010000023.1, on the reverse strand, counting down.
GGAGGACCAGCTAAATATGATGTGGGAATAAATCTGGCAAAGAATCTTCTAAGGGAGGGAACCAATGCAAGAATTGCTCTACATACTTCTGATTCAAAGGATGCAACAATCGAAACTCTGGAATCCCAGGGAGTGACCTATATGAAAAAGCCAGTGTCAAGAGAGATTCTCGAAGCATTTCTTAAATAACTACTTTTTCTTCTACCCCTCAACAATAGTTACTAACTTTTATATACGTTCCTGAGCAGAGTCATCCTTTAGGGGAAAAAGAAATGGAGATAGATATTCCAAGAAGGGATCATCCAAATATGGAGCACTATAAGAAGGAAGACTATGACCTGGCAGCTAAATTTGCACAGGAGCTCCACAAAGAAATGGGCAAATTCATCAGTGCTATCGTCTTGTTCGGCTCCAGTGCCCGAAAAACAGCCACACCGAATTCTGATATCGATGTGATGGTTATTATCGACGATCTCTCTATTGTTATCAATAAGGACGTATCAGACGCCTACAGGATAGCAATCCAAAACATCATTCTCAAAGTATCCAGAAAGCTGCACGTAATAACCCTTAGGCTAACAAGTTTCTGGGAATATATGAGGAACGGCGATCCCATCGGAGTAAACATTCTTAGGGACGGAATCTCACTCTACGATACTGGTTTCTTTGATCCGTTGCAACTCCTCTTGAAGAAAGGCCGTGTCAGGCCATCAAAAGAAAGCATCTGGTCCTATTACTCTAAAGCAACACCAACGATTAACAGATCCAAGCAGCTCATAATGCAGGCAACCGTGGATCTCTATTGGGCTGTTATTGATGCTGCGCACGCAGCGCTCATGAGTCAGGGATCGGTTCCGCCAACACCTGAGCATGTGGCAGATCTTCTGGATGAAGTGCTCGTAAATAAGCGCCTATTAGAAAAAAAATACTCGAAAACCATGCGTATGTTCTATCAATTAGCCAAACAAATTATGCATCGTGAAGTGCATGAGATTCGAGGATCAGACTATGATCGCTATCTTGAAGAGGCAACTCATTTTGTTGAGAGAATGAAACAGTTTATTCATCAGGAAGACAAGAAATAAACAAGAAAAAGAGAATAAAAAAATAAAGAAGTTTTACTTCTTCTTTCCAAGAAGCATTCCCACCATGATGATCAGCACGATAAGAACAAGTGCTGCAACTCCAAGCAGAACCACATATCCGGTTGAATCTGCAAAGGAATCATCACTTACTTGCTGGGCAAGGACAGGGAATGATGTTGCAGTGCTTGGAACAGTGGATCCACTATCGTCCTTTGGCTGATCAACTACTACTACCACATTATCATCTCTGCTGTCAGAGCGGTCATTATCGCGATCATCCTGTGCAGGTGTACTTGGGGTTGTCGGAGCAGGCTCTGAGCAATCCTCAACAATCAGGGTAACAGTCTTGGTATCTTCCAGCCGGGACTCATCACGGAATACTTTTATTTCGATAGGATAGGATCCTGCTGATGCATCACTTGCAACAATAGGAACGCTCACATCCAGTTCAGCATCGTCATCGCTTCCTGTTTCAAGCTCAATATCTCCATCATCAAAGAGCTCATAGTCCAGTCCGATTTCAGAGTTCTTAGCAGAAACTAAGATCTCTTCTTCTTCATCTGCACCAAAATTAACAACTTCAATTTCCAGACTGGTAGATCGTGAACAGCTCAGCGTGCTTGCACGAAGATCAGCTTTATTGATGCGTACATCATGGGATTCCTTATCAACCTCAAGAATGAAGTTTTTGACAATCCTGTGGCTTCCACCATTTTCATCGTCACCTTCAATTTCAATGATCAGATCATAGGTGCCCTCATCTACTCGTTCAGGAACGTTGAAATCCAACTCAAATTTCTGATCATCTCCATCCCTAATATCATCTTCGCTGGTTTCATCTTCAAGGTCATCATCATCATCAATATCCTTGATGGTAACCTTCATGAATACATCCTCGATATCGATGTCTTCAGTGAACGTATTCTCAACATTTGCCTTAACGGTAATCTTATCTCCAGGTTCAGCATCCTTGTCAATATTATAGCCGTCTCCTTTGTCCTCGATGTTACTGTCAGTACTGGAGCCAACCTTGATGTCAAGGTCTTCAAGGACCAGTCTAACAGGAACATTTACCGTAACGGTAACCTGGCTTGGTTTTGAAGATGCGCCATTGGAATCGGTAACTGTTAAGTTGAATACATATGAGCCTTCTTTGTCAGAAACAAAGCTTGCCGTTGCCTGGTTTGCATTCGTTAGCTGTGCGTTAGCACCGGAAACAGTTGATACCAGAACCCATGAAAACGATGCGATACTATCTCCATCCTCGTCAGTTCCTGAACCGGATAGGGTTGCCGTAGCATTAATATCGACTGACTGGGAAGATCCTGCATTGGCAACAGGTGCCCTATTAACACTAGCAACAGTGATTGTTTGTGTCTGGCTGTCACTGGAATCAGCATCACTCACCGTAAAGTTAATCGCGTGTGTTCCTGCTGAATTAAAGTCAGTATCCCAGGTGTACACGGCACTGGTGGCATCACTGGAACTCTCAACAAGCCGTGAATCGTTAACAGAAAAAACAGAAGTTCCGTTGTCTGCAGCCGTTGCAGTAACCGTAACGGTAATAGTAGAATTCTCTGTAGGGTTTGAAGAGACAGCAACATTGCTTATTTGAGGTGCTGCACTAACAATTCCTAACAGAAAAATCATGAATAATCCAAAAAGTGTTATCTTTTTCATAGAGTATACCCCACGTAGTTATAATGAATACTCGTAAAATAAGTACTACTTTATAAAGTTTTCCATTTAAAAGTAGTTACAAAGACCTTATTTTTTTCGAGATATAGTAGTGAAACACTTCACACCTATTTTCTTACCAGAACAATAAGAAAAAGGGCAAGAAAGAGCACAAAGAGATACCCTACACCAAGTAAATACACATATGCAGGTGACTCCCGAAAGCTTGCATACGCATTTACCGCAGGCGTTCCAACCAGCACTGGCTGGTTATCTGCAACCCTTACCTGAGGTGTTTGCTGGACTCTTCGCGGCTGCTCAACTGTTTCTGTTTGATCAACCTCAACATCAGTTTCCTCTTCTTCAGGCTCCTGTGTAGCATCTGGTTCACTCACGGCAGGAACCTGAGGTTCGGGGGGTGCAATAACAGGTACGGGCTCAGGCTCTCCCTGCGGCTCTTCAACTTCATTTGATGCCTGATCCTGATCATCACAGCCGGAAATTACCAGATTACGGGTAAGAATATCTTCAAGAGTGTCAAAGTCACGGTATACACGCAACTCAACCGGATAGGTGCCGTCGGAAGGATTCGAGATCGACAAGGGCACAGTCTCTCGATGCCGGATTTCATCCTCTTCAATATCAGCCTCAATCTCGAACCTGCTCTTGACTTCATCAATACCAAGCTCAGAGTTCTTGAGCGTAAAGCGCACATAGTCTTCATCGTTCTTGCCCAGATTTGAAATTTCTATATCCGCAAGAGAAGAGCCTTCACAGCTGACCTGGCTTGGGCTCAGTGAATATTCAGAAATAATCAGATCATGGCTGTCACGGTCTACTTCCAGATCAATGTTCCAGATGACTTCATAATCATTATCTTCATCATCAGTGCCGGTCAGTTTAATCTCCATATCATAAGTTCCATCGTCTGTCTCGACGGGAACTAGGAATTCAAAGTGGAAGGTGTGTTTCCTCTCATTGCCCTCAAAATCAAGGCTGACGGTTTCGCTGGTGAACTCAATATCCTCATCATCTTTATCAATTGCAAAGACTTTCAGTTCAACTTCAACATCATCAAATTCAATCTCTTCGTTCCGCTCGCTTTTCCACAAATTTTCAACCTCGACATCCAGCTCCACTTTTTCTAATGGCCGCGCTTTCTCATCAATGATATCGCCGTCCTCTGAGATGGTTTGTGTAGTGGTCTCAACCTTCGTACGAACTTTTTCCAGGCTTAAATAGGAGCCTACATCAAGAAGAAAGAAGCTGTTAAAGGTCGCATCAGAAAGCTGGTCTGATCCAATGACCAGGCTTCCAAGATTCACGCGATCTTCAATGGTGGTGTCAAAAGGAACAAAGATAGTAGCAGTAATCTCTTTTTCCTCTCCCGGAGCAAGGGAAGTAATTTCTGAAAACTGCATCTCAAATGAAGAGTCTGCAGAACTGGAAAGAGTAATCCCGCTGAGAGGAGTGTTCCCTGTATTGCGCAGAGTAAAAGTCACTGATTTGGTTTCATTATAGAATACCCTACCATAGTCTACCGATTCTTCGCGCAGATCAAAACTTGCACTTGCTGCAACTGACAATGAAAGCGACTGTTCCTCTGCATCGCTCTGATCATCAATAATACTAATAGTGCCCGCATAATCGCCTGCAATCATATCGGAAGGAAGAGTCAGGGAATAATCAAATGCCCGCTGCTCATCTGCAAGCAGTACCGGGTCTCCGGTGATACTGATATCTACGGTGTAGTTTGCTGGACCAGTAAATCCAATATTTCCCGGGAAAATAAGAATAGTATCTGCAGCGCCGTTAGTGACATTAAGGGTATTGCTCAGGCTTTCCCCTGAATTCTTAGATCCGAAATCAACAGTAGGATTGTTCAGGGTGAAGTCTGCAAAAGCTACGTTTGCAAGAAAAATAAAGGATAGCAAAAGGAATGCAATAGGTTTCATTTTGAGTTCTCAAAAGTGTTATTATTCTAAAGTGATACTCAATTATATATAAGCATTTCGGTTGAACTTCTCTGCCTTATCCCTCTGTCTTATGGACAGCTTTCAATTCCTCAGATTCATCATCAGGGCACTTCATCAAAAAGCCCACTGATCCTACTGATAAAAGCAAATAAGAAAATACTAAAGGACACAGTACGATCTCTCCTCGCAGTAAACTCAAACCACAATATTTATTAACCTCTTTTTTCTCAAATCTCTCAAGGGGGTATTAATACTATGGCATGGACAATTCTATTATATATTGCAGGGCTTATCCTGCTCTCAAGTCTAAAGATTGTTTTTCAATACGAACGTGGAGTGAAGTTCACCTTCGGTAAATTCTCAGGCATGATGAAACCAGGTCTTCGGCTGGTCATACCAGTCATTCAGACCTGGCAGCGTGTGGACATGCGTGTCAATGTCGTTGATGTTCCGGACCAGGATTGTATTACAAAGGATAACGTATCAGTGCGGGTAAACGCAGTACTGTACTTCAAAGTAAGCACTGCACAAAAAGCGGTTATCCAGGTGGAAAATTATTTGTATGCGGTCTCGCAGCTTGCTCAGACAACCATGCGAAATGCAGTAGGAGAGGTTACGCTTGATCAGCTTTTGGGACAGAGAGATCAAATCAGCAAGAAGATTGAAAGTATCGTGGACAAGGCTACCGATGAGTGGGGTATCAAAGTGGATGCAGTTGATCTCAAGGATGTAGAGCTCCCTGAAAACATGAAGAGAACCATGGCAAAAGAAGCAGAATCCGAGCGTGAGCGTCGGGCAATTATTATTCGGGCAGACGGTGAGCGGATCGCAAGTGAGAAGCTTATGCAGGCGGCAAAGGTGCTTGGCTCAACCAAAGGGGCAGTGCACCTGCGAACATTACAGAATCTCAATGACATTAGCTCCGATCAAACAAACACCATTGTTTTTGCGGTTCCGATTGAGAGCCTGGGCGCCTTGGAAGGCATGAGTGTGAGGTGATGCAAATGGAACCTATAATAACTCTCTTAATTGGTGCCGGAACAGCCGGAATTATTATCCTCGTATTGATTGGCTGGGTACTTCTGGGCCTAAAAGTTGTAAACCAGTATGAAAGAGGAATCAAATTCACGCTTGGCAGGTTTTCCAGTGTCATGGATCCCGGCCTGAAAGTCGTGTTGCCTATCCTGCAATCCTGGCAAAGGATCGATATTCGGACAAAAGTCATCGACGTACCTGACCAGGAAACGATTACAAAAGATAATGTTTCCGTGAAAATCAATGCTGTATTATATTATAAGGTGACTGATGCAAAAAGATCCGTTCTTGAAGTTCGTGATTTCATGTTTGCCACCTCACAGGTTGCCCAGACAACTCTGCGAAACGTGGTCGGTGAGGTAATGCTTGATGAACTGCTTAGCAGCAGGGACAACATCAGCAAGAAGGTGCAGGAAATTGTGGACCTCGCAACAGACCCCTGGGGCATTAAAGTGGACTCTGTAGAACTCAAGCACATTGAAGTGCCAAAGGAAATGCAGCGAGTGATGGCAAAGCAGGCAGAAGCAGAGCGGGAACGAAGGTCTGTCATCATCAAATCTGAAGGAGAGGTCTCTGCAGCACAAAACATTGCAGCATCGGCAAAAAACCTGACAAAGAATCCAGGTGCACTGCATCTAAGGACCCTGCAGACGATCAATGATTTGAGTTCAGACAAAAGTAATACTGTGGTGTATGCGCTGCCTAAGGAAGCATTGACAGCGCTCAAAAAAATAGGTGGCGGAAAGCTGTAGCTCTTGCGCCTTCTCTTTTTTTTTATTTCTTTTTTCTTAACTCTTCTCATTCATTCGCTTTTCTTCTTTTTCCTCTCTCCTTTGTAATGAGCACTTCGCACGCGTAACAAAACTATTTAAAGTTAAATACTAAGAATCTGGTCAATGAAGCGCGTAATCATCATAGGCGGCGGGTTTGCCGGTATGGAGACTTCCCTTAGGCTCAAGCGGCTCGAAAAAAAGGCAGAAATTCTTCTTATACACAACGATGACTGCTTTACCTTTGTGCCCGGGCTCTATGAGACTGCAGCAGGAGAGCAGGACGAGAGCAACGTGTGCATTCTGGCATCGCAGCTGCTTCATCAAAAAGATATTCTTCATTATCGGGACACGGTTCTCTCCATTGATCCCAAAAAGAAGAGGGTTCATACCAAAAATATCAAAACAATTCATTATGATGTGCTAATCATAGCAATCGGCGCCCAGACAAATTATTATGCAGTGCCGGGTGCGCAGCAGTACCTGCTTGATCTCAAAACCAGGGGAGATGCGCAGCAGATTTATGAATACGTCTCCTGGGCCATCAGCAGCAAGAAAAAGCACCAATTTTCTATTTGCGGTGCAGGGCTGACAGGTGTAGAATTTGCAAGCTCACTGCAGGAACATATATTCTCAGAATGCAGGCAACGAAAAAAAAATCCGAAGAACTTTTCTGTTTCCCTCATTGATGCTGCTCCCTCTATCCTTGCCAGCCTGCCTGATAAAGCAATAAAGGCAGCAACAGCGTATCTCAAAAAACAGGGAATATCTCTTCTTACAGATAAAAAAATCAGGCGGGTAACGCAGTCACGGATTTTTTGCTCTAAAGAATCTCTTGCATACGATCTGGGGGTTTGGTGTGGGGGATTGAGAACGCATCCCCTGATAATAGAATCCAGCTTGGAATACTCAGAGAAAGCAGGTGAGCGCGGCCTTCCTGGTGGAGGAATGATGGTTAACGAATTTCTGCAGTCCACCACACATCCCTCTATTTTCGGTGCAGGAGATTGCATCTGCCCGAAAAACCCCGCCCTTCCTTACGTTAAAACTGCCCAAAACGCAATTGACCAGGCACGATATATTGCCTATAACGTGCATGCGCTTCTCAATGGCAGGAAATTAAAACCCTACAGGCAAATGAAAAACAAATTCTACTGTTCCTTAGGCAAGGAGATGGGTGTATTTGTCTCAGGCAAAACGGTCTTATCCGGCAAGCACATCAAAAAGAAAAAAGACAAGCTTGAATCAACATATGTGGATACGATTAAAGCAGGAAAAGTTACGAGCGATTTATATGGTTAGGCATTTGATCAGATTCTTCAATAAGTCATGTTTACGCCAAACTGTACAGCACTAACACCTATATCTGATTGTTTGTAGACAATATCTGCGACGATTTTTTCCGCTCCTAGAATCTTATCGAGATCAAAAACTTCGCCAATATCAACACTTCCACCAGCTGCAAAAATTTTCCCCTGCTTTGCTAAGTCATCATGAAAGTCAGCTCCAATGCTACTTAACTCTCGCTCTGCATAGAGCACTTTACAACGAATCCCGTCGACTAGTTCCTTCTCAATTCCTACTACATATGCATCATGATGGTTATCATCTCTGAATGTTCTCCAATAGGATCCAAAAAGACTCATGCCACTTAGAAGAGGGTCTTCTGGTAAATCAAAGGTTATCTTTCCAAAGGAACTGAAACGATCGTAACCATCTTCATTTACATTTCCATCGTGATCTACTTCCTCATCTATAGTACTGTACATCACGGATACGATAGTTGAGTAGCTTTCGTTGGTAGTACTACAAACAGCCTCAAAATTATATTGAGATAAACTGGGATCATTGTTCATATTCGAAGCAAAATATTTTGCAAATCTTCCGGTTAATTTTGTGTCTTCGTTACTCTCTGTATCATATTGTACTACGAATCCGGTTGCAGGCAAATCTGGGTCTCTTGTAGCATTGTTTGAAAGTAGTGTATCATAGAAGACTCCTCCTGTGATTTTCAGTGGGCCTTCTTGAAAAGCTAAAGAGGCAGTGTCAACAGTGTACGCCGGCTTCTCAGAATCGAATCGCTCATTACCAAAAAAATTCCTATCAATGATCCTCGTAGATTGCGAACTCTCAACAGTGAAATTTTCATCAAATGAATATGCTTCAAAAGCAGTAACTCTCAGGGCATTCGAACTAAAATTCTCCATTTCTTTGGAGGGTGCCTCAAGGAAGCGTATTGAGCGATAATTTGCCTTGACTTTGATATCCAGGGGACTTTCATCTCCTCTAGCAGCTTCGGCTTGCATCAACAGACCAAGCATACCCAGGAATGCCCTCTTCATAATATCATCCAGTCCCATCATTGGTCACCATATCCAGTATCCAGCTCATCATACTCCTCATTGGGCTTCACGTTCAGTGCGAATACCACGAATCCCAGCAAAACCAATGCGATTTCAGTTATCATAGTACCACCTCGTTTTATTACTCTATTGTAGTAATTAGATGCTATTTAAATATTACCTCCCCCTAAAGGGGTAGAAATAATAAGATTTATATAGGTGGGGAACAAATGTTAGTGTATGCAGTCTCACATACTGGAAGAAATTGGCCTCACTAAGGGTGAAATTTCGGTGTATTTTGCCCTTCTGGAAGTTGGGTCCAGCACCGTAGGCCCTATCATCGATAAGGCGAAGGTATCCTCATCAAAAGTGTACGATATTCTTGAGCGCTTAATCGATAAGGGACTAGTGAGCTATATCAATAGAGAAAACCGTAAGTTCTTCAAAGCCGCGTCTCCTCAGCGAATAAAAGATTATTTACAGGAAAAGCAAAAAAAAATCCAGGAGCAAGAGCAGGAAGTTGAAAAGATATTGCCGGAGCTATTGTTAAAGCAGGAGTTATCAAAAAAAACTCAGGAAGTCAATATCTATGAGGGCTTTAAAGGAGTAAAGACTGCTCATGAAAAAACACTTCAGGAACTAAAGAAAGGAGAGGAATTTTATTTCATGGGTGCCTCAGTCCTCTCCTCAGAAAAACTAAAGAACTATTGGCAGGATTATCATTCACGAAGGGAAAAGAAGCAAATCGCAACAAAAATACTCTTCAATGCTGATGTCGATAAGAAAGAACTTGACAATCGCAATTCATTCAACTATTGCCATGCAAGATACATGCCTTTTCAAATCTCAACCCCTTCCTGGATCGAGGTGTTCAGGGATACAACAGTGCTTGGAGTTCCCTCTGAGAATCCTATCTCTGTAGAAATAAAAAATGAGCAGGTTGCTGACAGTTTTCGCGCATACTTTGAAGCATTATGGAATCAAAAAGTTCAGGTATATGAGGGGGAAGGCCAGGCAATAAAATTTTTTGAGCAGATACTTACTGATCTTAAAGCAGGAGAAGAGTATTTTGTCATTAATGCAAATAAAGGGCATGAGAAGACAGCAAAACTCAAAAAATTTTTCCCGCAGTATCACAAAAAAAGAGAGCAAAAAGGAATCAAGGTCAACATGCTTCTCAACGACGATATGAAGCACTATCCGAAGCTGATACAGCTCAAAAAAGAAGAGTACAAATTCTTACCTGCAGGTTTTCGCTCACCGCTGCAAATGACTTTCTATAAAGATAAGCTCTATATTACTCTCTGGGAGAGCAATGTCATTAGTTTTCTCATTCAGGATGCAAAGGTAGTCCAGGCAATTAAGGCGTATTTTGATTCTTTATGGAATCAGGATGTTCAAATTGTCAGAGGTTTAGATGAGATCGAGAAGTTCTTTGAGGACATTCTTGAAGAGGGAGGAATAGATTTCATCGGTGCCAGAGGGTACTTCGTTGATGCTCGCCCTGATTACATTGAGGAGTGGGAAAAGCGGGCAAAGGCCAAAAGAATACGGATTCGAAATATAGTGGATAGTGAAATCAGAGGAAGGAAGATTACTCTTTTTCCCTTTGCAAGAACGAAGTACACTCTCTCAGCAGAGTTCAGTAAGCTTAGTGTATTCTGGATTTTCAAAGAAAAGGTAGTCATCAGCAACTGGATGGATGATGAGCCTATTGCAATTATCATGAATAATAAAAACATACGGGACGTCTACAAGCAGCAATTTGATCTCCTATGGAATCAGGAAATGGTAACCCTTCAGGGGAAACAGGCAGTTGAAGAATTATGCGGGAGTGTCCTGGAGCAGCAGCAAGACCTCTACCTCATCGGAGCAAATGCATCCATTCTTGAAAACCACAGAGAATTCTTTGCAGAATGGGACCAAAAAAGGGTCAAAGCAGGCATACAAAGGCATCATCTCAGTATTGAAGAAACCAGGGGCAGCCCATTCAATGCGCTTCCAAATTCAAAGGTAAAATACCTCCCCGCACAGTTCAAATCCCCTCTTGTTATCTGGGTCTTTGGAAACAAAGTTGCTCAGGTCCTCTGGGATAAATCTATTGTGTTTTTGATAGACAATCAAGAACTTGCACAAGACTACAGAAAATATTTTGATTTCCTCTGGGAGAATTCTAAAGATTAATTAACTACTAAATAGTTACAACTAATGGAAAGATTTATAAATAATTAGTAGCACTTTCCTAGCAGGATGATTAGTTCACAAAACTTATCTGGAAGCAATGGATCACTTGATGCGCTTATAGAGACCGCTCCATCCATTGTCGTTGATAATGCGCAGGTAAACAGGCTAGTTAAAGACGATGGAAAAAACCTTGTCGAACAGGAGTTATATCTGCAGCCTAAATCATTTGGAGAATCTTTTACATTCCATGAAGTCCCTGTAATTCCCCTGGAATTTATTGGATATTGCATCAAAAAAGCGAAGGAGATCGCTTTACAGGCACACTTCAATGAAGATTCGACAATGTTGGAGTATGGCTCATTGCATAAGGCCCTATCACAAATAGAGTTTGCAAAAAGGGTGGATAAATATCATCAGCTTGGCGAGCCAGAGGGTACTTTTGTTCAGGCTGAAACTCAAGTATACTTGAATCAAGCTGTGGCTGCTCTCAGTCGTGGCAACCTGAAAAGTAGCAATAGGCAGTCTGAGATCACTCCTTCACGAGCTCTTCAACGCGCTGCTAGCTACATGAAAGCAGCACAATCTCTTGACCCTACTCTGGATGTACTACAAGAGATGGACGATGCTCTAAAGAAAATTAATGAACCAAGAAAGGCGAATCTTCGATGCTATACACAGTCTAACCCTATCAATTACTCCATCTAAATTCTCACCCCAATCTTTATAAAGCCATATACCGAAAACAACTCATTTCCTAAAAAAGAGTTGATGGTATGGCTGAAGTACTAACAGCGTTCGCAATAATCCTTGCAGTATCGTACATATTCTCAGAGTTCTTCTTTAAGATAAAATATCCTCGGGTCATTGGCCAGATCCTCGCAGGGATTTTCCTTGGCCTTCCTCTCTTTGGAGTTATTTTCGGAAAAAACATTATTGACGACATCGGCTTTCTTGCTGACCTGGGAATAATCTTTTTACTCCTGCTCACCGGCCTGCAGCTAAATCTGGATAAATTCCGAAAAGCCGGCAGGGACGCAACAGTGATCGCACTCTTCTGCTTTTTTCTTCCCTTTACCCTGGGATTTGCCCTGATGAAAGTGGCAGGGTATGACAACATTGTTGCCTTGGTCGTTGGAGCCTGCCTCTCGCTTACCGCGGAAGGCACAAAACTCAAAGTGCTTTTAGATATGCGTGCCCTGAACACAAAAGTAGGAGCGATCATGCTGGGTGCAGGAATTCTGGACGATATTTTTGAGGTAATTGCACTCTCTGTCGTGCTCTTTTTTGTAAGCGGAAATGTGACCGCGTTTGTTTCCTTCCCCTTCAAAGTGGTCCTCTTTGTTGGCATTGTCTACCTGGTCTATCGCATTTTTCCTCTGGTATTCAGGAAAGTCGAGGAAGAGCACTCCAGAGTATCCACCTTTTCCTTCATTCTTATCTTCGGCATCATTATTGCCGTCCTCTCAAAAGAACTAGGGCTCGGCCCTATAATCGGTGCCTTCATTGCCGGAATAATTATTCATCTCTCAGAACACAAAAAATGGGAGCATGTAGAGACTGTAAAAGAACTGCAGGTAATGACCTTCAGCCTTATTATCCCGTTCTTCTTCATCAATATCGGGCTGCACTTCAACGCAATCAGCGCATGGCAAAATCTTCCCTTAGTGGTCATGGTGCTTCTGGTTGCAATGGTCGGGAAAATACTCGGATCAGTCATGGCGACACCTTTTACTTCCTTAAACATCAGCCAAACTCATTTGATAGGATGGGGGATGAACTCAAGAGGAGCAATCGAGCTGGTTGTTGCAGAAATCGCCCGATCTGCAGGGCTAATTCCTCTGGAAGTCTATTCTGCGATCGTTACTATGGCTATTATTACCACCTTATCTTTCCCGGTTGTTCTGAAGAGATGGATCAAAAAGGATCGTAGCGTTCTGAAAGGGTGATACTGCCAGCAACAATGGTTTCAGAATGTGAAGCTAATTTCTGATACATAACCTTTTTAAAGGGATTCCTGTTCCTTCAGTACTTCATAAGGAGGAAAAACAATGGTTGATTTCAAAGTATGCATTAGCGATCCAGCATCAGGCAAGACCTATCAAAAAGAAGTAAAAGATGCAGAAGCACAGCCTTTCATGGGCTTGAATATCGGCGAAAAAGTAAAAGGCGAAGTATTCGGCATGACCGGCTATGAGTTCCAGATCACCGGTGGCTCAGACAACTGCGGTTTTCCTATGCGAAGAGGGATTCTCGGAGTAAGAAAAAAACTGAACCTTCTCGGTGGCGTCGGCTTAAGAAAAACTCTTGACGAGGGGACCAAGAAAAGGAAGACAGTCTGCGGACAGAAAATCAATGAGAAAATTACGCAGATTAATCTCAAGCCGCTAAAGACCGGTACAAAAAAGCTCGAGGAAATCTTTGCTGCACCGCAGGAAAAAGCCGAGGAAAACGCATCCTCATAATTTTTTATTATCCAATATCTTTTTTTAGAGAGCAATTACTATTACCATGAGTGCCAAAAAGAAACAAGCAAAGAAGACTTCTGAAAAAGAGACAGGCACAGCAAAAAAAACTGCAAAAAAAGCGAAACCTGCAGGGGATGAGATTCAGCCGGAAGTAAACATCGGCATGGTGGGCCATGTTGACCATGGAAAAACAACCCTCTTAGAGCGATTATCCGGAAAGTGGGGAGATACGCACTCTGAAGAAATCAAGCGGGGAATCACTATCCGGCTGGGATACGCAAACACCAGTTTCTATCAGCTTAAAGATGGGTCATTTACTACAGAAGAGCAAAAAGATGCAACCTTATTGAGAAAAGTAAGCTTTGTTGATGCACCTGGCCACGAATCACTTATGGCAACGATGCTTGCAGGGGCAACCATCATGGATGGGGCGCTTCTTCTTATTGCAGCAAGCGAAAAATGCCCGCAGCCTCAAACGCGGGAACATTTGCAGGCCCTGGAGATTGTTGGCATTAAGAATATCATTGTTGTGCAAAACAAAATTGATCTTGTCTCAGAGGAAGAGGCAGTCAAGAATCACGAGCAAATTAAAGAATTCTTAAAGGGAACTCCCTACGAGAATGCACCGATTATTCCTATTTCCGCACAGCACAATGTGGGAATTTCAGCATTAATTGGAACCATAGAAAAAATAATTCCAACCCCTCAGAGAGACAGTTCCAGGGATCCTCAGTTCTTAGTTGCAAGAAGTTTTGACATCAATAAGCCAGGCTCAAAAGTAGGTTCCCTGGTAGGAGGAGTACTTGGCGGGTCCCTCATTGAGGGAGAACTCAAAGAAGGGATGGACATAGAGATACGTCCCGGCCATGAAGTGGTAGAGAAGAATCAAAAGATATTCCAGCCGCTGAAGGCATCTATCGTCGGGTTAAAATCAGGAACAAAGGCCATTTCTGCTGCAAAGCCCGGAGGATCTACAGGCATTATGACTCTTCTTGATCCTTCCGTCGTAAAATCAGACAAGCTGACCGGATCTGTGATAGGGATCCCGGGAAAGCTTCCTCCTGTTCATTATGACTTAAGCCTGGAGGTTCATCTGCTTGCAAGAGCAGTGGGGACAGCAAAGAATGAGGCTGTAGAGCCTATCAAGAAAGGCGAAGCACTCATGATGAACGTGAATTCTGCATCTACCGTAGGGGTAGTCACTGAACTTAAGAAGGATAAAATTCTCTGTAAACTCAAGCTTCCTGTGTGCGCTGCCATTGGATCGAGAATTACTATTTCCCGAATGCTCGGCAACCGGTTCCGGTTAATCGGATATGGAATAATTCAAGAAAAATAAATTTACTTCAGGGAAAGCATAGGGGCATCATCATAGCTAAGCTCAAAGTCATCTGTTTTCATTGTATCTTTCGTATTATTTTTCAGTTTCTTCATTGTAAACCACCTCACTATCTTTCAGTATCTAGGAATAGAGGGTACTTTATATAATTTCTTCTTAAAATTTATAAGTATTATAAAAAAAGAAATCTTTATATATAAGTTTATATTACCTTATGGTACATTAAGGGGGTACAAATGAGAAGAAAAGTTATCCAAATTGCAGATTCAACGCAGCTAATTAGTTTGCCAAGAAAATGGGCCATCAAGTACGGGATAAAGAAGGGTGATGAAGTTGATGTGGAGGAGTCCGGACAGGAACTCATTATCAGTTCGCTATCTACATCAGCAAAGGAGAAAGCCCTTGAACTACAAATCGATAACCCGTCACGATTCTTAAGAAGGTTGTTATTTTCCCCCTATATTCAGGGATATACTGAGCTAAAAGTAAACTATAAAGATCCGAAAGTTTTTGATCTGGTTTCGGACGAAGTTCAACTTCTAATGGGCTATGAAATTATTCAACAAGGAGCAAATTATTGTACCATAAAAAGTGTTGCAACTGAATTGGATAATGATCTCGATGTCATTATTCGGAGAATATTTGTCTCGACAATATCCATGATGGAAGACCTCTCAAGCGGGCTTTCCGAAAGCGACTACTTGAAGCTAGATAATCTTAAAAATCTAGAAGTAACAAACAACAAGCTATCGTATTTTTGTCTAAGGATTCTCAACAAAAAAGGATATCATGATTCAAACAAGACTAATTCAATATACTACACTATTTTGCTCATTGAAGAGATTGTTGATGAACTGAGAGACATTTGCACTCACGTATCATCTCGAAAACTCAAAGTTAGCAAAAGTACTATCAAAGTAGCACAGGATTGCTTAAAGTATTTTAGAAAAACTAACGATCTATTTCATAATTTTGATAGTGATGCGCTCTTTGATTTTAATAAAGGCGTAAAAGACTTGTCGAGGAGAATTGTTGAGTTGCTACAGAAACCAGAAAATGACGGAGTAGTACTCAGTTTCTACCACAATATAATTAACAAAATAAGTCACATATCTAAGGAAATTCACTATTAAAGTTTAAGGCTATATCGTCTAGAAGCGAACTCGTTAATATCTCTATAGGGTACTGTGATTATACTGTCATCATGCTTAAAGTTGTTTAGGAATTTTGCACCCTGTATACTTACTCTGCGAAGCATCTGTAAGTAAGTGTCCAGACGATCTGAAGCTTTCGCATTTCCTTCACGTGCTTGATTATAATTCCTGATTACACTCAACAAAATTCGATGTGTGTAGGCAGCATACATTGAAACAGCATCTTGTTTAATCGGCTCAATACCCAGAAAACCATCGAGATCAACAGAATAGTTAGAGCCAGGAGATGCGAGTTTTTTGTCTGCGGCAATTACTGCGCTTTTGACCTCTGTTAAATCCGGATCACTTACCCCATCGGGAACCGGATCCGATGAATTCTTTTTTAATATGCCAAGATGCGTGTAATCGATAATAGTCTTGCTCCCTTCCTGAAGATTCTCGAAGCCCAATGTAGTGAGTGCCAACGCAAGATCCAATCCCCAGTATCCTCTTTCCAGATGGTTGAAATCGTAACGGATAACCTTTGGATTATCACTTTCAGGCTGATTAATAATACGGTTATGTGAATGATCAAAGCTAATCCAAGTCTGTGGTGCATTTCTTAAAGTTGCATTGATTCCAGAATATAGCGAAGAGAAATCACTTTCAAGAAGAAGCTCTGATTCCTCTAAACCTGCCTCCCTCAGTACACGCCAGGTATAGTATCCTTCCTCAGCTCTTTCGGAAGTAACATCATTGAACAATGTAGTAATCAGTTTCACAGGCCTTTCCTGAAGGAAAGTTTTATGAGATTCACCAAGAGGGCCATTGTTTTCATTAATAAGGTGCTCAAGGCTCCGTTGAATCGAAAACATACAATCAATATTGTTTGAAAGAATGTGATGGGGGAGGTCACCGTGTTTTTTAATGTACTCTCCTACAACTGTTCCCTGTACATAGCTATTGACTAGGAACTCTCCTTTTCTGTACTCGGAATCTACTACTGGAAGTCCTTCTTTTTTGAGAGCTCCAAGAATGATATGCTCTATCTCAGTGATGGCTATTCTCTCTTCAGGGGAGTCTGCCCTATTTTTCTTCACTACAAAATTTGTTCGGTTTGTGGATTGAGGGTCATCGGCCTGCAAGATATAGACCCTGCCATGCTTTCCCTGCGGATCATCATGATCATGGACAAAGGCTAATTCGAATCGATCTTTTGCCTCGTCATGAGAAATCGTATTCTTTTCTGATAAGTAAAGATAGGCAATATTTTCAATTTCCTCTGGTATTTGTGGTTTGTCCAATATGCAACATCTCTTCAAGTCATCTAGTCTATTACTCTCTCTAATGAATTTACTATCTGTAAGTAGCAAAATATTTATAAAGGTATTGTTTTTTAAACTCCATCAATGGAAGTAGCTCAAACGATACCCTGCACACCCATCAGCACACCCCCAACGCCAACAAGCAGCCAAAACACTCTCTTATCCCAATCCCAGATTTTCTTGCCATCCAGCATGGCAAAGGGGATCATATTAAACAGCCCAAGCCAGGTATTAATCATGAAACCATACTGCCCAATAAGGGCAAATAACCCATCAGCAAAAACTAATGAAATCCCCAAAAACACCAGTGCAACCACATAGCTCATAATAGGGCCTGCAGCGGCAATCTTTCCATAGCGGGACTTACCGATCGTTCTGCCCATAATCATCACTGCACCGGGAGCTGCAAACACTACGCCAAATAGCAATGCTAAAACAATAGCAAACAAAAGCATCTGATCCCACGCCCGAAACTCTGCCCAGGCACCATATTTTTGCGCCAGCACCTTATGACCGAGCTCGTGCGCAATAAAGCCCACGCCAACGGTTAATGCAGACAGCACAAACGCAGCAAATAACCCGGATCCAACACCGGAAATGATCAATGCAAAGGCTAAGCTAATCGCAAGCCAGGACTTAATAATATCCCGAATCTCTTTTTCTGAAAAGGAAATGGATCCAAAATGGACCTTGTTTCTCTCATCAGTTGTATGAATATATTTCATGGTTCTAGTAACGTTATCACATATAAAATGCTTTCCTATCCTGTTTCACAGGAGTAATTATCCTGAAAATAAAGTGAATTTACTTTTTTCTGCTAAAGTCGCACAAGTAGCTCATTCAAAATATCCCCTCTTCATCAAAAGTTCTGCATTTAAGATGCCGCCACCGGCAGCCCCACGAACCGTATTATGCGATAATCCAACAAAACGAATATCAAATACATTGCAATTACGCAACCTACCC
>JANQND010000012.1 GCA_028279765.1 Candidatus Nanoarchaeia archaeon | reverse complement strand
AAGACGAGGTCACCTGGCAATCGATTCTGTATGACTTGATTAATAAAGAGGGAATGGACCCGTGGAATATTGATATTTCCCTTATTACGAAGAAATATGTTGAGATGATTAAAGAGCTGCAGGATCACGATTTCAAATTGAGCGGAAAGGTACTGCTTGCTGCTGCTATCTTGCTGAAGATTAAGTCAAAAATCTGGATCAAAGAGGATATTGCTAATCTGGATAGCCTGTTTCATTCCACAGAGGATGAGATGGATGATCTGCTTCAGGATGAAGAGGGTGAGTTTCAACCACGTGAGATTGTTGATGCGAACCTTATCCCGCGCACACCGCAACCACGGAAACGAAAAGTGTCTATTCATGATCTGGTATCTGCACTGGAAAAAGCACTTGAGGTAAAACACCGAAGAGTTCTTCGGGATACTCCTGTTCTGGATCTAGAGGTTCCCAAGAAACGAAAAGATATTACCGAGGTAATTCGCGACATTTATACTAAGATCCATTCGCTTTTTACGAAGGAAGACCGGGACCGGCTCACTTTCAGCAACCTTACTCCCTCGAAAGGAAAGGAAGATAAAGTATATACCTTTATTCCTTTGCTTCATTTATCTAACCAGCGCAAGATTGATATTCACCAATACCACCATTTCGGGGAAATTGAAATTACGATGAAGCATAAGAAGGAAGTGGAGAAAGAATTAGCAAGCGAAGAGAGTTAGAATTCCATTGAGAAAGAACTTGCTTCATATTGCACTGAAGCATTTACTTCTCAAGAACAAAATATCCGTATCTAAAAACACCGGCATCACAACAAAGTTTACTAAATATATTGGCATAAAACTGATTTTTCGCGATTTGTAGTGGTTTTTTGCCCTGCATCAGAATTGAGGGATTCTTGATAGAAGAGATCATTTTCTTTAGGGTCATATTATTTATTTCTCTTAGTGAAATATCATAGAACATATCCCAGTTTTTTTTAGTTAGTTCTGTAACGTCTTGTGCCTTAATAATCTTGAAACCTATTTTTTTAAAATGCTTCTTATATCCTTCAAAAGACTCCATATAGGGGTAGTTCCAATAGTGATTAAATGGTTCAATCAAAAGCTCTTTTTCAAAAGAATTTAATGAATTTCTTTGTAACCAGTCCGTCATCACTACGCGGCTCCCTTTATTAAGGACCTGATAAATATTTTTCAGAGCTTTTTTTTTATCAGGTAAATGGCATCCTACATCAATGAAAAAAGCACCATCAAATTTTCTTTTGACTTTCTTATCCAATTGCATTATGTCCACATTTTTGAAAAGGACATTATCTACTTTTTTGTCTTTTGTCAGTTTCCTTGCCTTCTTGAGCTGATAATCAGAGATGTTCACACCCAATACTTTACAGCCAATATTAGCAGCAACAAAACGAGAGAAGGAACCAATTCCACACCCTATATCAATACAAACATCATCTGAATGCAGCTTAGAATCTGCTAAAAAAAGCTGATGAGTTTTTAATAAAGCTTTATCAAAATCATCATGGGGATTATCAAAAAAAGCTTCATGAAAATGTTCTCCCCAGAATTGCAAATAAGGTCCTGTTATAGTTTCATAATATAAGGAGACCATACTCTTATAATTTTTTAATCGTTGTGTCTGTTTTGAGCTCATGGTCCAGTACAAACGCTGCAGCGTATAAATATCTTTGTTTCTTAGATGAGAGAATAGCAAACTAAAAGCAAGATCTTTCTATCCTTCTTAGCCCTAGAGAGTATACGTTAGTATTCATCATAGGGGCTCCTATATCTACGAGATTTTCTAGAAAAGTATATAAAGAAACAGGCGTTTTGATAGACTATGAAAAAGCATATCACCCTTCTGAGCGGGTCGGCAAATCCCGCGCTTGCGCAAAAGGTTTCTGAGAGCATGGGTATCGAGCTCACTCCTGTTGAGATCAAGAATTTTAACGACGGAGAGACCTATGTTCGCATCAGCAAATCCGTTCGTGGATCACATGTGTTCGTGATTCAGCCGACCTCTTCTCCTGCAAATGATAACCTCATGGAATTGCTCATCATTGTTGATGCCCTCAAGCGAGCATCAGCAAAGGAAATTACTGCCGTTATTCCCTATTATGGCTATGGGCGCCAAGACCGTAAAGCAACTTCGCGGGAGCCCATCACTGCAAAGCTGGTTGCTGACCTTATTGAGACTGCAGGGGTTGACCGTGTGGTTACCTTTGATCTGCATGTGGATCAAATTCAGGGCTTCTTCAACATTCCAGTAGACAATCTTGAGGCAATGCCTATTCTTGCGGAATCTATTCAGGGAAGGAAGCTCAAAGACATTGTGGTTGTTGCTCCGGATGCAGGAGGCACTACCCGGGCCCGAAGGCTTGCAAAGTTGTTGTATGCTGATTTAGCGGTGATTGATAAAAGACGGCCTGCACATGGTGAATCAAAGATTACGTATCTCATAGGAGAGGTAAAAGATAAAACCGCTATCCTAATTGATGACATTATTGATACTGCGGGAACTATTAGTAGTGCAGCAACAGAGCTTAAGAAAAGGGGAGCAAAGGAAGTGTATATTTGTGCCACACACCCTATATTTTCAGGAGAAGCCCTCAAAAAACTTGCAAGCAAGGATGTGAAGGAGGTTATTGTTACCGATTCTATTATCATTGATAAGAAAATTGATAAAAAAATCAAGGTTGTTTCCCTCGCACCATTTCTCTCTGAGCTTATTACCAGTATTTATGAGGGAGAGGCTATGGGTGTGATCGTTAAAGGGAAGTACGATAAAGCAAAGGAAAAATGGACAAAAAAGAAATAGAAAAAAAATATATGGAGTATCAGCTCTTTGATAAAAAAATCAAGGAGATGCAGGAGCAGATTTCTTTGATGGATCAGCAGCTTATAGAGGTTATGGCATCGCTTCAAAGCCTTGATGAGTATGCCAAGACAGAGGATAAGAGTGAAATCCTCGTCCCTTTGCAGAACGGCATTTTTGCTAAAGCTCAGCTCAAAAAGGAGGATAAACTCCTGGTCAATGTAGGATCTTCACTTATTGTGGACAAAACAATTGATGGGGCAAAGGCACTCATAGAGAAGCAAAAAGGCCAGATTGAAGAGGCCCGTGAGACGTTTGCGCAGAATATTCAGATTTTAGGACAGCGATTGGCTGCATTAGAAAAAGAATTGAGTCAAGTATAAAATGTTTGGATTTCTTAAAGATAAACTGAAGAAAGGTATTGCTACCTTCGGAAAGAAGGTTGAGGAAGAGGGCGAAGAGGATGTTGTAGAAGAAGTTGCCGAAGAAAAGCCGGTTGAGGCTAAAGAGGAAAGTCCTGCTCCTGAAGAGAAAGAAGAAACAGTAATTGAAGAGAAGAGCGAAGAATCATCTGAAGATGGTGAAGGGCCACAGAAAAAAGAAGGCTTTTTCAAGAAGCTCTTTAAGAAAAAAGAAGAAGAGTATGATGAAATTCTGGATAAGGATGAAGTAGAAGAAGAGAAAATTGATTCTGAAGAAGTAGAGCCTGAAGAAAAGGCACCTGTAGAAACAACAGAAGAAACTCCTGTTAAAGAAATCGAAGAAAAACCTCAAGAAGAAGAGAAGTCAAACCAGGAAGCTGTTGAAAAAAGGCCAGAGCCAGTAGTTGAGCAGGAGGCTAAAGAAGTTATCGAAAAAGAACCTCCTCAAAAAATTGAAGAGGAGCCAAAAAAGGTTGAAGATGTTCAGGAGCAAACCTCGCAAGAGAAGAGCGAGCCGGTGGAAGAAAAACCTATAGAGGAACAAAAAGAAGCTCCAAAGGAAGAAGTTGTCGAGGATGAAGAGCCTGACAAAGAAGTTCCACAGGAGTCTGCCAAGGAAGAAAAAAAAGGATTCTTTGGCAAGATCAAAGAAAAAATAGTTACGAAAAAGATCAACACTGAGAAGTTCGAAGAGATGTTCTGGGATTTGGAATTGGCTTTATTGGAAAACAATGTTGCCATGGAAGTAGTAGAAAAGATCAAAGAAGATCTGAAGAATGACATGGTGGATACTCCGATCAAAAGAGGAAAGATTGAAGAGACTATATTATTATCCTTAAAGAAAAGTATTGAAGAAGTGCTTGATTCTCATTCTATCAATATGATGCAGCGCATTGAAGAGAAAAAACCGTATGTAATCTGCTTTTTGGGAATTAATGGCTCAGGGAAGACAACCTCTATTGCGAAGGTTGCCAAAATGTTTCAGGATAAGGGGAAAACTGTAGTACTTGCTGCTGCAGATACTTTTCGGGCAGCAGCGATTGATCAGCTGCAGATTCATGCCAATAACCTGGGGATCAAGATGATTAAGCATGACTATGGCTCTGATCCGTCAGCGGTTGCCTTTGATGCTATCAAATATGCAAAAGCAAAAGAGATTGACGTAGTGCTGATTGATACTGCAGGAAGACTGCACTCCAATAGTAATCTTGTTGATGAGATGAAGAAAATTGTTCGTGTTGCTGAGCCTGACCTGAAGCTCTTTGTCGGTGAGTCTATTACCGGTAATGACTGTGTCGAGCAGGCATCGAAGTTCAATGAGGCAGTGACTATTGACGGTATTATCCTCTCAAAGGCAGATATTGATGAGAAGGGAGGAGCATCGCTGTCCATTAGTTATGTAACGAAGAAACCGGTTCTTTACCTGGGAGTTGGCCAGGAGTATACGGACATTAAGCCTTTCAATAAGAACGAAATTATCAATAGTTTAGGGCTTGAGGCGTAAATCGTTCTACAACCTAAAATTATCCACAAACTTGCTAATCGCTCTATACTTCTTGAGGAATTTCTTTCCTTTGTCGGTTAAGACGTATAACCCTTTTTCTTTTTTCACAAATTTCTCACGCTGCAGCTCATCCACGTATTCTTTGAAGGCAGCCTGCGTCATGTGCTCGTGGGACCACAATTTCTTCTGGTCTACTTTTCCAGAGTTAATGTCTGCAAGCAGATCGTGCATGGTTTCCAGGTGATTCTTGTGCTTTATTCCAAAGACGTTTGCGGCAATCTCATAAATTCCCTTGCTAAAGTCATGTTCAGGATATTTCTCTGAAAACACGTACTGGCTCTGCGAGAGAATGATGTCATCAGAGAGCGGGAGCGCGCCTGCAATGGGCAGGTTGTACGTACTTGCAATGGTCTGGCGCAGTTTTGGCTGTTTGATTTGATGGTGTATTTTGTTGAGTACGACATAGTTTTTCATGCCTAGCTTTTTTGCTACCCCTGCGCTTACCCTTAATCCCTGATAGTCCTGGTTATCCGGCCTTACAATGTTCAGCAGCACATGAGCAACGTCGGACATCACCAGGAACTCATCATTGAGCCCTGGGTGAGTGTCGATCATGATAACATCCGGCTTGAACTCCTTGATAAGCTGCGGTATTCCTTTGACCAGTCGTTCTGCTGTTTTTTTCTGGCTGACCAGTTCTGCGATGGTAGTGGAAGTAATGGATCCCGGAACCAGCAGTAAAGAGTTTTCCGTAAGACTGAGGTTAGTGGAAACATCATAGACCGCCTCGCTTATTCTCGCATCTCCGTTCAAATAATCAGTCAGAGTCGTAGACATGCTTGTGCTGTCCAAGCCAAAGATAGCATGCACGCCCGGGCTGATAACATCAGCATCCACTACGACCGTTTTCATCCCAACTGACGCAAGATAGCTTGCCAGGTTGCTGATGATCGTGGACTTTCCTGTCCCTCCCCTAAAAGAATTTGCCATAACTACCTGTGCCATTCTATAGCACCCTCTGTACATGATAATAGAATGTCAGTGCAAAGACCAGGACGATTGCCTTTGAATAAAAATGAACCGTGAAGAGCACGGGAAGCAGTAATGCCTCTATGAATAATACTACATATACTCCTAAGCTCAACCCTACTAAAGAGAGATACGGATTCACGGGCATTTCTTTTTGTTTCTTCGTGCAGCACTCATGGTTGGTAAGGATAGCAAACAAGAGGACTGCGATCAGGATTCCAAAGTAGATGAAGGGAATCTGAACACCATAGTTTACCAAAAGAAAAGTCTCAGCAGATGCTATGAACAGGCTTATGCAGACCAGCTTTGCTGTGATGATAGTGGGTGATTTTCGAAAGTGCTCAAATTTTCTCCACATGATGCAATAGGCCAGATAAAAGCCCCCTAATGAAGATCCCATGATATTAAAAAAACGAATAATAAGAGTAAGGGGAGTGACAGCAAAATACTCCTGGGTCAGGAAATTAACCAATACGATGGCATAGTTGAAGCTAATTCCTATCAAGTAGAAGAGCATGGCATAGTTTAAGTAGCGAATGCCTTTCTCAAGACTCAACGTATAGAGCTCTCTTGTCTTTGTATACACGAGAATTAATATTATAAACAGGGCAAGGTTTATCACACTATCAAAGATGAAGGTTTCCGTTGTTAAGAGTTCCGCTACCATAATCATGCCTCCCTGGATTTTTTGTTTTTCTTAGCTACTTTGTATTTTTCCGGCAAAACGGAATACACAATCGCGGCAATGAATAGCGAGACGATCTGGTCAATTGGCGTGGTGATAAATTTTTCCACTATTGCTGCGATCTCTTTACTGCCGGTACTTTCAAGGAGTGCATTATACGTTGGCAATACTCCTTCATAGGTTTCTACTCCCCCCCAGATGGAGAAGAGGATGATTACAATCACTATAGCCTCAACAATTCCTACAATAATACTGGAAATCAGCAGTTTTCCTGGTTTCTTAATATCAATAAATCCCTGGCGGAAGAGATAAGCTACCATTAGTGCAACAGTAATATTTGCCAGTGCCCATATCCACCCATAGGGGTTTTCCGTCCAGACAAAGAAGCCCATGTACAGGTTATAGAGTACTCCTCCTGCCATTCCTGCACCCAGGCCTGCTGCAATTGTTCCCAGCGAGGTTGCCCAAGTGTCTAAAAAGAAAGGAATTTTTAGAAAGATTGCTACCTGTACTGCAACATAGTTCAGGATAGCAATAATCGGTATCCAGGCAAGATAGATAGTGGTTTTTTTAACCATGGTGGTCACCCTTACTTCTCTAGATAGCTTTTACCATAACTTCCTTTTACTTTTTTTGGTTGTGCAGTCGTTTTTTTGCGGTTTCGATACCAGGTAAATGCCATTACCCCTGCAATAAGAATCAGGCCAACAATAACCAGGCCCCAGGGATTGTTCGGCTTGGGGTTGGTAACCGTGACCGGTACTTTGTGCTGGTAGGTAATCACATCATCGTTTACAATGCTCTTAATCTCCAGGTCTAACAAGTATTTCTGCAGGTTTGCTTCATCTTCAATTTTGAACTGCAGGGTTGCCTGGCCTTCTTCTCCCGGCTCGAGGATAGGAGAGACAAAGTCAGAGGATTGGTCATAATCAATCGGTTGCTCTGTTTTTCCATAGGCTTTTACTCTTACAGACTCTCCTTTTTCTTCTCCGATGTTTTTGATAGTGAGCCGAAGCTTAACGTCCCTATCACCGGCAGAGAGAATTCCGGGGTTGAGTTCTGCTTTGGTAATTTCATAGAGAGGAACCGGCTTAATGGAGAGCGTAAGCGGAATAACACTCTCTTCAAAGAGATAGTCATCCTCTGTCTCATCAGGCTTATACTTATAGGATGCCCTGATGTTTGCCGTATATTCTCTTGCCTGAACCATCTTATCGATATCAACATAAAACGTTGCGATAGCAGTGCTGTCTGCCTCGACATTTCCCAGCAGGCTGGTTCCGGAGTAGCTCTCGGAGAGCGTTATGCCCTGGGGCAGGTCAGTAAGCTCGGTTTTTACACCCTGCGCTTTACCATCTCCGAGATTCTGGATGGTGACTTCAAGCTTCACGTTTTCATCATCCGGTTTTATGCGTGTAGGGTCGGATTCAATGTCACCCACAGAGAGATCAATATCTTTGAAATCTTTATCTGTTACTTCAATGGAGAGATCTGCTTTGGACGCTGCCTGCGAGCCTTTCAGTAATCTTGCCTCAATGGTGTGTGCGCCATCGAATGCCTCGGAGTTTACCAGAAGCCTGAACTGGACAATTTGCGATGTTCTTCCCGGGACAATACCAACGAATTGTCTTGCAGATTCTCCAGGAGTCAGCGTAAGCCCATCCTGGGGAGTAATTTCGATCGAGACCTCCTCCTGCGGATCATCGCTTGGATTATCTATTTTGAACCATACATTTACTGCCTTCCCCGCCTCTGCAGGTTTGGGATCATAATCATTTACTGATACACTCAGTGCCAGCACACTCTGAATGCAAAGTGCAAGCATAATTACTATGGTCAGAATTCTTGTTGTGGTTTTCATGGTTTTTCTCCTCCTCTATTGGATTTATGGGGTTTTTCATTGCTTAATTGTTTTTGTTTTTTGAGTTTTCTTCTGTGCTGCAGTATCATGACTGCTGGCACAATGAGCATACAACTGAAAAAAGTAGCGAAAATTCCCAGTGCCAGGGTCCAGCCCAGCCTTCTGGTATTGACCAGGGTCGCAAAAGAGAGTGCAAAGAAGCCTGTTACGGTGGTGATGGTGGTTACGGATAATGCCTGGCCCGTGCTTAAAAGGGCTTCCGGCACTGCTTTTTCAATAGCACCTTTGTACTTTTTAAGCTTTAGCTTGATATTATGCATGATGTGGATCGAAAAATCGATACCCATTCCCATCAGGATAGCAAGCATTCCTGTGGTAAGGATAGTGAAAGGAAGATTGATATATCCCATGGTCCCGACCGTCCAAATGATCGCAAATACGATCGGAACAAATGCCATCAGGCCTGAGATAAAGGAGAGGTAAAAGATTGATGCGATAGTAATAACGAGGAGCACTCCAATAGAAGAGGTCTTCATGGTGTCGCTGCCCATCATTGCCTGAAGTTCAATATCGCGCGGGATTCCTCCCTGGGGAACAATAGAGACTTCCTTTGGGAAGGGAACACCATCGAGCTCTGCCATGAGTTCATTATATTCCGGATAATCAATCTCGTCTGCCCGGATAGTGAATCGCGCAATGCTATAGTCCTTGTTAAAATTGGTGTCAAGGGTGTTTAGCTCAATGACTTCCTTAATGCGCTCGATATCCTGGGGCACCCGGTTATTGTTGAACTGCTTGATGTCAACGGAAGGAGAGTCAACACGATCAACCCACTGCATTTCTTCGACTACGGAATCCAGTGAAGACATAGGCAGCATCACCCGTGGATCGCGCAGATCCCGTACACTATCCGGATCATAATCCTGGGTCCTGTCCAGTATGAAGAGCAGGTTCATGGATTCGGTTCCGCCAAAACTAAAGCTCACTTCCTCGAGTGACCTGAGTACGGGATCATCATCAGGAATCCACCCTTCATCCTCAGTATCAAGATAGACCAGGCCAAACCCGGGGATGGTAATCATGGTTACTATGCCTACGATTAATAGTATTGTCCCGGGCCTTTTTACCTGGAGTTTGGCCAAATTCATGATGAACTTGTCAATAAGATTCGTTTTTGTGGTATCGGTCTTTCCGATAATTTTGAAGAGCCGCTCATCGAGCTTGGAATAGATGAATTTTCTTTGGAGTATCATTAAAGGGGGCAAGAAAACGATGGTTATGATGAATGCATAGGCGATACCAATGGATAGGGCCGTACCCTGCGTAATTGAGTTTGGGGTCACACCGATAAGCATGGCTAGGAACCCTGCTGCAGTTGTGGCAACCGAGGCAGCCAATGCCCCTCCAATTCCAACGACTGTCTCTTTGGTGGGATTAGGATCTGCTTCCTTTATTTTTTCGTGGAAGGCATGCGTGAGGTGGATGGCATAATCCACGCTCATACCGATCATCATTGCGCCCACGCTTGCGATCATGAAGGTGAGTTTTATGTCCATCAGGTACAAGGTGCCGGAAAGCCAGATCAGGGTGAAGGCCACTGGAATAGTACTAAAGAGTGCTATTTTCCAGGACTTAAAATAGACCCAGAGTATAAGAAAGACACCGATAAGGGCAAAAAGAATAGTCCTGATGTTGTCATTGATAAGCAGCTTTAAGATTCGGTTTATCAAGATGGGCTCGCCGGTAAGCGTCGGGGTGACTCCCTTGGGGAACGGAATTTGCTCTATGCGCTCTCGTGCATTTTCTTCAATTTTTTCGAGGAACCCTGCCTTCGATTCAACGTTTACGCTAACAAACATGTTAAGCACACGATAATCATTGCTCAGAAGGCTGGGAAGAGCGCTCTCTTTAAGATTAGGAGGAAGATTCTGTATCATCTCTTTGGATTCTTCCAATGTTGAAGGCAGCCTTCCATAGAACAGCTCAAGGACATCAGCAAGGCTGATAACAGAATTAACGAAAGTCTCGGATTCCAACGATGCCTTTAGCTCAGCCATTGCCTTGAGCACGTCCGGATGGCGGATATCCTGCACACGGGTCACATCACTGACTTCCTCATCAATCTTTGCTACGATGAAGAGGCTGTCCGTTGATCCAAATTCGCTTGCAAGAAGGTTTTTGAGCTGAATCGTGTTGGTATCATCGGAGAACATAACATCAAAGTTAGAGTCTGTTTCCAGCTGCAGAGCATAGTATGCAAAGAAGGAGGTAACAGTAAGAATGAGAAGAACGATAATCAGGGGGTATTTTTCCTGAAGCTTTGCCAGTTTTCCGAGCAGGTTTTCGAGCATTTTATGTAGACTCAGATTTGAAGAGGTTTTTTTTGAACTTTTAAAGGTTTGTTAGTGATGATTCAAAGGGTGCTTATATAATTATCGGTTTTCCGATATTTCAGTGGAAGAATCTAATGAGCATTGGGAAGATCGCAATCTTTATATAGCGCTCAAAGAGAGTGATTGTCTATGGTTGACTATAAGAAGTCCCTGAAGCGGCCCTTTACTGATATTGGAAATTTATGCATCGGCAGTTTGATTCTATTTGGCTTCATTGTTCTTGCCATGGTTTTCCTAATTCCTCTCTCTTTTGTCCAGGCTGTAGCTAAGAACCCGGTAGTGAATTTCCTTCCCACTATTGTTTCGCTTTTTGTGTTTGCTATTCCTACTGCTTATTTTTTGAAATGCGGTACCACGGCTGCGAAAAAGAAATTTGCACTTCCTGCCTGGTCAGGGTTTGGCGAATTATTCCGTACTGGTGTAAAGCTTGCCCTTATAACATTAGCTTATCAGATTCCCCTGATGCTTGTTACGTCCGGGCTTAGCTTTGTTATCCTTGGACCGGAATTGAGCATGCTAATGCATGATACCGAGTCTTTTGAAGAGGAGGAAATTTTCTGGCAGATTGCGCCCAAGCTTCCTATCCTTATTCCTGTTATGATTCTTATCGGTGTTATTTACGGCTTTATTGTGAATGCTGCTTTATTCAGGTTTTTAGAAAAACAGAAATGGGGAGATGCATTTGATATTGGATACATTGTTAGGATTGCGTTTTCATCGCCATTTGCTCTTTCTATGCTCAGTGCATTACTGATTGGCGTTGGATCATTTATTGTACTTGGAATTGTGTGTGTCCTGCTTGCTATCACGTTGATTGGGATTATCCTTATCCCTCCTCTCTTATTAGTGTATGCTTATGCCTTTGGAGTGATCTTTTATACGATTCTCGGTCAGGCATATGTTGAGGCAAAGAAGGTTATTGCCTGAATTCCACTTCTCCATCCAGATAGACTCCCTGTTCGAGCTTTACCGGTCTCCAGGTATCTTCTACCAGGTTTGCGCCAAGCCATTCGGCTAGTTCCTCAGGGTTACCGATGGTTGCTGAGAGTCCTATGATCTGAACCTTAGGGAGGAGTTTTCTTAGTATCGTGATGAGAATTTCCAGTGTTGGTCCTCTCCCCGGATCATTGAGCAGGTGAATTTCGTCGATAATGATTGTTTTAATGTGCTTTAGCCAGGGAGCGTGATGCCTTGTTAAAGAGTCGAGTTTTTCAGATGTTGCAAAAATGAAATCGTATTCTGCCAGATAGGAGTCGGTCGCATCAATATCTCCTATGGATAGGGCAAGTTTAAGGGATGATCCGTATTTATTCTTGAAATCCTTGTATTTCTCGTTTGCCAGTGCTTTTAATGGCACGATATAGACTGCTTTTCCCTGGTTTTCGAGGATATTTTTTACCCCTGCAAGCTCTGCAATCAAGGTTTTACCGGATGCGGTCGGGGTGCAAATCAGAAGATTTTTTCCCTCGAATAGTCCTGCCTCGATTGCTTTTGCTTGCGCTGGCCTTAATTCTTTGATATCTTTTTTTAAGATAGTGTAGAGCTTTTCGGGGATGTGATCTTTGATAAGTTCTAATTTCATTTTATTCTTGTGGTGGTAGATTGTTTATAATGGTTTTTGATAAGGAGTTGGGTTTCTATTTTAAATAATAATGAAGCAGGCAACAACAACATGGGCAGGCAAGACGATTTTTGCTCACAAAAATCTCGAGCTTAGATGCTAAGCTCGCTTGCGCCAATGTTGTTGCCTGCGTTCGCCGTCTGCGCCATTGTTGCTGTCTGTTCTTTGAGACCTGCATGTTACTATTATTGGTGTATACATTTAAATAGCCTCAGGCGATTCTTTTGGTCTATGTCGCAGGAATATTATCAGGAGTTAGTATCGTATATCAAAGAGGCAAAGCCATCGAAAGATAAGCTCTCCAAACAGAAGATACAACTGTGCAAGAAGTATGATTTGAAACGTATTCCTACGGATATTGAAGTCTTGCTGAATATTAGTAAAGAGGATTTGGAGCAGGTGAAGCCGTTTCTTTTAACGAAGCCTCAGAGAAGCATCTCCGGTGTTGCGCCGGTTGCTCTTATGTCGCGGCCGCATAAGTGCCCGCACGGCACCTGTACGTATTGCCCAGGCGGCCCTGCATCGGTGTTTGGCAATGTACCGCAGTCGTATACAGGTAAGGAGCCAACTACTCGTAGAGCTATTCGTAACAAGTATGATCCGTATTTGCAGGTGATGAACCGATTAGAGCAATACATGGTTACGGGGCATGTGCCCGAGAAGGTTGATCTGATTTTCATGGGTGGAACATTGCCCGGGCTTTCTGTGGAATATCAGGAAGAGTTTACGGAATTGTGTTTCAAGGCAATGAATGATTTTTCTGACCTTTTTTTCAAGAATGGCGAATTTGATCTGGAAGGATTCAAGGAGTTCTTTGAGTTGCCGGGTGATATTCATGATGATACGCGATTGGACCGGCTGCATGCTAAATTACTTGCCTTAAAGGAGAAGAGAACGTCGCTTGAAGAGGAACAGAAAAAAAACGAGAGCGCAGATATTCGCTGCATTGGGCTTACGATCGAGACGAAACCGGACTTTGCTTTGCTTGAGCATGCAAATGAGATGCTTAAATTAGGATGCACGCGCGTTGAGGTTGGTATCCAGACGGTATATGATGAGGTTCTCAAGCTCATTAATCGCGGACATGGTATTCAGGAATCCATTGATGCAACCAGGATTTTAAAGGATATGGGCTTCAAGATTAATTATCACATGATGCCGGGACTTCCTACGGTAAGCTATGATCGGGATCTCGCCTCATTGAAAACTATATTTTCTGATGATAAGTACAGGCCGGATATGATTAAGATTTATCCGTGCATGGTATTGAAAGGAACTGCTCTCTATGATGACTGGAAAGCGGGCACATTTAAGCCGATCAAAGCTGCTGATGCTGCAAAACTGATTGTTGATTTCATGCCGTTCATTCCCCCGTATTGCCGCATGATGCGCGTGCAGCGGGATATTCCTACGTATATGACTGAAGATGGTGTCGAGCGAACGAATCTTCGCCAGTATGTGGATGCCCTGGCAAAGGAAAAAGGGATAGTGTCGCAGGATATTCGCGCTCGTGAGGTTGGCCGTACCACTGTTTCAGATATTTCCGGTTATACTGTTGATGTGATAGAGTATACTGCATCACAGGGAAAGGAGTTTTTTATCCAGGCTCAGAAGGATAATGCTTTGATCGGATTTTGTCGATTGCGCTTTCCTTCTTCGCAGCTTCGATCGGAGATTAGTTCTACTTCCGTGTTGATTCGTGAGCTGCATGTGTATGGGATGGCAACCGCAATCGGATCAGAAGGTGATGTGCAGCACCGTGGTGTTGGTAAGGAGTTACTTGCTAAAGCTGAATCCATTGCCTCTGAGAACGGATTTGATAAGATGGTGGTTATCTCCGGTGTTGGTGTTCGTGAGTATTATAAGAAACTAGGGTATGAGCGGGAAGGTGCTTATATGGTTAAGATGTTGGGTTGAAGTTCTCTTTTATGACTATATTCTTTCCTGTGCCCATTTTGTTTCCCGTTTGAGAGAGCGAAATCAAGTACATACATCTTGAATTCATCTCCTTTACCGATCAATGATTTGTTGTACACCCTGTCTGCTTGCTGACTTATTAGTAATCTTTGTGCTTTCTCCTTTGAGTTGGAAAGTGCAATTACTTTTCCATAGTTTAGGCTGAGCTTCGCACTATCTGTATCAACGATAGTTACTGTAGGATTCCTTTCCGAGATTGGTGTTTCCAAAAGGTATATACCATATTGGTGACTCCCTTTGAACATCCCATGTACAGATTCCTTCACTCTACTATCATCACCGATATACCTAATGTTCAATTTTTTTTCTATAGGCTCTGCTGTTTTCAAATATTTCGCTCGCTCACGTAGACCTAGACCCAATTCACATGCAATAGCATAATTCTCTATAACGGAGAAGAATTTATCTTCAAGCCCATAGATTATTTGTTCTCCTTTCTCTGTGGGATAGATATGAAGTGAGCCAAAATTTCCATTTGTTGCTGAAACAATTTCCGTTGTGACGAGATCAAGATTTTTCAGGTCATTGATCGTTGCACGAAACCTTCTTTGACCTGCAGTCATACCTAGTTTGTCCCTTATATCTCTTGATTTGGTTAATCCCTCCTTAAAAATGAGATTATT
Source organism: Candidatus Nanoarchaeia archaeon (assembly GCA_028279765.1). GTDB lineage: Archaea > Nanobdellota > Nanobdellia > Woesearchaeales > WJIZ01 > JANQND01. The sequence goes on along the minus strand of JANQND010000012.1, from coordinate 11,296 downwards.
TATCGCTCTGAATGACTCGATATCCCTATCAACAATGTTGATTCTACCTAAGTCAAACCCTAATTCTTTCATAGTTCTTAATGCATATCTGGCAACTGGCTGTAAGAAATACCTTCCATCTTTGTTGAGAGCAGTCCCTTTCCTAGGGACATTTCTTACAAATGGATTAAGTGTTGTCTTGAGATGATGCCTATACCCTTGCTTAGTTCCAGGTATATCTACCTGCAAAGATTTATATTGCTCTGAATGAGCAATAGAGTTGACAACGTGCGCGATTTCGATATCTGATATAAGCCTGTCTCTTGGGTTAAGAGCTTCTGCTACGATTGCTGACTTCGTAAATGATGCTGTAGCTGAGAGAAGCAAATGATCTAAGGAGTAATCACTCATGAATTTTGGCATATATTCAGGGTTCTGAATCAGCATATAAGGCTTTCTTTTTTTACTATCTCTTAGTGATTAATTATTTCTTAACAATCTTTTTATAGCATAAGAAAACTGTTCTCTTATGCCAAAACCAATCCCGGATACGGAAAACATTGAAATTAAGGATGGCTTCAAGGAACGATATAGCCAGATGACGGACTGGGATGAGTTCAAGAAGTACTCCTTATCGTTTTTGAGAAGGAGCATTCGCGTCAATACCCTGAAGATTTCTGTTGTGGATTGCAAGAAGAGACTAGAAAAAGACTGGAAACTGGATCCGATTCCCTGGTGCAGGGAAGGGTTCTGGATAGATCACAAGGGCAAGGGGGATGAGTATCGCAGAGATATCGGCAATACGGTTGAGCATCAGTTAGGCTATATCTATATCCAGGAGGCAGCATCCATGGTTCCCCCTGTTGTTTTGGATCCAAAGCCAGGAGAATTAGTTCTTGATATGTGTGCATCACCCGGATCGAAGGCAAGCCAGATTGCTCAATATATGGGTAATGAGGGAATGTTGATCGCCAATGACTTTCAGGGGAAGAGATTAGCAGCCTTAGGTATCAATATTCAGCGTATGAGTATTAGTAATGAAATTATTACTTTGATGAAAGGCCATCAGTTTGCAAGGGCAGGTTTGGCGTTTGATCGTGTATTAGTTGATGCACCTTGCTCCGGAACGGGAACGATTCGAAAAAGCCTCAAGACGCTTCGCATCTGGAACCCTAATATGGTCAAAAAGATTGCAGGAGAGCAGAGGCGATTGATTGAGACTGGTTTTTCTATTTTGAAAGAAGGAGGAACTATGGTGTATTCCACGTGCTCTCTTGAGCCGGAAGAGAATGAGGGTATTGTTGATTATTTGCTTACGAAATATCCTCAGGCACAGGTGGAAAAGATAAGCTTAAAAGGATTGAAGAGAGGAACTATTATAGAAGAGTTTGAAGGAAAGAAGTATTCTCCTGAGGTTCAAAAATGCCTTCGGCTCTGGCCGCAGGATAATGATACAGAGGGGTTTTTTGTTGCTAAAATCACCAAGCAAAACAATCAGAAAAACAATGGATAAGAAAAACATTATTTCGGTTGCGCTTCCTATCTGCTCTGTTTTCATACTCCTCTCTGCATTCTATTTTCTCAAACCCGGAGTTACCGGGCTTGCGGTCTATAATCCGAATTCTACACAGCAGCAAGTAGATGCTGAGGTGGCGTTCTCAACGCATCAGGGAGAGATTATTCCTGCGAATGCAGTGATCGAGGTCTGGCTTGACGATCAGCGATCTGCCATGAGTGTTCAGCAGTTCATTGAAAAATCAGGAACAGCATATGAGCTTGCTGAGGGCGTGCATGAAGAGATCGGTTTTTCTGGTGTAGGATATACGGGAGATTATACTTATGTCCTGTCGCTTTCAGATTTTTCCCTGGATCGCAGCATTGATTCTGGAGACCATACGTTCACCACAAAGATTATGTATCAGGGAAAAGTGTTATACGAGCGATCAAATGGGGTTATCATCTCATAGCGTTTTGAGGATACAAATAGCCTTAAAAAGGATAAAAGAAACTATTAAATATTTTTGAGGGTTAGGGATAATCGCAGTGGAGGTATTCAAAATGATAGAACTAAACAAAGAAACTTATGAAGAGCATGTAACAAAAGGATCTACTCCTATTATCGTTGATTTCTGGGCAAGCTGGTGCGGTCCCTGTCAGGCATTAGGTCCTGTGTACGAGAAAGTGAGCAAGGAGTATGAGGGGAAGCTCACGTTTGCCAAGCTCAATACTGAAGAGTTCGGTGATATTGCCCAGGACTTAGCTATCAGAGGCATTCCTTGCATGATTGTCTTCAATAATGGAAAGGAAGTTGATCGTATTATTGGATTCAAGCAGGAAGATGCTCTGAAAGAGGAGATTGATAAGGCTCTTGCTAAGATTTGATTTTATTTTTTTTGACTTTTTTTTCTTTGAGTAGATAATTGCAACAATAGTGACGGCAGACGCTCAGGCAAAGCTTGAGCTATGACTTACCCCGACGGGGGAAACCCCCAAGTCATCTGCGTCATTGTTGCCAGATGAAACCAAATGTTTAAATAGAAGTAAATTCAGTCTTTCTATTGAAAAAAGGGGTGTATAATGATAAAGGTAGCAATCAATGGTTTTGGTCGTATTGGCCGTTTAGTTCTTCGGGCAGCAATTACTGACCCTAACATTCGTATTGTTGCGATTAATGACTTGACAAACCCCGGAACACTCTCTCACCTGCTTCGCTATGATTCTATTCATGGTCCTTTTCCGCATAAATTGATGGCCTACGAGAACATGATTCAGGCGAACGGGCAGGATATTGCCGTGTATGCTGAAAAAGACCCTGCGAATCTTCCCTGGAATAACCATGATGTGGACGTAGTGGTTGAATCCACAGGATTTTTCCGTGATAAAGACGGGCTGCAGAAGCATATTGATGCTGGTGCTAAGAAGGTGTTATTGTCTGCTCCTGCAAAAGGCGATGGCGTGAAAACGCTGGTTTTAGGAGTGAATGAGCATGAATATGAAGGGGAACGGCTTGCAAGCAATGCGTCCTGTACTACAAATTGTTTTGCACCGATGGCAAAAGTCATCAATGATAACTATGGCATTAAAAGTGGTGTGATGACCACGGTGCATTCTTATACAGGCGATCAACGCGTGCATGATGCTCCGCATGCAGATTTGCGGCGGGCAAAAGCTGCCGCGTTGAATATTATTCCGACATCAACTGGTGCTGCTAAAGCGGTGATGAAGGTGATTCCTGCCTTAAAAGGCAGATTAGTTGCCTCGGCTATTCGTGTTCCTACTCCGGATGGCTCTCTGGTGAATTTTGTTGCGGAGCTTGACCAGAGAGATGTTAGTGCTGATGAAGTCAATACACTTTTTAGAAATGTGTCTCAGTATCATCTCAAAGGAATTTTGGAATATTCGGAGGAGGCGTTGGTGTCTACGGATATTGTCGGCAATCCGCACTCATGTATCTTCGATTCTCAATTAACCACGATCGTCGATGATGATCTTTTGTGCGTGACCGGCTGGTATGACAATGAGTGGGGCTATTCTTCTCGCATGGTCGAGATGATTAAGTTTATTAGCCAGAGAAAGGAGTAAGATCATATTTTTTGCCACAAATACTGCTTCTGAATCATGAAGGTTCCGCTTTGATCTTTTTTGGTTTTTTCCTGATCAATAATTTCGCTTAATTGGAACCCGTTTCGCTGATAGAATTTGATTGCTTCTGTGTTCGCTTTCCAAGCTCGAATGAACAAATACTCCCACTTCGACTTGTCCATTTCTTCTATGAATTTTTTCATTAGCTGAGATCCGATTCCTTTACGTTGATATTGCTTGGTTACATGCATTTCCGAGATATAATAGCATTTACCTATAGGGAATTTATCTTTTATGGAATCAGGTAAGAATTCATCATGATCTAAGCTGCAGGAGATCATGAAGCCAACTAATTTTCCCTGATTAAAAGCATAGTAGGCATAGCCCTGTGCATCAAAGAGCTTGAGCATGTATGCTGTCTCCTCTTCTTTGTTCATGTATTGCTCCATTACTCCGGTGGTGCCCGTGTCTAGATAGATTTCTAGAATTTGGTCCTGGCATTGGATAAAGGTGTTCTTGTTACCTTTGGTGATTGATAATTGCATGAGAAGAAAGAGAAGTGCTGGGTTTATTAATTTTTAGACTTTTTCAATTAAATTAAATTGATGACACACTTGTTCAAGATTTGTAACTGCTTTATTTCTTTTTTTTTCTTTGTTTATCAAAGCCCACCTTGTCCAAAAAAATGAGTTCATCGCTTTGACTATAGGTGAATACTGAGGATCGGTATATTGGTCATAATAAAAACCCATGCAGAAAGGTCCCGAAACAAGGGATTCTTCAGTCAAATCTACCGGATTAGCCTTCTCAGAAAGAAAATCTTCCACTGTTTGTACGTACTGCTTTTCCAATCTTTTAACTTGTGTTCCTAAACGTGCACAGAGACTTTGATATTGGGGAACAATTGGAGTAAGGTCAATGCCTTTTTTGTGGTCAGGGAGATAAAGTATATGATGATCAACATCTGCGAATGAAACATCCAGTAATGTTGGAGCAGGGTATCCCTGTTTAATCACCATGTGAATCATGTAGAATTTCTCCATGAAATCTTACCGGGTCCATCTCAATAAATAATTTATCCCCAGAACCACCACATTTATAAATACATACTAAATACTACTAAATACATGGAAATACGCAATGTGCAGCGCACGGGGAAGATGCATTATGTGTACTTGTCTACGGGCTGGTGCAAGAAGAATAAGATTACTTCTGATACGAAGGTTCGGGTTATTGAAAATAATGACGGATCGTTATTGATCAGCCCTGATCTGAGAGAACAGGAGCAAAAAGTCATTGATTTGAGTGTTCCTGCTGATCTTAAGGATGTCTTAGTGAATATTATTATGGCTTGCTATGTGAATCCCACAAGCTCATTTCGCATTCGCATGGAAAAAAAGATTGATGTTGCGAGTATCTTTAAGCAGAAAACGATCATTTCTCAACTGGAGTTCGTTGAATTGGATGGAGAGCATATTACCTATGAAGAGAGTATGGACCTCAAAGACCCTGATTCTCTTCTCAAAACCATGCTCAAAAAGATCAAGAATCTCTTATTAATTATGATTCAGCATCATGATGCTGAGCTTATCAATAAGTATGAAGAAGAGATTGACCGATCAAAAACCCTGATTCAGAAATCGGTTATTAGCGCCCTTGTGCTTAATAAAAGCACCACGATCAAGCCGATTGATATGCACTATACGCTGCAGATTGCGACAGAGCTGGAAAGGGTCGTGGATTATATTATTCTTGTTGATCCAAAGGAAAAAAAAGATCTGGAAAAGGTCCTTAAACTGATTGAAATGCTCAAAGAAAACCTTGAAGACACGCATAACTTAGACTATCTGAAAGCAGCACAATTCACCAAACAGGTTCACAAACTCAAAGACAATAAAACGGATAATCTTAAAAATGCCAATGAGGGCAGAATCAAGAGAATCCTGTCTAATATTTCAGAAGTATTATTGGACTGGTCCATTACCAGAAAAATAGAGAACTAAATACATTCCATATACTCTATAGCAAAGGGTTATAAAACAAGTCGGAACTATTAAAATCGAAAAATAGACGAAATGGGGATATACACATGGCTAAAAAAGACATCTCGGTTATTAGTGATTTAAAGCACTTTGAGCAGCAGCAGGAAAAGAAACTGGAGCGGGAAAAAAAGAAAGCAGTTGATGCTATCGATCGGCAAACCAAGAAGCTTTTGGAAAAGCAGGAAATGGAAATTTATGAGCTCACCTCCGGAAAGCACCAGCTTCTTAAAAAAGCGCAAAAGCGTGCCAATAAGGAGGCAACAAGTGCAATTAATGATTATAAAGAGCATAGCAAGCAAGTTGAAAATGCCCGAAAAAAGATGGAAGAGGCAAGTGATACTATTATTTCAGAATTCTTAGCGCAAGATGTTTAAGTCGGAAACTATGTACCGGACGATTGCAACAGTGCCGCAGCAGGCGCTCTCATCAGTGATTAGTTCCCTGCACCAGGAAAAGATTTGTGAGATCAAGGAAGCAGAGAATGACCTGGAGCCAATCGAAATTGAAGAGGATGAGAAGCGTATCCTTAACCTGTACTCTCGATTAGAATTTGTATGGGATAATCTTAACCATTATGCGCATAAGAAAAAGCCGAGCATATTCAAAGAGTATTTTTCCAAGAAGCACCATAGGCATCCACAGCGAAAGCCGCTTGCAAAAGAGGAAATCTTTACCAAGACAGAAGAATGCCTGGATATTGTTGAGACTAACGTACGCGATCATATTGAAGAGATCAAAAAAATCAATGAGCAGAAGAATAAGAATGAATACTTGATGGAGAATCTCAAGCATCTTCCTGCAATCGAGACGTCATTATTAGAGGCTACAGAATATCTGAAAACGATCATTGGCATTATTAATCTGGAAGATATGGAGGAAATTGAATCCAAACTGAAAAGAAAAGCTGTCATTCTTAAAGATCAGCTCGATAAAAAAGCTGCCCTTATTATTGTTATTCACCAGCATAAAAATGCAGAAGAAATCGACGGATTCTTACATGAGATCGGATTTGATGCGATTTCTGTGCCTTACAAGGACATGAAGCCAAAGGATCTTATCCGATCGCTCAAAGAAGAAAATGTCAATTTAATGCATGAAGAGAACAGGAAAGTCAAGGAACTTCATAAACTCTATATTACCTATCATAGCCTACTTCAGTATTTCAGAGAAGAGTTAGGCTCTCTCAAGGAGCGTGTAGAGGCACTCTCTTCAGTGAGAGGTTCAAATTCATTTAGTATTATTGAATGCTGGGTTCCTAAGAGTAATTGGACTGAGTTCACCAAGACCCTCAAGGAAAAGGCAATCAAGTACCATATATTATACCATGAAAGAGAGGATGCGCCTACGTTACTGAATAACCCGCGTATTGTCAAGCCTTTTGAAGGTATTATGGAACTTTATTCCCTTCCACGATATAAGGATTTTGACCCAACCCCTATCCTTGCTATTACCTTTTCATTCTTTTTTGGATTCATGCTTACCGATGCGGTGTACGGTTTCCTTCTTCTGGCTTTAGGAGTATTATTACTTAACGGAAAAGGCAGCTATCATGAGGCAACGAAGAATATTGGAATTATCCTGACCGGGTTTGGAATCCTTACCTTAGTGCTTGGTGCACTCTTTGGATCTTATTTTGGAAATTTCTTCCAGGAACTTGGATTCAAGGTACCGGCTATGCTTGATGCGCTCAATGATGTGATGGTTGTTATGGTTATTGCGCTTGCTATTGGCGCTATCCATTTACTTACCGGTATGCTTATCGGCTTTTTTGAGAATGTTCGCAAGAAAAAAATGTTTGATGCAGTCCACAAGCAAGGTGTCTGGATATTATTTATGGCTTGCATTGTTGCATTTATCGTTCAGCAGCAAATGATAGGATATGTTCTGCTTGGAGTATCAGTATTGCTGCAAATTGGTATGACGTTCAAAGAAGCAGGAGGAATTTCTGCTGTCCTTTCCCTTTTTAGCTTCCCTGGATTTTTAGGGGATTTGTTTTCCTATGCAAGACTTACCGCTCTTGCACTGGGAACCACAGGCATTGCCCTTGCGGTGAATTTTATGACTATTCTGGTCTGGGGTATCCCCTGGATCGGGCCTGTTGCTGCAGTTCTTGTCTTTTTAGGAGGACATGCATTCAATATGGCTATGAATGGCCTTGGGGCATTTGTTCATTCAGTCAGGCTTCATTTCCTGGAATTTTTTTCCCGATTTTATGAGGGAGCAGGAAAGAAATATGTTCCCTTCGGTGGAGCAAATACAAAAAACGATCATTAGAGGAGGAATAAAATGAGTATAACACTAGGAACAGTATATGCGGTGACCGGTGCTGCCATTGCTATGGGAGTTGCAGGTATCTCAACCGCTTTCGGAGTAAAAGCAGCAGGTGTTGCGGGAGCAGGAGCTGTTGCGGAAAAGAAAGAGAATTTCAAGAATGCGTTGATTCTGCAGGCATTGCCACAGACACAGACCATCTATGCGTTTATTACTGCGCTATTGATTTTGATGGGTGCGGGACTTCTTGGCGGTGCAGCTAAGGCAGTATCAACTGAGGCTGGACTTGCCATGCTTGGTGCAGGCCTTGTTGTTGGATTGACCGGAATTTCGTCCATTTCACAAGGAATTGTGTCTGGATCAGGAATTGTTAGCTGTGCAAAATCACAGGATGCATTTGCTCCGAGTTTGGTTTTCTCAGGACAGTGTGAAACACCAGCTATCTTTGGATTCATCATCGCATTGATCTTATTGGTCGTTGGACTAGGAGTACTTGGTTAAATGCAAGTCAGCGGAAACCTTAACGGGTTGAAAAAAGAAATCGAAAAAAGTTATGCTACCAAGCTTGATGCGTTTAAGGCTGAGCAAAAAGAAGCTTTTGAAGAGTCTAAGAAAACTCTTCTTGAAAAGCATAAACGCTCCCTTAACCGCACGAAGATGGATATTGAGGCAGAAGAGCATAACGTGTTTCGTACAACCCTTAGTGAGGAGAAACTCTCTGCTAAGCAGGAGTATGAGCAGAAGCGAGAAGAGCTTCTTTCAGACATCTTTGATGCTGCGCAGAAGAAAGCTGGCAAAGCAGTCAAGAGTAAAGGATATGTTTCTTTGGTCAAAAAGGCTGCGGCAAAGATCAAGAATGCTTCTTTTGAAGGCAGTGAGAAGTCGTATGAGAAGGATTTTCCGGGGATTGTTATCAATGATAAAATCCAGGGAATTATCGTGAAGAGTGATAAGGAAATCTTTGATTTTACGTACCCTTCCTTTATTGCGTCAGAGCGATCAAAACTGAGAGATATGTTATCTAAGGAGTTGTTTGCATGAGCTTGGTTATGGCGATTAGCGGAATTGCAGCTGCGGTAGCTATTGTAGGTGTGACCGTATACAAAACGAATGCAGAGACTGCATATTTGTATGCGAACGCCAGGGTTATCTCACGTAGCTCTGCTATCGCAGATAAAGCACGACTTAGCCAGCTTGCAGGCTCCTCTACGCTGCAGGACTTCGTAAACAGCCTGAAGGATAGCGAGTATGCGCCGTACTTAGAGAATATTGAGAAGAACAATATTACTCAGTTCAATATGGCACTGGAAGAGGGCTTCATTCAGTCCTTGAAGGATATTCGTAAGATTTCTCCTGCGAAATTCCAAAAAGTGTTTGATATCTATCAGATGATCGTTGAGGCAAAGATTATCAAGACGTTTTATCGATCCAGAGTGTCCAATACTCCTATCGATAAGACACTTCTTGCACCGATTGGAAGCATTAATCCAGCTCTTATGACACACCTGCATGATACCAAAAGTGTTGCTGATATGAAGGTTGTGCTTCGCGACTCTAACTATAAAGAAGTCTTTGATTCCGAATATCAGAGTGTTGAAGAGTTTGATCTTGCGCTTGAAGAACATGTTATCAGAAGCATTGATGCTGTTCTTATGAAATCCTCCTTTCACAATAAAGATGCTATCCTGAGCATTTTTACCAAGCGCAGGGAAATTCGACAAATTCTTACGTTGATTAAATGTCGGCTTCGGGAGAAAAAAATCGATATTCGTATCGGATCCATCGATACGAAAAAGGCGCTTGAATGCAAAGATATGAAAGAGTTTGTTGATCTGTTTGCAAACACGGAATATTCTGAAGTGTTGCAAAAAGCGCTGGAAGAATCAAAGAGCGAAGAGAGCTATTATAGCTTTGAAAAACTGCTCTGGCAACATTATTACGAAAGAGTAACCGGAACAGAGCTTCGCTATAGCATTGGACCCTACCCTTTATTGAGTTACATTGTGAAAAAAGAAATTGAACAAAAGAACTTACTGATTATTGCTAAAGGCATTGCATCAGGAATGGAGAAAAAAGATATTGAGGGGATGCTTATATGATCGTACTTGCTAATGAGGAATTCGCAATGGGGCTTCGGCTTGCCGGAGTAAAGGATAGTTATTCTATCACCTCAGCAGAGCAGGTAAAAGAGATTATCAAAGAAATCTCTAAGCAGGAATTTATCATTGCCACGCAGATGGTGATTGATATGGTTCCTGAGCTTGAGGAGGAATACCAAAATGTGGTGGTATTTCCGGATACCTTGGAAGATTTTTCCAAGATTGATGATCTAAAAAATATTACTAAAATTGCAATAGGTACCGAGGTAGACATATAATGGCAGAAATAAAGAAAATTTCAGGTCCAGTAGTGACCGGCTCCGGCATGAGAGGAGTAAAGATGTTTGATCTCGTCCGTGTGGGTGAGATGGGCATTATTGGAGAAGTTATCCAGCTTAGAGAAGATCAAGGAGTTGTTCAGGTGTATGAGGATACCGCAGGCCTTCAGGCAGGCGAGAAAATTGATACTACCGGCATGCCACTAAGCATCGAGCTTGGACCAGGCCTTCTGGGAAGTATCCTGGACGGAATTGGGCGGCCTCTTCCTGAGATTGCAAAGCAATCCGGCGATTTTATCGCAAGAGGTATTGATGTTCCAACGCTTGATCGATCAAAAGAGTATAATTTTAAGGCAACCGCTAAAAAGGGAGATGAGGTCAAGCCTGGCCAGAACCTGGGATATGTGCAGGAAACCGAATTAATCGCGCACCAAATCATGGTTCCGCCAAAGGTTTCCGGAAAACTCCTGGAAATTAATGGAGGAAAGCATAAGCTTGATGATGTTGTTGCAAAGATTGATACCGGCAATGGTGTTGAGGAGATTACTTTGGTGCAACGATGGCCTGTTCGTTTCCCACGACCTTTAGCTGAGAAACTTGATCCTACTGAACCACTTATTTCTGGTCAGCGTGTGTTCGATACGTTTTTCCCTCTCGTAAAAGGAGGAGCTGCTGCTATTCCTGGTCCTTTCGGTGCAGGAAAGACGGTTTCTCAGCACCAGCTTGCAAAGTGGGTTGATGCTGATATTGTTGTGTATATTGGGTGCGGCGAGCGTGGAAACGAGATGACTGAGGTTCTCACTGAGTTCCCGGAACTGCTTGATCCAAAGACCGGAAAGCCTCTAATGGAGCGAACGGTTCTTATCGCAAATACCTCTAACATGCCGGTTGCTGCGCGTGAGGCATCGATTTATACGGGAATTACGATTGCAGAATATTTCAGAGATATGGGATATAATGTAGGGCTGATGGCAGATTCTACTTCAAGGTGGGCAGAGGCTCTGCGTGAGATTTCTTCCAGGTTGGAAGAGATGCCGGGAGAAGA
>JANQND010000024.1 GCA_028279765.1 Candidatus Nanoarchaeia archaeon | reverse complement strand
GAACGAAGCGATCAAAAAGATTCCTGATGACGTATTCTTTCTTATTGATACTGCACCGAGATACGGTTGCGGAAAAGTAGAAGAATGGATTGGAGAATTCATTAACAATTCGAAAATGAAAAATCTCCTAATTGCAACAAAAGGCGGAAGGCACATTGAGCCCGAGATGATTAATGCGAAGGACTTTAGTGATACTTTTTTGAGGCAGGATTTAGGGAATAGCTTGAAAAGATTGAAAATGAATAAGATTTTCTTGTATCAACTTCATAACCCAAATTTGAAAGTCATAAAAGAAGGGAAAGTATTTCATTTGTTGGAATCATTTAGAGATGAAGACAAAGTAGAGTGGTATGGAATTTCCATTGATAATTATGAAGAAGGGATAAGTGCAATTAACTATTGTGAAAAGAATAAGCTAAAGGGGCTTACTGCAATACAAGTTATCTATAATCCTCTTCAAAAAAGAGGCCTTGATACGCTTTTCCAATTAGCTCGAAAAAAAGAAATAGCAGTAATTGCAAGAGAACCATTACTGAGAGGATTTTTAACAGACAAGTATTCTAATTACTCTCTCCCTGATAACCTCCCACCAGCTCCTAAAAAAGTAATTGATATGTTTGGAGAGCAACAAATTCTAGAGAAAAAGAGAAAATTAGAAAGTGTAATGGAGAGAAATAATGGGTCCTCTCTTGCGCAGTTTTCACTACAATTTTCTCTTTCTAACCCGCTTGTTACTCTCATTATTCCTGGTATAAATAGGTTACACTACAGTAAACAGAATTTTGATTCTGTGCACAAGAAACTAACTAAGGAAGCTATTGCCGATATTCATGCAATTCCAGATATAAAAAAATGTTAAATATTCAACTAATTCAACCACCGAGAAATGAGGGATATGATGGCAATTCTCGCAGCGCGTGCTATGTACCTCTTGGTCTGGTTTCAATCGCAACCTATCTCAAACAGAAATTTCCATTCTCTGAAGTTGAGATTCTTGATGGAGAATTTCTCTCCATGGATGAAATTACTGCCAAACTAAAACCAGATAGTTTCGTTGGAATCGAAACAAAAACACCAAATTATGAGTCTGCACTAAAAATAGCTACCGCAGCTAAAGATCGTGGTTCTAGAGTGGCCTTAGGAGGTGTTTATGCGAGTGCAATACCCGACAGAATATTGAAATATAGCGGAGATATTATAGATCATGTTGTGGTAGGTTATGGTGAAAAGCCATTTGAAGAGATACTAAACGGGACTCTGGATAAAAAAATAGTAAATGGATCTCCTAATTTCAATGAGTTTGCTATCCCTGATAGAGATTCTTTTCTCGATTTAGGACCATACATCGAGAATTTTCAAAAAGAGCATAAAACCTGGAGCAACTACAGAGCAACTAATATTTTTACCCATGTTGGCTGCAAATACCGATGCTTATTTTGCGAGAGGACGAAACCGAAGAGAGGGGTGTACTTTAGAGAACCGGATTCTGTATGGAACGAAATTCGCTCTCTCACTGAGAAGCATAGGATTGATTACGTCGTTGATTTTAGTGACACGATTACGCAAAATATCGACTTCTTACAAGATTTGGTTAGAGCGAGGCCAAGAGACTTAAATCCAGTCTTTCATATTTTTTCAACCGCAGATGCTATCAATTCTACCACTATAGATATGATGAAGTTCCTTAACGTGAAACATGTTTTTGTTGGTGTTGAGTCGGGTGATGAGACTACTGCTCGTACTATTTACAAAGGAAAGGACTTCTCTCCTGAAGTGAGTTTGGAGGCAATCACACAACTTACTGAGGCTCAAATGGGAGTAACTCCGTCATTTGTACTAGGATTGCCAGAAGAAAGCGAGAAGACTTTAGAGAGAACTTATGAGCATGCCCTCAGGATCAAGAAAATAAGCGATTTCGAAGAGATATTTTGCTCTGCTTTGATACCTTTTCCAGGATCAATCGCTTTTAGTAAGCTAGAAATGGAACTAAAAAAGGAAGGTAAATCGTATGATACTGATGTCTTTGATCCAGAGGAATTAAAGAAGGACTGGATAAGTAGATTTTGTAAGGTAGAATATGGCACTATAATGAAATCAGTGGATAAAATTCTGGATTTAGGAAATTACACAATCACAATCAAAAAAGAACAATAAAAGAAAAACAAAGAAATTACTTCTTCCTTCGGCTTAACACATAAGCACCGGCACCGATCAGAGCTGCTGCGCCACCAATAACCCCGAACTCAGGAACTTCGTGTTCAGGAATGCAGCCCTTTTGATTGTCATCACAACAATACGTTGGCCCATTAGTATCGCCAGCAAGTTGCAAGCAATCAACACCTGCGGATACACTTATCGCAAGCAAGGTTAGAATTCCTATCAAGGTAATGATTTTTTTCATGATATCTCCCCCAAGATATTATAGAGTAAAAAAATAATAAAAAAAAGGAAAATTAATTCCTTCGCTTTTTAGCTGCATATGCACCAGCTCCAAGAAGAGCAAGTACTGCACCGATGGTGCCGAACTCAGGTACGTAAGCAGTTCCGGTTTCACTGGTGATTACTCCACCAAGGTCACCGTTAACGGTGTAGTAAAACAAACCGTTTGCATCGCTTGTGGTTAGCTCAATATCAACACAGCCAGCTCCGCCAACTAAGGATAGAGTAGGGCTAACAGGTGTTGCACTGAAGTCAGCTGGTGAGTTGTCGTCAGCAGCTTGACATCCACTGATGCTGTTCTGGTCACGGCATACTGGATCAACGATAATGTCGATGGTCAGGTCTTCAGGTGTGATGTCGAAGACACAGTACTCAACATATCGGGTATCAGTTTCTGCCATGGTAATATGCTTAGGGTCTAGATCATCGCCTGCAGCTGAAACAAAAACGCTCAACATAACAGCTAATGATAGAACCAGTCCGAATAGTTTCTTCATTTTTGCATTCCTCCATGTCGTTTTGGGTTTATCGAGAACGCTAGAAGTCACACTCCTAACCCCCGCTATAACTATAATTCCTTTACCCCCGATAGTAACAAGGAGTGCTTTTCTTATTTATAAACCTTTCGGTTTCTACTTTTGAGTAGAATAAAATTCCAGAGTCTCTTTGAGAGCCTTGTTGAAAGGTGTTTTGTTGTAGTTTCCAAGAATTCTTTTTGAGAAGGAAATGTCTGCATAGGAATGTTTGATGTCGCCTTTTCGCGCAGGAGCATGAACATACTTGAGACTAGGTGAAATGTCCCTTACCAGCTTATTTACCGTGATATGATTGCCTGAGGCAATATTCATCATGGCTCCATTTGCCTTTTCTTTTTCTATTGCTTTGAGGTTTGCCAACGCTACGTTTTTCACATAGATGAAATCTCTTGTCTGCTTGCCATCACCGAATATCTTTGCTTTTTGTTTGTTCAGGTATTTGTTTATAAAATGAGGAATTGCAGCTGCATAGGGTGAATGCGGATCCTGCCGTGGGCCGAAGACGTTAAAATATCTTAGTGAGACGGTATTGAGGCCAAATGCGTTGGTGTAGAATGCACACTGCTGTTCGCTGATGAGTTTAGTTAGCCCGTAGACTGATGTGGGGAGTACTGAGGAATCTTCACTGATAGGAACTTTTGCCTCGCCGTATACTGCCGCAGACGATGCAAAAACAACTTTTTTGACTTTATGGTATTTTGCTGCTTCTAATACATTGGCAGTCCCGGTCACATTTACATCATTATACAATAACGGATTCTCCATGGACTCAGGAACCGAAATCGCTGCAGCGTGATGAATGATATATTCTTGGTCTTTTACTGCTTTTTTTATCGATGCAAGGTTTCTGATGTCTCCCTTGATGAGCTTTCTTCCGAAGAGGTTGTTTTTGCTTCCCGTCGATAAATTATCTAGAATAGTGACTTTGTATCCTTTTTCTTCAAAGAGGTCTGCTATGTGCGATCCTATAAATCCTGCACCGCCTGTTATGAGAACTTTCATAGGAATTTTATGGAATGATTGTTATATAAAGGTTGCTAAAGGTTTGACTTCTTAACCGCTACCTTAAACCCGCCAAAGGCCATTCTTTTCACATCAAAGGGCATTTTTTGATTAGGATTATCTTTGTATTTCTTTTCATATTCCTTCGCAACTTTTTTGTTTACGCTATCCCTGTGCTTTTTTGATTTGTATGTTACAAAGGAAAGCCATACTGTTTCTCCTTTTTTTAGTTTGGCCAGTTTAGGAAAAGTAAGAATTTTTTCTCCTCCTACGTCAGGGTTTAAGTCATCACCAATACATTCAACATAATCCAGGGCTCCATGCTTTTTCCAAAATCTGCCTGCCTCAGAAGCCAGTTTCTGATATTCCTTTACTTTTCTTTTAGGAACTACTAATACATATCCATCGACGTATTTCATCGTTTTCACCTCATCTCCTGTTTAGAGATTGTATGTTTATAAAATTAGTCTTGAAGTTCTTTAAACCATTAAACATAAATAATCATTGAAGTTAATATTCTTATGAAAGCCTACCTTATTCCTTTTTTGGCATACCTGCTGATTCGGCCAGCAGTTTCTTTGTTTGCTTCAGATCAGATTGCGTATGCGGTTCATGTGGTTGTAGGAATAGGATTATTAACTTACTTCTGGAAGGAGTATAAGCTGAGTCTGAGATTTGATTTTTCTTCTGTAATAGTCGGGGCTTTGATAGCAGTAATCTGGATAGGAGCAGAAGGTATTTTCCCCTCCTTATATGACATTACTTATGAGCCAGGCAACATGCTCTTTTTGGCTTCTAAACTCATTGGCTTTTTGGCTCTTGCACCGCTAATTGAAGAACTCTTTACGAGAAGTTTTTTGATGCGCTATATTATTAGTAAAGATTGGAAGAGTGTTCCTATAGGAAAGTATACTTTGTCTTCATTTATTGTTACGGTACTGTTTTTTGGTTTTGCTCATAACCGCTGGCTCATTGGAATGATTACCGGAGCTATACTGAATTTGTGGTTGTATAAAACCAAAAGAATCGAGTCGTGCATTACCGCCCATGCGGTTGCTAATCTGGGATTGGCTGTATATATTATGATGACTGGTTCCTGGTTTTTGTGGTGAATATCTTTGCATTAATCCAGAAGCCTCATATACCCCTTTTTGCCGTCAGAGACAATCTTTACTGTTATATATGCAGTCTTCTTCTCCTGTAAACCAATATTCATCAACTGATTCCATTTTCCCTCTGGTATAAGATCATTCTTATGATGCACAATAGAGATTTGCGGCTTGAACAATTTAGATCTAGAGATATGAGATGTGACAACTTTGTCAAAGTCGAAATCAAAGTATTTGGTAGCTATCATTTGAACCGTTCTTTTTCTTGTCTGTATTTCACTGAAAACGGTATTTGTATGAATATCATATGCTCCATCTAAGTTGTCCAATGAAAGATCACCTGTTGAGAAATCTTTCGTGTGTACTATTACTCTGTATGTTTCTCCGCTTTCGGGCGTTGCCCCTCGAACAAAAGGAATTAGAACCTCTCCTTCTTCCATTTCTCTGTCAAGAGTGAAGGTTGACTGCACGAAGTCTCTTGTTCGATGATACTGAAGAAAATAGTTTTTCCCTTCTTGGGTTTGAAATTCCATTATAGGACAATGATCTGAGTCAAAATGGTCTAAATGCCTTATCTCTTCATATAGTGCAATTAAGTCTTCTATGGATTCATCAGCATCTCTTGGAAGATTTTTGCCATAGCTCTTGGATATCTCTAAGTTATCAATGATTGAATACCTTAACACTCTTCCTCCACTTGTTTCGTGATATCTCATTGCATGATATCTATCGGGAACAGAGGAATCTGCCACAATAGTCCAATTTACGCCATCAATATATTCCCAAACAGAAAAAGAAGTTTCCTCTTTGAATTGGTCCTGGTCTAATCCTAACAGATTACAATAGCGGATATATTTACTTCGTGTTGGATCCTTTTCTTCATTTGCAAAGTACTGTTTTTTTACCTCCTGAATAGAACTTGACTTAGTGATACCAAAGTCAGGAGAGGGGAGATCAAAGCTATTGAGCAAACCAGATGCCCCGTCATATTCTTGAGGATGTTCGCTTCTTAGAAAGACCTTAACCCCGAAATCTTTTGCCTCCTGAATGGTCTCAAAACGCCTAGGCACTAGAATTCCGTTTTGTGCTACATAGTCACCAATCGTTCTTTTTGGTTGGCCTTCTAATCTATCCGGATTTTGTGAATAGTAGTCCATAGCAAGGAAGAATAGAATTACTGATATAAAGTTTTCACTTATCAGTTGGAAATTTTATTCCTTCCTATGATAATAATAAAAAATTCCAACAGCAGAAATAATCATTACTAAAAACAAGCCAACTACATTTCCAGGCTCTAGATCATCGGTGACCCCGGAGACAAAACCGGTTATAGCGTTCGGATCGTCAAGCAGTTCGGAGGGAGGGCTTGGCTGGTCATTTCCCTGGACGTTTACGCCTGAATCAGACCTGCCCTGAGAGTTTTCACTATCTTCCTCACCTTGGTTTGATGACCCTGAAGACCCTTCCTGCGAGCTATCATCGGTGTCTGCAGTTTCTTCAGTTGTACGTGGGAAAGCAAAGGCACCACCGCCTCCTCCCCCTCCCCCGGAGCTGGAAGAACTTGATGATCCTTCAGATGCTGGGGGAGGGTCTGATTGTGTTTCATTACCTGATCCTGTCTCGTTACCAGAGCCACTTTCGTTTCCGCTCTCATTTCCTCCACTTGGTGCGGTGTAGTGATACGAAGTTTTGAAGTTCAATGAGCTGTTTGATGCGCAGTTACCTGAGCTATCACAACCGGTTATCTTGTAAAAGATTGAAGTATTAGGAAGAAGTGAGTTCAGGCTAACCGTTGATGTGGTCTGATAAAGAGCGTTCACTTCGCTATTCGTCAAAGAACCTGCATCATATCCCCAGTTCACACTGAGGTTGATGTTTTCATTGCTGATAACCTTGATGGAAGAGCTTACATTCGTTGTGGATTCATTGGTGATGCTGAGAATAACCGGATCAGTGGTATCAGCTCCTGTTCCCACAATAGTATAATAATCACTGTTTTGGCCCGTTGAGATGTCAAAAGTAACCCTAGTCCCGGATTCGGAAACAATGGCTACATTCTCCTGCCCATTTTTTGTTATAACAAAATTGGTGTTTTGTGATAATTCCTGCGCATCGATCGTAACCCGAACAGTCTGAGATTCATCAATATACTGATTTCTTTGCATGGTATTTGCCGTTACCACAACACGCTGTGCATTCCGATCAAGATGAACACTTACCGCATCATCCGATGAGAATATTGTCATTCCTCCGATCTGAACAGAAGTGGTATTGAATGCTGCAATCTCGCCAGTGTTATCGTTGTATGCCAAAGCCCAGCCATTTACTGTTTTTCCATCATAGGAGATTTGATTATCTCCACTGCTATCATAAAGGATATTATTATTTCCCTGAGAAACTCCTTTATCCGTCGTTCCGACTGCAGAAACTGAAACCTTTTCTCCACTCAAGTACCAATGATGTGATAAGATAAAATCAATGCTATCGGATGCGGTATGCAGGTATGTTCGCCGATATTTTCCTGACCCTCTTTTACTTCCCGAACAGGAGGTCTTTGAGAAACAATACTGCAGGCTCGTCTCTCCCCCTGCTAAGGTAAGTGTCTTATCAGAGTGCATGACATCAATATCCAGGTAGGCAGTATTTCCATCTGCCCGTGTCCGGGAAAATGTCTGGCTTGTGCCGCTCGTAGATAAAGAAAATTCATCATTGATATTGATGAAGTTGTGATAGATATTTCCCTCGCTATTGCCTGAAACCACGGTTCGTTTGGCAAGCAAATCTCCGAATTTAACAAAATATTCTTCGATGGGGTTAGCATTGTAATATGGTCTGTAGACATACGCGCCTGCAAAATGCGCATCAGCAGTGCCGATATAATCCTCTATATCTCCCCCATAGCTCAACGGAAATCTTCGATAATTGGGATACTCAGAAGCGAAGGATGCCGTCTCGCAGGTTCTCATGCCGTAATACTGATTATAGCCTACATCTCCGCAATCAACATTGAACACTCCTCCGTTTCCTTCTACTGACTGAGCGGTATTCTGCAATGAAATGCCGTTTTTCCAGGCATCCATTCGCACATCATCTTCATAAGGAACCTGCTCATGATCCAGGAACGGCTCACCTAAAGCATAAATATAATATCCTGAGGCAAGCGAGTGGCCTGATCCGCGCTCTTCCCCTCCATCAATTTGAATGACGGTATCATGCACGTAGGTGTAATTCGACCGAACGGTTACAATATCGTTTGCATTATCATAGATGAATTTTGGAAATGCGCCCTCCGGGCTTTGTGCTGATGCCTGCTCTTTGAGCTGCTTGAAAAGATAGGTTTCCGGAAGCGATCGGGTGCTCTCTGAGAGATTGTAGGCCAGTTCACGCAAGTGAAGAAGAGCGCTTTTTACCTGAGGATCGTCACAAAGCAGACCATAATAATCGATAATTGACCAACTCACTAATGAGTCCGATCCGGGATCCTCATAACTATTGGAGTCACCTGCCTGCACACCCCTGAATCGCCTGTTTTCATCGTTTCGCAATGTATTTCCATTGTACGTATGATCGAGTACTTCGGTTACAAATTCCCTTCCCATTGAGCAGAGCGCATTCTGGTATTCTGACAGGTCTGATAACCCATATTTTTTCTCGAACCACCAGTTTTCGACGAGATGGAACTGCGAATAGAACTTGTATAGCCATCGCTCCTGATACTTGGACCAGGAGTCATTCTTGAATGATCGCAGATAACTTATCTCTCTCTCCATCCATTCATCTGCAATGCTTTTTGCCCAGTATTTTTGATCGATTTCCTGTATTAACACCGGATTGTCCGGGTATGCTCCAATTATCGAATAACAAAACCCTCCCATGCCTGAGCCAAATCCGAATCCATTATCTCCGGTGATAGCATCGTCATCATCCTGGTCAGGCCTGGTGTTCTGAAGATTAGTAACATGCTGGCAGATGTCATGAAATTGCTTGTTTACGGTAGTATATTCTGATTCTGTGAGATTAGCAAACATCAAATCGTAGATCATGCCGACATGGAAAAGCTCATGGATTGCCTGCACATTGTTGTAGGTGCTAATATCTCTGTTTGCCCAGCCTAGTAGATGGTTTCTTGCACGCTGGCACTGCGTGGTTGAGCCATAGTTATTGATGAAGCACCCAATAGCATTTTCTCTTCCTTTTTTTGCCCGGGGATCAACATCATTTCCATCCCAAGCCTCATTGAAGTCATCTGCAACGAAGCTGTCATAGAAATCACAGCTGTTCTCTGCAATGATATTGTTCTCGTCAAGGCAGTATGGCCGGAGTATGTTATCCCACTCAGTCTGGTTGAAATGCATGAATGGCCGATCAAGGAAGGGAATATACACGCTTAATTCGTTATTTATTTCTACGTCTTCTGAAATCTCGCTTTGCGCATCAACCTGAATACTGCCGCTATGATAGCCTCCGCTTGTTGTCCAGGGACAGGTAATGGTGGTTTGTGATTGTGCAGCAAGTGAGATTCGTGAACTGCAGACCTGAGATCCGCTGATAGTGAGTGTGTAGGTGAAATCTGATGTAGCAGAGGTTCCCTGGTTTCTGATAGTGAAGGAAATATCCATTGAACCGCCTTGTGTGAGCCGGTTTCGTGAATCTGAAAAATCAAAGGGAAGCGAGTACGTAAGATTAGATACGAAAAGGTCAATCACCGGTGGAGTTCCTAGCCGTTTCTCATTGTATATTGCCTGCACATCAGCGTGGCCAAAGTTACTGATATTATAGATAACAAGCTCGTCAAGATAGCCATCCAGATGTGCACCGCCATTAGGGGCAATCCTCCCGATGTAGAGTAATTCTCCAAGATTGTAATTCAGGTTGCCGTATGGCTCTGATGAATTGACTACCAGGGCACCATTTTTCCAGATATACGCGCGGTCTTCGTCATATTGCAGGAAATAGTGGATCCATTCACCTGATTGATCCTGGTTGCTCTCTCCTGCACCCTTGTTTACCTCTCCGGATGCTGCGTCAAATTCGATTCTTCTTCCGTAGGAATTTGTCTGAGTTAGCTTTCTTGTGGTTGTATCCGAATGTCCCATGCCAATTTCTGAACTGCTCTGCGTCTTTGGCCCAATGTTGTGATACACCCAAAATGAGATTGCAATTCCGTTGTTCAGGGTAAATTGCGTGCTTGAATTCAGATAATCTGAGCTGGTGGTATCACTGAAATTAGCGCAACCATACCATTTACAGAAGCCCTTGTCAGACCAGGTAACACTTCCCTGTTGCTGGAACTGATGGCCATAATTACTATAATCTTTGAAGGGATTTGCCTGATCATCAAAGGTCATGTTGAGAACAATGTTTGGGTCTCCCTGAGCGCCGGAAAGTACTTTGACGACATAGCCAACAACACCAAAATGGCCTAACAGAGAAATGAGCACTACACCAACTATCAAAATTCCCGCGATAATAAGCGGAGTAACTATTTTGTCATTCTCTGCAGATTCCATACTTTGTCCTTTTATAAGAGAGTGATAGTATTTTAATTCTTGCATTATTTGTATTATCTTTGCAAGCAGAGACCAAAATACTCTTTTTTTGTAACCCTTTGATAGTAAATATTTGGAAACCTTTTTAAATATTGCGAAAAACTATAAATACGAGTACATCTACAAAAAAGGCAATAGGAAGTTTTGGAGGATAAATAATGAAAACAGCATTAATTACAGGTATTACAGGACAGGATGGCAGCTATCTGGCAGAATTTCTTCTTGAAAAAGGCTATCGCGTTATCGGCATGGTACGGCGAACCTCAACTATCAACTTTGAGAGAATTTCTCATATTCAGGATAACATTGAGATCGTGCAGGGGGACTTAATCGATCAGCTCTCTCTTATTGAATGCCTCAAAGAATATGATGTTGATGAAGTGTATAATCTTGCAGCACAGTCGTTTGTCCCTACATCCTGGAACCAACCAGTGCTTACCGGTGAAGTCACCGCATTAGGTGTGACAAGAATGCTGGAGGCTATTCGCGCTGTGAACAAGAAAATCAAATTTTATCAGGCTTCCAGCTCTGAGATGTTTGGCGAAGTCACCGAAACTCCCCAAACTGAGCTTACCCGTTTTCACCCTCGGTCACCGTATGGTGTTGCAAAGGTCTATGGACACTGGATCACGATCAATTATCGGGAGAGCTATGATCTGTTTGCCTGTAGTGGCATTTTGTTCAATCATGAATCTCCCCGCAGAGGGATTGAGTTTGTTACCCGCAAGATAACTGATGGCGTAGCACGCATCAAGCACGGGCTTGCAAAAGAGCTTCGACTGGGCAATCTTGATGCAAAACGCGACTGGGGATTTGCAGGTGACTACGTCGAGGCTATGTGGCTAATGCTGCAACAGAAAAAAGCTGATGATTATGTCATTTCAACTGGTGAAACCCACACCGTCAGAGAATTTTGCAAAATCGCGTTTGAGCGGGCAGGATTGGATTATGAGAAATATGTCAAAGTAGACAAGAAGTTCTACCGGCCTGCAGAGGTGCATTTATTGCTCGGAGATGCTGCAAAGGCAAAGAAGGCACTGAAATGGAAGCCAAAGGTTTCGTTTAAGCAGCTTGTTGAGATGATGGTTGATGAAGACCTGAAACGGTATGAGGAACTGGCTAAAAAATAGCTATAGATTCGAATGAAAGCCCTGGTAACCGGAGCAGACGGCTTTGTAGGCCCGTACTTGATTGGGGAGCTACTCTCACAAGGCTATACTGCAGTAGGAACGTATAATGCACAGCCCTCTTCATACATTGAAGGAGTAGAATATCATTCTATGGATATTCTCAAGCCTGATGAGATTTCTTCTGTGTTTGAGGAAGAACAGCCGGATGTTATCTTTCATCTTGCAGCTATTAGTGACGTGCGGTTCAGTATCGATCATGCGCAGCTGACTAAGAAAGTAAATGAAGAAGGAACTAAGAACATCCTTGATGCTGCACTAGGACTGGAGAAGAAACCTACTGTATTGGTCATTGGCTCTGCTCATGTGTACGGTATCCCGCAAAAGGTGCCCATTAGTGAAGATCATCCCCTGCATGCTGATACTCCTTATGCCGAATCAAAGATTGCAGCGGAGAGGCTTGCTGCAGAATATACTAAGAAAGGGCTGAAGGTCGTTGTCGCGCGCAGTTTTAACCATATAGGGCCAGGACAGACAGAGAACTTCGTTACCTCAGCATTTGCCAAGCAAATTGCTGAGATTGAGGGGGGAGCTGATCCCATAATGAAAGTGGGGGACCTTTCCGCAAAGCGGGATTTTACAGACGTGAGGGATATTGTCAGAGCATATGTACTTGCTGTGCAGAAATGTGATGGAGGAACACCCTATAATATCTGCTCGCGCAACGCGTTTTCCATGCAGGAAATATTGGATAAACTGCTCTCTCTGAGCAAGGTCAAGGTTTCTGTGGAGCAGGACCCTGCGCGCATGCGGCCATCTGACATTCCTCTTCTTCAGGGGGATGCTTCGCTGTTCTGCTCGAAAACAGGGTGGAAACCTGCTATTGATCTTGACAAAAGCCTTTCTGACATTCTGGACTACTGGAGGGAAAGAATTTGAAGACAATCATCGTTCTTCCAACATACAATGAGAAGAAGAATATTGGTATTCTTATTCCTCAACTGCAATCTGTATTTAAGAAAATCAAGAAACATTCCATGCACATTCTTGTTGTTGATGATACCAGCCCGGACGGAACCGCTGCTG
The DNA here is from genome assembly GCA_028279765.1 of Candidatus Nanoarchaeia archaeon. Classification (GTDB taxonomy): domain Archaea; phylum Nanobdellota; class Nanobdellia; order Woesearchaeales; family WJIZ01; genus JANQND01. The sequence continues at coordinate 9,768 of JANQND010000024.1, read as the reverse complement.
AAGTTAAAAAACTGCAGAAGAAATACAGGAATTTGCATCTGATTTCAGGGGAAAAACAGGGTCTTGGAGTTGCGTACCTTCGCGGGTTCAACCATGCTATCGATAAACTCAATGCTGAAGTTGTTTTTTCTATGGATGCTGATTTGTCTCATCCTCCTGCGCTTATTCCTCAGTTCATGAATGGAATTGATGAGGGCTATGATCTGGTTGTCGGCTCGCGTTATATCAGAGGCGGTGGAACCCCTGACTGGGATTTGAAGCGCAAGGTGATTAGCCGAGGTGGCAATTTTTTTGCTCGCGTTGTGAGCGGTATGTACAGTGTGCATGACTGTACGTCAGGATTTCGGGCCATTCGTGCTTCTGCTTTTAAGAAAATGAACCCTTCTCATCTGCATACCCGTGGCTATGCTTTTTTGTCTACCTTTTTGTATGAGCTATTGAGTACAGGAAGCAAGGCAAAAGAGGTTCCTTTAGTGTTTCACGATCGTCAATTTGGTGAGACAAAATTAAAAACCCGTGACATGGTTGAGTTTTTTCTGAATGCTCTTCGGCTCCGATTGAAATCTTCTTCCCGTATGATGAAGTTCGCAACGGTAGGTGGATCCGGTATTCTGGTGAATCTTGCAATCTTTACCTCCGCAAGAAATATACTCTTTGGTACTGCCGGAGAATCAAACTGGACCTTGCTGGGCTCCTCGCTGCTGGGTGATGAGATTTCTTTAGTCTATAATTTTCTGCTCAACCAGCTCTGGACATTTAAAGATAGCACGAATACAGATCATTTGTTCACGAAACTCATGAAGTTTCACGTTGTTGCCCTTACCAGTGTAGTGATTAATAATAGTATCTTATTTTTGCTTCATAAAGGGTTCGGCGTACCGGATGTATTCGCAAAGTTTATAGGAATCCTGTGTGCATTTTTATGGAATTATCTGGTCAATGTTAAATGGACCTGGAGAGAAAAGATCGAGTAGAAATAAAGTTTAGCAAGTGTAGATAATAGATATGTTAATATACTACGAATATCATTATTGATAAGGTTATAGGTGCAGGCAATGGATTTGGATTTAAGTGTTATCATACCGGTATGTGATGAGGAAAAGAATATAGCTCTTTTGCATAAGAAAATAGTTGAAACACTCAAGAAGGAGAAGCTCAGTTATGAAATTCTTTTTATTGATGATGGATCTACTGATAACACTTTTGCAGAAATCAAGAAGCTTCGTAACAAAGATGATAACGTACGTGTAATCGAGTTTATGCGAAATTTTGGAAAGGCTGCTGCACTCAATCACGGCTTTATGCATGCACAAGGTGATATTGTTGTTACCATGGATGGTGACCTGCAGGATGATCCTAAAGAAATACCCCGCATGATCAAAAAAATCAATGAAGGATATGACCTGGTTTCCGGATGGAAGCAAAAACGAAAGGATTTACCAACGAAGAAAATTACATCATTCTTCTACAATAGGCTGACCTCATTTATTTGTGGAGTGCATCTTCATGATTTTAACTGCGGATTCAAGGCGTATCGCAGGATTGTGGTAAAAAATATCAAGGTCTATGGTGAGCTTCATCGCTATATTCCTGTTCTTGCTACCTGGAAAGGGTTCAGGGTGACTGAGATTCCAGTGGAGCACCACTCGCGTAAATTCGGCCATAGCAAGTATGGTGCTGGACGAATTATCAGAGGATTCTTTGATTTACTTACCGTAAAGTTTTTGACGAAGTTTACCAAGCGCCCGCTGCATTTCTTTGGATCAATTGGCCTCTTTTGTATTATACCCGGGATTATTATCGGAGGTTACCTCTCCTATCTGCGTTTTGGGCTGAATGAGAAGATTGGAGACCGGCCGCTTCTACTACTGACTATTCTCTTGATTATTCTTGGTGTACAATTTATTTCCCTCGGCTTGCTTGGGGAGTTGTTTACCAGCTCAAAGGATGAGCATATTGTTATTCGAAGAGAGATTCGATAAACCATGAAAATTTGCATGATTGGGCTCACGTATCCTTTTCGCGGCGGTATTGCTCACTATACAACCCGATTTTGTGAAGAATTGTCGAAGGATCATTCTGTTACCTTGTTTTCGTTCAAGAAACTCTATCCTTCTTTCATTTTTCCCGGAACCTCGCAGATGGATGTTCGCAGCAAAAAAAAGATAGGTTTTGATGCGCAGCATACTGTCAATAGTATGAATCCTTTTTCCTGGATTCGCACGGCTATACTTATCAATAAGGAGGATCCTGACTTAGTTGTGTTTCAGTGGTGGAATCCGATGTTTGCGCTTGTTTATTGGGTGATCTGCTGGTTTTTACAGGATTTTAAGAAAGCGTATGTCTGCCATAACGTGCTTCCTCATGAGCGGACATTGATTGATCGTGTTCTGCTTTCTATTGCCTTTAGCCCTGCTGATCGGTTTGTGGTGCAGTCCAAGGACGATTTGAAAGATATAAAGGCATTAAAACCGGGGTGCAAGTATCAGATATTGCATCACCCTCTGAATGATGTGTTCGAGCGCAAAGAAATATCTGTTAGTGCGCTAAAGAAAAAGTATGGGCTAGGAAAGAATGTCATCTTGTTTTTTGGCTATGTGCGTGCGTACAAGGGTCTGCGCTATCTTATTGAGGCAATGCCGGATATTTTGAAAAAAATGGATGTTACTTTGCTTATCGTAGGAGAGTTCTATGAGTCTTATGATGAATATAGGGAGTTGATTCGTAGGCTCGGGCTCTCTGACAACGTAACTGTAGTGAATGAATATATCCCTAATGAGGATGTGAGCATGTACCATGCAGTCTCTGATATGGTTGTCGTTCCGTATGTTTCTGCTACTCAGTCAGGAATTATCCAGACTGCCTATTTATTTGATACTCCTGTGCTGGTTACTGATGTTGGCGGCCTGCCTGAAGTGGTTGATGAGGGAGTGACTGGTTTTGTGGTGAAGCCAAGGGATTCTCAGGCTATTGCTGATGCAGTTATTCAATTCTATAAGAAAAACATGAAGGCTACGCTTGTTGCAGGCGTGAAGAAGAGGAAAAAAGAGTATACCTGGAGTGCTTTTGTGAAGAAATTTATGAAGGAGTTTGGATGATACTCAAAAAAACTTTCTTCTCTATTTCTTTAAGCTTATTGCTTACATTTTTTCTTTTGAAAGAGGGTATTATTTCTTTTCTTGGTTCTCTTGCCTTGCGTTTTAGTCCTGATGGATCAATTGCTTTACATACTTTAGACACCTTGTATGGCCTTTTTATTGCAACATATGTTCTTTTCGTTTTCTTTTGCTATCTTCTTCTATATACTTCAGTGCTATCCAGAATAGAAAATAGAATTATCGCTATTTCATTTGCAGCAGAATACCTCATTGTTCTTCTTGTTTTCGCCAATAAAAATTCCTGGCTGCAAAATCCCCTCTATAATGTATTTACCTTTCTTAACATGTTTCAGTTGTTGATTGCTGGAATAGTTTGCTTTTTTATAGGCTTTAGATTTTCTGGAAAAGCAAAATCATTTTGGTCTTTTCTTGGCCTTGCCTTTGCTTACCTCTCTTTTGATGAGATTTTTGAGCTGCATGAATACCTAGGGAATGACCTTCTTTTTCCTCTGATTTCGGATACAGCTTTGGGGAGATTCATTTCCACTTTTTTCCTGCATCCTGATGATTTCATCCTGCTTCTTTATGTTGTTGCTGGATTGTGTTATCTTTTCTTCTGCCGCAGGGTATTTTTTGATTTTTACCTTAGGAACCCCAAGGCTCTTGTTCTTTTTTCAGCAGGTATTCTCTTGATATTTTTTCAAATGATTAGTGAAAAGCTTGTTTTTAGATTTCTTGAAGAATCTTTTGAAATCTTTGCCAGTTTATGCTTTGCTTTGTCCTTTTATGTGGTTTATAGGAGGAATAGGGAGAAATAGGAATTGGCAGCCAATTCAAATACTTTTTTAAATAATAAAACCAAATTTTCTAAAAATGGTAGAAGTAGAGGCATTTGGTTTGAACTATGAGCGCTATGCGATGCACAAGCTGTTTACTTCTTTGGTGAGGAAGCATCGTATCAAGACCGTTCTTGAGGCTCCTGCGCTGGGAGAGAAAGCCATGCCCTCGATGTATTCTTTGTCGTTTGCTCATCAGGGATGTGATGTGACGCTTGTCAATAGTATTGCCAATTCGATAAAGGCATGGAAGGAGTTAAAGCTGGCTCCAAAGAAGCAAGTGCAGGTAAAAGACTTAGGAAAGCTCCCGTTTAAGGATAATCAATTTGATCTTTCCTGGAATTTTCTTTCGCTGTGCAAGGAGAAGAATCCTGACGAGCTTTTTTCTGAACTCGTGAGAGTAAGCAAAGATAAGGTGATGTATGTTTCCGTGAACTGCTTTAATGTCGGCTTTCCCGTTCATCGCATGGTGCATCGCATAACCGGTGTTCCCTGGAATCACGGTAATGTACGATTCATGAACCCGTTTTTCATGAAGAACTATTTTACGGAGAAGGGGCTCAAAGTAAAGAAGCTTGGTGTTGTGGATTGCCCTTGCTGGCCTGATTCTTTGGGAATTCGAGATATGAAACTGCACAAAATCAATAAGGATTTGACGACAATTGACTGGAAATCACCTACGGTTGAGTATTTGCAAACTGATTTTCCCGGATGGATGAAGGCAGTATATGTTATTGAGAAACTTCCGCTTCCTCTCCTTTTGAAATTACCCTATGCGCACTTGTTCTACATTATTGGCGAAAAAAAATGATCTCTTCACTCTTCGAGTTTCGGCAGCTGATGAAGAATCGGTATGTCGGCAAAGAAGAATTAGTCGCTATTCAAGAAAAAAAACTCAGAGCGCTTGTCGCTCATGCATATGACAACATTCCTTATTATCATCGATTATTCAGAAAAGCCGGAATTAAGCCCTCTGATATTCGGACACTTGCTGATTTGAGAAAAATTCCTATCAGCACTAAGGCTGATTTGCAGAAGGTACCTATAACTGACCTGCTGATGAAAGGTTTGGAATATGATAAATGCAAAGTAAGCTCGACTACAGGATCGACAGGCAGGCCATTTACGTTTTATTATCTTGAAAATAATCCGGTAAAAAAATTTCTGGATTATCGGGGATTGTTTTCGAATGGATTATCGCTCACTGACAAAATGCTAAAACTTGATGAGAGCAGTGCTATCCATAGACAGTTTTTCTGGCAGAACTGGATTCAGCAATTCGGCATTCTAAGAAAAAAACTTGTTCCTATTGAAGCATCACAAATAGAATTGATGAGGGCCTTCTCCTCTTACAAACCTACTGCAGTGTATGGATGCCTCTCTAATGTAAAGCTCTTAGCTCAAGCCCTGGAAGCAGAAAATGCTGATACTTCAAAGGTAAAGCACCTGTTTACCCATGCAGAGCTATTAGACAAGCAGTCGCGGAGATACCTTAACAAAACTTTTGAAGTGGACCTGATTGACTTTTTCGGAACCTCTGAGTTTGGCTCTTTTGCCTGGGAGTGTAAAAAACATAAGGGGTATCATCTCAGCTCTGATATTGTTCTTACCGAATTTGTTGATTCTGCAGAATCAGGTGATGTGGTAGGCTATAATGAAGAAGGAGAATTGGTCATGACCGGCCTGCATCAGCGTGCAATGCCGCTCATTCGCTATAGTATCGGTGATCGTGGCATACCTTCTGATGAGAAATGCAGCTGCGGACAAACCCTTCCGTTGATGAAGGTGATTTCTGGTAGATCGATTGATTATATAACTTTAAGTACCGGTCAGCTGATTGCTCCATACCACCTTACAGGTATTATGGAACACATCAGTGGTTTTAACCAGTTTCAGATTGTTCAGCAAAAAACAGGAAGAATCGATATCAATATTGTCCCTAATACCCATTTCAATTCAAAGACAAATAAGCTTATCTGCAAGCGCATACAAAAAGGACTGGGTGAGAACATTGAAGTCCAGGTAATTGAGCGCGAGCATATTCCACTGGAAAAAACAGGTAAATATAAGCTCGTAAAATCATATATGAGGTCAGGATAAACTATGAGAACCTCTCTTATTAGCAAGAAACCAGAATTGGTTGAAATTTTTGAAAATAAAAAACTTGGCTACAAAGCATTTTTTGTCGTTGATGCCTGGAATGGCTATTCAAAAAGCTGCGGTGGAATCAGGATTTCTCCTGACGTTACTTTGCGTGAAGTGCAGGATCTTGCAAAAGGAATGACACTCAAGTACTCGTTTGCCAATGTACAGAACCTTGCAGGTGCAAAGTCAGGGATTAGAATCCCAAAGAATTGTCCTGTTGAACTTCGAAAGAAGATAGTGGAGTCATTTGGCAAGAACATGAAACGCTATTTCCAGCAGGGAACATACTTCCCGGGTACAGATATAGGTTCTGACATTGCTGACATCGAAACAATCCTTCAATCAGCTCGAGCTCCGGTTGTTGTATTGGAGGATACTGCATATTTTACCTCCTTTAGTGTGCTTCAGTGTGCTCTTGAGGGGTTGAAATTTCTGAAAAAGAACACGCATGAAGCAACAGTGTGTATTGAAGGGTTTGGGTCCATTGGAAGCTACCTTGCTGAACAGATCCAGCGACAAAAGCTAAATCTTCGTGTTGTTGCGGTATCAACACAGCAGGGAGCAGTATATGATGAGAGAGGACTGGATCTGAAGAAACTCATTGGATTGAGGAAAAAGCACGGAGATGACTGTGTCAAGAATTACATAAATTGCACTCCAATAGAGAAGGAGGAACTCTATGCGCTTCCTTGTGATGTGCTTTTCTTATGTGCTAAGTCCCGTACCATTACGAAGAAAGTTGCAAGAAGACTTCAATGTTCAGTAATTAGTCCCGCTACTAATTTTCCTTTAGAAGATGGAGTAGAAGAATCCCTGCATACCCGGGATATTGTGTACATTCCTGACTTCATAGCAAATAGTGGAGGATCAAGCTGCTCATTTCTGCATGGCAATGGAGTTCCTTCCTTTCTCATCTGGAAATACGTGAAGGGCTCATTTTCATCCTTTGTTCAGGCGCTTCTTCGGTGTGCGCGATCTGCAGGAATTTCTCCCTACAAGTTGGCTGTTGTTCTTGCTGAGCAGAATTATACGCTGCGAGGAAGACAGACAAAAAAGAAGAAACCTATAAATGGCATTCTACAGAAGATTTCACCAAAACTTTTAAAATCTGTATACCATTTAAGAAGAATACAGCAAAGCATGAGGAGAAATACCCGCTTTGTTGAAGAGTATTGTGAAAGGAGCTGAATATGTCGTTTTTAACAAAAGCAATGCGTTTGGGGCCGACCCTTATTGGCTATAGGCTGGCTCGGATAGGTTTACTGCCTGCTCCGCGGCCTATCAATATTACGTTTTCTGTTACGCATGCCTGCCAGTCCCTGTGCAAAACCTGCAATATTGGCCTGAAACATCGCCAGCATCCAGAGCGTGTCAAGAATGAGCTTAAGATTGATGAAATCGAGAAGATGTTTAAGAGTATTGGTAAGACGTACTTCTTTAATATCAGTGGAGGGGAGCCGTTTTTGAGACGGGATCTGCCTGAAATTGTCCGATTAGCCCTCAAATATCTCAAGCCGGCAATCATTCATACGCCAACCAATGCACTCACTCCTGAAATAATAGAGAAGCAAACGCTGAAGATTCTCAAGATTATAGAGGAGGAGTCACCAGGTACTCATTTTACTATTAAACCCTCGTTTGATGCAGTAGGCAAGAAGCATGATGTCATCAGGGGTGTGGAGGGTAACTGGGAAAAACTGATCGAGACCCTTGATCGGCTCAAGAAACTACGCAAAGATCACCCAAACCTGTACGTCGGTGTTGGGACAGTGATTTCTAATTTCAGCATTAAGCATCTGAAGGAAACAGTTGCCTATGCGAAAACTCTTGACGTCGATAGCTATATCAGCGAGGTTGCAGAACAGCGTTCGGAGATGAGCAATCTTACCGATGATATTACTCCCGGTGCTGATGCCTATGAAGAAGCAATCAGGTTTTTCCAGGATGAGACACGAGAGCAGATGAAAACACTCCCGCTGCTCTCCCGGGTGACCATGTCCATCAGGCTGGTATATTATGATTTGGTGATCCGTATTTTACGTGAGAAAAGACAGATTATTCCCTGCTATGCTGGTATCAGCAATGTGCATATTAATGCTTATGGTGATCTGTGGCCGTGCGCGATCCTTGCTTATGATGACAGTATGGGAAATATCAGGGATTTTGATTATGATTTCGGCAGGCTCTGGCATTCTACCCGGGCAAGAAAAGTGCGAGCGCATGTAAATGACGATACCTGCGCATGCCATTGTCCGCTTGCAAACCAATCTTATTCTAATATATTACTTCATGCTCCCTCAATGATTAGGGTATTCAAAAATATCTTCTGGAGCAAAAAATAAGGTGGGTTTACTATGAAACCTGACCTCTCTATTGTTCTTGCATCGTATAACCAGAAAAAGACCGTAATGGATACACTGGATTCTATTTTTTCTCAGAGGAAATCTCTCTCCTACGAAGTCATACTTATTGATAGTTCGCCTGAGAATTTATTTACGTACACGAAGAAAAAATATCCTTCAGTACGGGGCAAGTGGCTTTCATCCCAAACATCGTCTCCCAAGGCCCGCACCATTGGTGCGAAAATAGCAAAAGCGAACAAGATTCTTTTTTTTGATACGGATACTGTTCTGGCTGATGATGTTTTTGCTAAGGCGTATAAGGCGCTGGAAAAGCATGAACTCGTATGTTTTGGTGCCAGAAATGCGAATCCTGTGCACCCGGTAAGTCAGATGATTTTTTTGACTGAATTTAGCGGATTTCTTGCAGAATACCCTTCTGGGCCACGCACGGACTATATGGGATTTGGTGTAGGATTTCGGCGCAGTGTATTTACGAAATATGGTTATTTTTTAGAGCAGAAGCGCTCTACTGACTTAGTGCATGGCTGGTATCTGTATAAGAGAGGGGTTCCTACCTATTTTGATAGTTCTATTGTTATCAGCCATCAGAATACGACAGATTTTTTCAAGGCCCTGTCTATTCAGTACTGGATCGGCCGTACATCCTGCCAGACTCGTAAAAAGATGACATTGCCTAGGAACATTATTATGGATTATCCCATTTTGATTGTTTTGCTTCCTTTTTATCGCTCGTACTCTATTGCTAAGAAACTGCTCTTGCACGCAAAGGGCAAGTTTTTTATGTTTTTGCTCCTGTATCCGCTTATGCTCATTTCGCTCTGCAGTTATACTCTTGGGTTTTTTGTGGAGCGATTGTTTGGCAAGCCGGTTAAACCGCTTATTAAGGAATGAAATCTTGCAGTAGTACATAGCAAATTCCAAATGGCAACAAAGATATTGAAAGGAACTGTATACCTGATGGCAGCAGAAGTAGTCTTTTTGATTACTGCCTACACTATGAACATCGTGCTTGCCCGGTTCCTGGGTCCTGCAACGTATGGCGTCATCGGGGTTGTGTTTTCTTTGATGTCTCTCTATCAAATCATGCTTATTACAGGAACACCAAAGGCGATTTCGAAGTTCATTGCGGAGCTTCCCAAAGAGCAAACCAGCATAAAGAATGCCGGACTGAAGTTTCAGCTTATTCTAGGGACGCTGCTTTTTGTGATTATTGCAAGCTTTTCTGAGCAGATTGCTCTTCTGTTTAATGATGAGTCTCTGGCTCCCTATATTTTTATGAGCGCGTTCTTCATTCCTACCTATGGATTGTATGTCATCTATACTGGT
>JANQND010000009.1 GCA_028279765.1 Candidatus Nanoarchaeia archaeon | reverse complement strand
AATTTTTGCGATTTGCCTCGTACATCCGGGAAATTACGTCCTCGTACGAATCTCCTGCTCTCCCCAAGTTTTTCAACTTTTCTTTTAATTCCTGAGATATAGAGATTGTAGTTGTCATGAGATCTATGAAGTTCACGAAATTTATAAATTTTTTGATTTCTAGAGAAGGATTAAGTTTATATACCTCTCACAGTTCTAATTTCCTTCATAGCCCCATAGTGTAGTGGTCAATCATCCAGGATTTTGGGTCCTGGGACCTCGGTTCGAATCGACTAGTTACAATAAGTAGCTATCACGAAAGTCCGGGTGGGGCTACTTCTTTACTCCTTCAGCTTATTTTGCTAATTTGCTTTGTTTTCATTTATGAAAACTACTTTTTAAAAATGAAAATCTTTAAATATAGGTGTGTCTGGGAAAAATTTAATGAAGATCAATGTGAAATTGCTTGAGGAGCTCTTTGACAAGAAACTGCTCTCGATCATCAAGTTCTTTCTTCTGCATAAGAAAAAGGAGTTCTTCTTGCAGGAAATTGCAAAAGAAACTAAGGTTCCTCTAGCCACTGTTTTTCGTAATATGAATAAATTGCTTGCGTTGCAGCTGGTTGAGGAAGTCAAGATCAAGAAGTTCAAGTTATACCGCTGCGCAGAAAATGATAACATTGTTTTCCTTGAGAGCTTTCTCAAAGAAGGAAAGCATATTATTGAAAATTTTGCTGAGGCTGTCTCTTCTATTTCCGGCATTAAAGAAATATTGCTGCATGGGCAGGAAGAAGAGGATCGAGCCAATATCCTGATTATCGGCTCCATGGTAGATTCTAATGAAGTGAAACGGATTTGTGCTGAGTTCAAGGAGAAGTATGACTATAATGTTACACCATTAACCCTGGAGCGCGAACAGTATGAGCAAATGAGCAGGATGGGATTGTACTCTGGTAAAAAGAAAATTTTGTTTAAAAGATAGCTTTATATATGTGAATAGTTGTATAAAAATATCTATGATTAGGCATTACCTCATCGGCGTTATCGTTCTTTCTCTTGCTTTGCTCTCCGTAATGGTCCTGGAAGGTAAGATAACAGGTAACATGGTTGATGAGGGCTCTGAGAAAATTGTGGTAATGTTTCCACATCAGGCGGATATAAAGCAGGAGAATGAAGGGACTATCATTTTTGATTTCAGCCTGCCTCGCTCCCTGTTCATGGTTGGCAACAAAAGTGCGGATTACCTGATGTTCCTGAATTCTGAGACTGTTGATGGACTAAAAGTAGGGTATGATGTAAAAGAAGAAGCATTATTTGCCGGGTTGCCTACATTGCGAACAAAGAAAATTAATATTATGGACGGTGAGCAGCACAGCTTGTCCTATACTTTTCATAAGGGAAAAGAGGTGCAGGCGTTGTATCTGGATGGTGTGAAGCTCATTGAAGGAGAATATTCCGGGAAGAAACAGGATTCTTTAATTACCGGTTTTGCAACGTACGGTAAATGGGATATGATCGAGAGCCCTGTTTCTATTGATGTTCGGGTGGAGTGAAGTTTTAATTCTCAAGCGCAAGCTTTATTAATCAACTACTGCCCACATAGATGATTTTGGAGGGGATGCATGATGTCTAAGATGATGAATAAAGTAAAAAAATGGGCGTATGATAAACAATTCTACAAAGAAGCAGAAAAGAGGCGAGAGGAGGGCAAAAAAATGGATGTTGGATTTGATCTTAAAGGTAAAAAAGCAGTCGTATTTGGTATTGCATCAGAAAAAAGTATTGGGTGGGCTATTGCAAAGACACTCAATGATAATGGGTGCAAGATTGCTGTTGGGTATCAGGAGCGGGCTGGCGATTATGTGAAAGAGCTTGCAAAGGAGCTTGATGATCCTGTCCTGGAAGTGTGTGATATGATGAATGATGAGCTTATTGAAAGTTTCTTTAAGCGTATTGAGAAAGAGTTTGGAAAGTTTGACTATCTTATCCATAGTGTTGCGTTTGCAAAAAAGGACTTTTTGCAGGGTAAGTTCTATGAAGTGAATCGAAAAGGATACAATACTGCACAGGAAGTCAGCGCATTCTCCCTTGCAGCTATTGTGAAAGCAAGCAATCATCTGATGAATGAAGAAGGCTCGATTATTGCGATGACCTACCTTGGCTCCGTGATGGCTATGCCTAATTACAATGTGATGGGCGTCTGTAAAGCAGCACTGGAATCATCTGTTCGCTATGTTGCCATGGACCTTGGTGAGCGTGGTATTCGTGTAAATGGAATCTCTGCCGGACCTATTGCAACATTGGCTGCCTCAGGCATTAGCGGGTTTTCAGAAATGCTCTCACACGCAGAAGAGAAGGCACTACTGAAACGAAATATCGAGCAGAAGGATGTTGCTAATTTGGCACTGTTCTTATGCAGCGATTTGTCCCGAAATATCACCGGCCAGATCCTGTATGTGGATGCTGGTTATTGCGTTAATGGGATGTAATTGGTTATTTTTTTTACTTCTTTTCTTTTTTATTTGATTTCTAGAAATAATGACAAAAAAAGAAAAAAAAACCTATGGCTTGAGCATAGGTTTATACTTGCTCATGTTGTCTGCAATCATATAGACATTGAGTACTGCAATAATCAGAGCAAACAAGATTGATGGCAAATCCAAAAAGATGTGGAAGAGCACAAAATTGATGCTGAGTGGTGCAAGCAGTACTGCGCCTAAAGCAACATACTTATTTGCAATAAACATTAATCCTACAATAATTTCGATAATTGCTACTATAGGAAACATATATCCGGTTGCAAAGAGTGCTGCTGCAAACTCGCCTGCTGGACCTGCCATTTCAGGTGGTCCCATGAACTGAAAAAAGGCGTTCAAACCGAAGAACAATAGCGCAAGTCCTAATACATAGCGCACAATAGTTGTTAGTTTTTTCATGAGTATTACCTCCATTGCTTGTTTTGTACTACTCTGAAGTTATAGTATATAAATCTTTAGAAGATATTTATAAGGGAGAAAATGAAGGTTAGTAGCTCTTGTCGGCAACAACAACAGGGGCAGGCAGAGCGATTTTCTTTCAGAAAATCTCGAGCTTAGAGGCTAAGCTCGTCTGCGCCATTGTTTTTGCCTAGTTAAATAGCACTAGAAAACCACGTTAAATACAACCGCAAAAACCAGTATCTGCGGTACGGTGATAATCGGAAGCCATAATGCTGTTTTCTTTCCAATATTTGACCAGAGAAGGCCTATTTCCGTATAATCTGTTGCCACTCCTGCCATTAAGAAGGTGAAAGAATTTCCCAAAGCGCCGGTTTGCCGATAGATTTCAAAGGCAAGCGGCGATGACCCTTCTGAGCACACTTCGATCACGGTTGCGATTGCTAGGGTAATAAGTAATCCGATGATTGTGGGGCCCATGTACTGATGAAAGATGTGCACCGGAATGAAAGCCCCGGCTGCTGATGCGAGGATCATTCCTATGAGTATCCACCATAAGATCATTTTAGAGATGTCTTTTGATCCTCTTAAAATTCCCTTTACATCTTTTTGCACTGCTTCCAGGGTAAAGCGGTAGTTCTTGTAGCGTTTTTTGAGGTCTGCTCGAATAGAGAAATTATTGCTCATCGTTACTGGCTTGCTTTGTTCAATGAGTTTCTTTTTTTCCAGCAGTTGGTAGATTAGTCCGGTAATGATTGCTATGATAATTGCTGAGAAGATAATAAGGAGTGCCTTGAGACCAAAGAAACCAAACAATAGTATAGTCATGGTAAAATTTGCCCAGGGTGATGCGAGCAAGAATGCTACGACTGCAGGAATGGATGCTCCTTTCTTATAGAGTTGAATAGCAATAGCAAGAACGCCGTGGGAGCATACCGTCATTAAGAATCCAAACAGTGTGGCATGGAGAATCGTTCGTTTTTTGTGTTGAGAGAGGTATTTCATGATGTATTCCTGAGGAATATAGTGTTCGATGATACCACTAACAAGAATTCCTAGGAGGATTGCCCACCAGATGATTTTAAGATAATCCATGAAAGTGTCAAAGAAAGGGTGGAGAAGGGTGACATTGTAAGAGAGAACGAGAAGGGCTATGGTAAGGACTACAATATAGAACAGTTTTTCCCTATACCAGGGTTTTGGCGCGCAATGACAACAGGCTTTTGGTTCCATAGTCTAAGATTAGATGTGACAGCTTGCTCTTCCTCGTTTTTCCAGATATTTCTGATGGTATTCTTCTGCTTCATAGAAAGTGCTTGCAGAAGCAATTTCGGTTACAATAGGCTTGTGAATGATTTTTTGATGTTCTTCTTTGGATTTTTTGGCTATTGTTTCCTGCTCTTTTGTCGTAAAGAATATTGCTGAGCGGTATTGTGTGCCAATGTCAGGCCCTTGTCGATTTACTGTGGTAGGATCATGGGATCGCCAAAACATATCCAGGAGCTCATCATAGGATACCTTATCGGGATCATACGTAATCTCAATTGCCTCTGCATGTCCAGTTGTTTTGCTGCATACCTGCTCATAGGTAGGGTTCTCAATATCTCCACCAGTATAGCCTACTTTGGTTTCGATGACACCATTGATCTTGTCGAATGTGGTTTGAACACCCCAAAAACACCCTGCTGCAAAGATTGCTTTTTCTACCATGTTTGTCGTATAGAGAGAAGGAATATAAAGGTTGTTATATGGAGTTTATTTATGGATCGAAATGCTTATATAATCATTGGATAGTTAGTTCAGTAATGGTAGAAAGAAAGAAAGAAAGAAAGAAAGAAATCCATTTTATTATGACTGGAGGGACGATTGATTCTTATTATGATGGATCAAAGGATACGGTTGTTCCCAATGAACATTCTATTATTCCCCGATATATTAAGGGATTAAAACTGTATAGTAAAGTTAAGTTTTCTGAGATTTGTATGAAAGATAGCAGACATTTGACTCGAACTGATCTGAAGAAAGTGCTTGATAAAGTTGAAAAAAGTTCCTGCAAGCACATTATCATAACCCATGGAACTTATACGGCTCCTGATTCTGCTCGGTACCTGAAGGCAAACCTAAAGCGAAAAGACCAAATAGTTGTCATTACTGCCAGTATGCTACCCATCTCAGAATTTACGATGTCTGATGGTGGATTCAATCTGGGTTATTCTATTTCTGAATTAAACTATCTTCAGCCGGGAGTGTATTTATGTATGAATGGAAGAGTATTTACTCCTGATGAGGTTATGAAGATTATCAATCAGGGAAGATTTAGTTCTATCATGGGAGAGTAAGTAAACTCCTACCAATTTATAAATCATAATTCATTCTTTCTGGATATGTTAGAGATTGCTTTATTGGATCCAAGTGATGTACATGTGGGAGACTTGTATTGGGATACAGGTGATCTCCCGGTAGAAGGAATTGTGCCAGAACGTATATTCCATTTCAAGAAGGATGAAGCCCCTCCTGACCCTCAGTTTACCAGTCACCGCTTGCCTTTTGTAATTCCATACATTGTTTCAAGAGTGTATAAGGATGGATTTGATGTTCAACATGCCAATGGAGATAAGTACGCAGAGCGAAAATTTGATGAACCATTGTATGGAATGATTCTGACACAGAACAGAGAGCCTCAAAGATTATATGTAGATAGACGGGTTATCGATATTGTGAACAAAATTTCTCCTAAATAACTCACTTTTCAGGACATTCATGCGGTGTCCAGTATAACACATTAGGATCTTTGCAGGCAAAGCAAGTGTTGGTAAATGTCTGCGCGCAGGGATGCGTAACGCATTTGATCTTTTCCGCATCGAACCAGCCGCATACCGGCTCATGGATTTCTATGCAGGATTTTGCTTCTCTTTGTTTGTCGGTACAATCGAAGGTTTCTTGCGGCTGTTTTGATTTTGGTTGAGGAGGATCTAAAGAGAGAGTCTCCTCTTGTATAACACACCCTGAAAGAAGAAAAAGTAAAGCAAGGACAAAAATGATGTGTTTCATACGGCAAAATTACCATTGATGGTATAAAAAAGTTTCCAGGTTCTGTTCTCCCCGATAAGCTTAACAATCGTTATCCAATTATTTATATATGTGTAATTCTTCATTTCTCTTATGCAGGTTCTGCATATGGAAAAAAAGAGGTTGAATGAGTTTTTGCTCCAGCTTAGCAAGAGCTATGAACTGATTGCTCCTGTCAAAACCGATGTAGTGCGTTTTGAGCGTGTGAAGAATCCAGAAACGATCCATCTGGAAAAGAATGCGTATTTTCCGCTCAAGGAATATTTCTTCAAAAAAGAGGAAGTGCTATTTACGTTCACCGGAAATAAGATCCAGGAGACAACGCTTTCTTCGCCTAAACGTGCGTTCTTTGGGATCAGAAAGTGCGACCTGAACGCAATTCATCATCAGGATATCGTATTCATGAAGGATACGCAGGATCCGTATTATATTGCACAGCGAAAAAATAGCTTACTGCTAGGTTACCATTGCCCTAGCGCACCATCACCGTACTGCTTTTGCGGCTCCCTGGACTTGATTGATTTTTTTGATTTGATGTTTTATGATAAGGAAGATCATTTTCTCGTTGAGGTAGGATCGGAGAAAGGAAAGAAGCTTGCAGAAAAATATGGGAAGCTTTTTAGTCCTTCAACACGCCTGATGACCCAGGCAGATAAGGTGATACCCGGAGCTGATCGGTTAGATAAGAAGGATATTTCTGCGTTTTATGACCATAAGGACTGGAAAAAAGGAGCGGATATTTGTCTCTCCTGCGGTGCCTGTACTGCGCTTTGCCCTACCTGCTACTGCTTTGAGATTCACGATGAAGTGAAAGCTGAAAATGTCAATAAGGGTGAGCGAAAACGATCCTGGAGTTCGTGCCAACTGCAGGAGTTTACGAGAGTGGCAGGAGATCATGTTTTCCGTGAAGACAGGGAAGAGCGATTCAAGCACCGCATCTATCATCAGTTAGAATATTTTAAGGAGAAATATGGCGTGCAGATGTGTGTTGGGTGCGGCAGATGTATTGATGGCTGCCCGACACGAATTGATTTCGTGGACATTATTAATAAGATGGAACATGGCAAAGAAGAAACAGAAAGCAAAAACTGAGAACCCCTATATTCCCAAGCCCTACAAAGTGCTGGAGTATTACCGGGAGACCGATGATAATTTCACTATCACGATCAATATGAAAGTAAAGCATGATCCCGGACAGTTTGTGCAGCTCTCGCTTCCCGGCTTTGGTGAAGCACCGATTTCTATTTGTTCTGATTCCGAAGAATATATCAAACTCAATATTCGCGAGGTTGGAACCGTAACCAAGGCGCTCGGCAACCTCAAAAAAGGAGATACCCTGCTTGTTCGTGGCCCGTATGGCAGAGGATATCCTATGCAGTACCTGACTGGGAATAATGTGCTGATTATTGGTGGTGGATGCGGTGTTGCACCGCTGAAAGGAATCATTGATTATGTCGAGAACCATCGCGATGATTTTAAGGAAGTGATGCTCTTCTTAGGGTATCGCTCACCTAATGATGTTCTCTTTAAGCGGGAGTTAGAAGAGTGGCGCAATAAGTATCATCTGCAGGTCACGGTCGATGAAGAGGCGCATGGGGAGATGTGCTATGATGCAAAGCATGGTTTTGTGACTGATGTTTTGCGGTCAACTCCTATCAACAACGAAAATAAGATTGTGTTTGTATGCGGACCGCCTATTATGATGAAGTATGTGATTGAAGTGCTCAAAGAAAAGGGATTCAATGATAAGCAGATTTTTTTGAGTGCAGAGCGATTAATGTATTGCGCCATGGGCGTGTGCTGCCATTGCATGATTAAAGGAAAGTTCACATGCGTAGACGGCCCGGTATTCAGATATGATGAGATGAAGGAGCTGAGCGATGAGTAAAAAGAATACGAGTGCTAAGAGCGAGAAACTTAATGTAGGAGTGTATGGAATCACCGGTTGTGCCGGCTGCCAGCTTTCGCTTATCTTCAATGAAGACGAGATTCTCGATGTCGTGAACCTGGTTAATCTCAAGGCGTTTCCTTTTATCAAAGAGGTCAATATTGATGAGCAGTTTGACTGCGTTATTCTTGAAGGACTTGTTGCCGATAAAGGCGATCTTGAAACCGTGAAGAAATTGCGGAAAAATACCAAGATGCTTGTCAGCCTGGGTGCCTGCGCATGTACTGGCTGCGTTCCTGCATATAGGCACTTCACCCTCAAAGAAAATTATGAGCATTTATTATACAAAAAAATGGAAGAAATCGAGGATGTTGACCCCACTCCTATTGATGAGCATGTCCAGGTAGATTATTATATTCCCGGCTGCCCGCCGGATAAAAAAGAAATTATTACGTTTATTAAAAGTGTAGCAAAGGGAATTGTTCCCCGGCCTTATCAGAGTCCGGTGTGCGTGGAGTGCCGCAGAAACGGTAATACATGCCTGCTGGACTCCGGAAAGCCCTGCCTTGGGCCTATTACTACTGGTGGCTGTGATTCGGTCTGCATTAACGGCGGCTTTGAGTGCTGGGGATGCAGAGGACCAACCAAAGATATGAATCTTGATTTGATGATTAAAATGCTGCGTGATCGTGGATTCGATGATAAGTTCATACAGGATCGGATGAGGACTTTTGTCGGGCTCAAGCTGCCTATGCTTGAAAAAGTAATGAAACCTGGAGAAAAGCCCGATAAGCTACAAACACAATTCTATGGAGAGAAGATCTATTATGGGTAAGACAATAACGCTGAATCATATCACGAAAATCGAGGGGCATGCAAAGCTTGAGCTAGGTATTGACAAAGGAAAAGTGAAGACCTGCAAGCTCTCTGCTGTAGAAGGCTCCCGGTATTTTGAAGGATTGGTGCGCGGAAGAAAATACTATGAGGCGCATGAGATGACATCACGCATTTGCGGTGTGTGCAGCTGTGCGCATGTTATTGCGGCCATCAGTGCGATTGAGAATGCCTTAGGATATAATCCTACGGAACAAACCAAAACACTTCGTGTTCTGATGACATTAGGAGAGCGGATACGATCCCATGCTACGCATCTGTATTTTTTAGCGCTTCCGGATTATGTGGGGTATGAATCAGCACTTGCCATGGCGCCGAAGTACAAGCCGCAGCTGAAAAATGCCCTTAATTTAATGAAAGTTGGAAACGCGGTTATTAAAACGCTTGCTGCGCGTGATCTTCATCCCGTATCTGCAACGATTGGTGGATGGCTGAAACTGCCAACTCAGCAGCAAGTTGATGAGATGAGAGTTCAATTAGAGTCTATTCGCAAGGACGCACGTGAGGCATGCAAGCTCTTTTCTTCTTTGAAATACCCTGATTTTGAAAGTAAAGGAGAGTGGTTTTCCTTAGTTGATGAGAAAGAATATGCTGTACTTGACGGTAAGTTTTCTTCCAAGGATAATTCGTTTGAGAAGTCAGAATATCGAAAGTTTATTTCAGAATATCATGAGCTGTATTCAAGCGCTAATTTTGTCGTACGCGAGAATCATCGGTATACGGTCGGTGCATTGTCACGGCTGAACAACAGTCATAAGCAATTAAGTGTGAATGCAAAGAAAATGCTCAAAGAATCCGGGTTGAAGCTGCCCTCTTATAACCCTTACCATAATGTCATTGCACAGGCTATTGATATGATGCACAGCCTGGATCATGCCATCGAGATCTGCAAAAACCTCAAAATAGTTCCTGAAGAGGTGCAGAAGATTCAGCCGCGCTCAGGAACAGGTGTTGGAGCTGTTGAGGTTCCCAGGGGAACGCTCTGGCACGAATACACGCTTGATGATCTGGGAACGATCACGAATGCAAATATTATTACTCCTACAGCACAGAACTTGCTCAATATGCAGGAAGATATTCGAGAGTTCGTTCCCAGTGTTTTGAAGAAGAAAAAAGAAGACATTATTATGGATATTGAGAAGCTTATTCGATCCTATGATCCCTGCTTTTCATGCTCTGCGCATTTTTTAGAAGTGAAGTGGGTGTAATTAGTATAAACAGGAACACTGGAGGAAGAAACAATGCATACATCTGATGGATTACTAACGAGCTGGGTTTGCCTGCTGGGGCTTATCTTATTCACTGGGTTTGTTTTTTATGTAGTATATTGGTTGAAACAACAGGCACTTACGCAAGTTACAGATATGAAGGGCAATGAAAAGGCTGTACGTTTTTGGAAATGAGTATCTTGCGCAGGATTCTCTTGCGAGAGTAGTTGCACAGGAGCTGAAAGGAGTTGAGGTTATTCACTGCAGATCGCCCGATGAAGTATTGGATGAAGAAAGTGATGAAATCGTCATGCTTGATGTCGTCAAAGGAATTGATAAAACGATCGTTATTGCCGATCCTGAGCAGATTAAAACCCGACGACTGCTGAGCATGCATGATTTTGATGTGGGGTTTTTCTTGAATCTTATGAGCGCACTCGGCCTGGAGAAAACTATTAAAGTAATTGGCATACCACAAGAAGGAAATAAGAAACAGATTATTACTGATGTGGAGCGTTGCTTGTAATGGATGGGCGTGAGCTTGCGGTGCGGTTTTCGTATATTACGAATGCGCTGGGCTTTTGGGGATCTCCTAAGATCGGCAGCGTATTTATGGATTTTCTGGTTACTAAACAAAACTCTGATGGGATTGAAAAATTGCTTTGCTCGTATCCTGGGTTGCTTACCTCCCTACATGCTATCGCTAAGAAGAGCGGAAAACCGGTATTTGACCCTTCAGTGGTCGAGGCGTATTGGATTGGAAACTCTTTGCTTGATAGTTTTACACAACCTGATATGGTTATTCTGGCGGAGGAATTAGTTAAGAAAAGAAATGATTTGTCCGATGCAGATGAATTGAGTAAACAGATACCTACCGGTTGTTTTCCGCATCATTCTTTTCATGCTTTGTTTCTGAGATCACCAGGTTTTGCTGGCTCCTATGAAGCGAGTCTTCAAAACATGGACAATGCACGAATTTCCTGGGGCAAAGTTGTAGAGGTACTTCCGGAGAAATTACTCGTGCTATCTCAAACCCTCAAGGAGAGTAACAGGAAATTATCCCTTAGTGAGCCGGAAAGTAAGATTGTGGTTTGCAGGAGAAAACTCTTTCCCGATATAACCGAGGGTGATAGAGTTGCCCTGCACTGGGGATTTGCGTGTGTGAAACTCACTCAGGAGCAAGCAAATAATCTGCAGAAGTATACCCTCAAGACGATTTCAGCAATTAATGCTTTGCACTAATTACCTTATTTTACCTGCACACTGAGAAGTTTTATGTCGGTTCCATCGATCACCTGGGGAACGCTTTTGCATTTGGGGCATTCAATCAGGAAAGAATCGTGACCTCGCTCCAGTATCGTTGGGTGTCCCTCGAAACCACAAATGCATTTCACTTTTGATGGCTTTTCTGTTGCATCTATTTTCCAGTCTACGAGTCCTTTCAGGCATTCCAGAAGCTCATCCATGGGAATATGGGCAAGCTCACCGACTTCAAGAGAAATTTGTTCGACGTTGCCGTGCTTTTGGGCTTCCTTGATGATATTATCGGAGATGATGGTCTCGTGCATGGTTTTGATTGAGTGAGGTCGTTATTTAATGGTTTGGGTTTTAGAAAAAGACTATTCTTTAGGAGGATTTACCTCACCTGCATAACTTGTTTTCATGGCTTTTTTGAAATCATCGATACTTGAGCAAATACCATTACCAATGAGCCATCTCACTTTCACATCTACAGCTATGTCAGTGTGATTATAGCAAGGAATACCTCCTTCTTCAATGGCTTGCAGACCAATTTCATAATGTGCTCCGCCAGCAGTTCCACCAACAAATTTAGTTGTGATGAAAATTGGTACCATATAATCGGATGAAGATTGTTTGATTACAGGTATAAGATTATACTGACCCTCTGCGCAGACATTTCCTTCTCCTAAGGATTTTAAAATCATTGCAGATATTCCTCCACCGGTAATGAAGCCCAGTACCACGTTTGGATCCGTCCCGGGCGTTAATTCAAAGCTAACCACTCCTCTTCCGAATTTCGGTGCAATACTCAATTTTTCTTGTGTGTCCTTCTTTAATTTTAAGTGAAAGAGGTTTAAATTTACTCCTTGAGCATCAATTTGGCCTACAGTGGGAAATCCAGGAGTTGCAAAGGCATCAAAATCCTTCTCACTTGTTTTAATAATTCTACTGCCTAAGAAAACTTTATCCCAAAAATTAACCATAACATCTGCAACCTCTAATTCAATTGCCTTGTTGATTGTTCTGAAGAGATTTTCCAAATTGAATTGTCCATCCCCGCCAGGCTCATATACAGGAGTTTGAG
The DNA here is from genome assembly GCA_028279765.1 of Candidatus Nanoarchaeia archaeon. Classification (GTDB taxonomy): domain Archaea; phylum Nanobdellota; class Nanobdellia; order Woesearchaeales; family WJIZ01; genus JANQND01. Next base: position 119,804 of record JANQND010000009.1, on the reverse strand, counting down.
ATCCCGTAATGCAGATAGGAATTCGCAGGCCGCTTTTTCCTGGATTTTTTCCATGCAAGGCCAGAGCAAGAGCAGTTGCAGTATAAGCCAGCGTATCAGTTCCGTGTGCAATTGCCACAGCATCATATTTCTCTTCGTCCTGTGCTTTTTTGATACGAAAAATTAATTTCTCCCAATCATTAGGAGTCATGTTAGAACTATCCTTCGAAGTTATGAACTCGAAGGTAATTTTTGAATCTGCACTGAGTTTCTCGATAATTGGCTCGCATGCCTGCTGGAATATTTTAGAATCTTTAGGTGGAACAAGTACTGTTTGATCCCCTCTTTTCTCCACAACCTGCCCAATAGTTCCTCCGTTGTACAGAAAAAGTACTTTTTTAACCATAAGGCATGGATTTTACACCGATATATAAAGTTTTTCTGACGCTGATGGAAAAATATTTCACATAGAAGTCCAAGAAGCAACTTCCAGAGTGTCCAGCCCCCTCACTTCTACATGCTCTACAAAGGGCTCGACGAGATGCTTGAGCTCCAGTATTTTTTCTTCACTAAGGGGAGTTATAGAACAGTATTTTTCATCAATACAAGTTGAGGTTGGCCTGAACTGCTGTAGGTAATAGCGCTTTGCTCCTTTGATGCTCTGGGCTATTTGCAGGATTGCCTTTTCACTGCTCATGTCAGGAAGCAGAGTGGTTCGAAATTCGTATTCAATGCTTGAGTTAAGGAGCAGGCGAACGCTTTTTCTCAATCTTTTCTTATTTGTCCAGACCTGCACAACCTTATCGTAGTCTGTTATGGGGCATTTGACGTCCATTGCGCAGTAATCGATCAGTTGCTTTTGAAGCAATTGTTCAAGTAATTCTGGATTAGTTCCGTTTGTGTCAAGCTTGACAAGGTATCCCATCTCTTTAATCAATTGGCACAAATGGATTATCTGAGGGTATAGTGTTGGCTCTCCTCCGGTAATACAGACTCCTTCCAGGTGTTTTTTTCTGCTGCTCAAGAAGTCGAAGATATCCTGCAGAGGAATAGTGTCTCCTTTGTTGAAGACAAGAGAGGAGTTGTAGCAGTAACCGCATCGAAGGTTGCACCCTCCAATAAAAATTGTGCAGGCAAGTTTGCCTGGGTAGTCGATAAGTGTTGTTTTCTGCAGTCCCTTAATAGGGATAGGAATCATTTTTGCTTTGGTGTGCAAGGCACGGTAATAGCGCCTTCCATTTTCCCAGAATACTCCTGCCTATCTTTGAATTCCTGCTGTTTTCCAATGTTCCAATTTTGTATGGGTCGAAAATAACCCACGATTCGGCTATATACTTCTGTTTTTCTCTCACATTTCATATGTTTCTACCTCCTTTATTTGTACTTTTTCTTCTTCTATGTGACAGGGACAAGTGAAATGTTCTCCTTTAATGTATCCATGCTCGGGGCAAATACTGAAAGTGGGTGTCAGGGTAAAATATGGGAGAGAGAAGTTATTGGCAATAGTTTTGACTAGCTTCATCGTACTGCGCCAATTGTCCAGCCTCTCTCCCAAAAAGCAATGCAGGACTGTGCCACCGGTATAGAGTGTCTGTAACTCATCCTGATGTTCCAGGGCATCAAAGACATCGTCGGTGTGGTTTACCGGTAAGTGTGTTGAGTTCGTGTAGTAGGGTTTTTCCTTTGTTCCTGCAGAGATAATATCAGGATAATTCTCTTTGTCCTGCTTTGCGAATCGGTATGTTGCAGACTCACAAGGCACTGCTTCAAGGTTGTAGAGGTTGCCTGTGCTTTCCTGATACTCAGTGAGCTTATCGCGCATGAATTGGAGTGCCTTTACTGCCAGTTCTCTTCCCTCTTGTGTTTCTATTCCCTTACCGATAAGGTTGAGCAGCGCTTCATGCATTCCATTTAGTCCGATAGTTGAAAAATGATTGCGATAGGAACCCAAAAATTTCCTGGTGAAGGGCATTAAGCCTGCTTTGAGATTTTTTTCAATGATTGATCGCTTTGTTTCCAAGGAATCTCTTGCTATTTCCATCACTTGATCTAGATATTGGAAAAATTCCTTTTCATCTTTTGCAAGGTATCCGATTCGTGGAAGATTGATGGTTACTACACCAATACTCCCGGTTTGGTCACCGGCGCCGAATAATCCTCCCATCTTATTTCTTAGTTGCTTGAGATCGAGCTGTAATCTACAACACATACTGCGAACATCTGAAGGAGTTAATGAGCTATTAATGAAGTTCTGAAAATAAGGGGTCCCGTACTTAGCGGTCATTTCAAAAAGCAGTTTCGCGTTATAAGAATCCCAGTTGAAGTCTTTCGTGACATTATAGGTAGGGATAGGATAGAAGAATGTTCTGCCGTCTGCATCTCCTTCAAGCATGACTTCAATAAATGCCTGGTTAATCAGGTCCATTTCGTTTTGGCAGTCTCCGTAAGTGAAATCCATGAGTTCTCCACCAATTATTGCTGGCTCTTTCTCCATATCTTTTGGTACTGTCCAGTCAAAAGTGAAGTTAGTAAAGGGTGCCTGGCATCCCCATCTGCTTGGCACATTCAAAGAGAAAACAAGCATCTGCATGCATTGTTTTACCTGTTCGTAAGGGAGGTTATCTATGCGAATAAAAGGAGCAAGCAGGGTATCTATGGAGGAAAACGCCTGGGCCCCTGCATGCTCCATCTGCATGGTTCCGAGAAAATTTACCATCTGAACGCATGCAACATCTAGGTGTTTAGGTGGTTTTGATCGGATTTTTTTGGAAACCCCGCCAAATCCGCTCATAAGCAGACTTTTTAGTGACCAACCAGAACAATAGCCAATAACTCCGTATCCTAGATCATGGATATGGATGTCCGCGTTTTTGTGTGCGCGGGCGATCTCATCTGAATAGATTTCAGTGAGCGTGTAGTTTGCCAGTATTTTGCTTGCGGTGTGTGACATAAGGCCTGAAAACGAGTAATCTGCATTGCTGTTCTCATAGACACGCCAGTCTGTTTTTTTAAGGTATTCATCGACAGCATTGCGCACTTCCAGAAAGGATCCTTTCATGGAGCGCATTTTTTCGTGCTGCTTTCGATGGAGGATGTATGCTTTTGCGGTACTTGCGTGGCCTGACTTGATAAGAATTTTTTCCACGACATCCTGGACTTCTTCAACGGTAGGGATTTCCTTTGCGCCGTACATGTATTCGAGTACAGCAACTACTTTATCAGAGAGGGTTTTTGCTATACTCTCATCTGTTCCGCCAACGGATTTTGCAGCCTTAAATATAGCGCTCGTAATTTTTTGTTGATCGAACTCTACTATTCTTGCGTCACGTTTTCGTATTCTTTTCAATTCCATCTCTTAATCACCGATCTTCTCGAAGATGCCCCTTGAATGCTCGCAGGGTCTTTGATCCCAGCTGCATGTATTTAGGCAACAGCCCAAATGAACCGGACCCTGCTTAAAGGAACAAAGGACAATGGTCGTATTACCATCCCCTGCTATCTCGTTATTGCATTGCCTGCAATTGCACATTTTCATCCCTCTTTTTACTAGCGTTGTTAGATTCCGGCAGGTAGATTATTCTTTCTTTATCGTCGTAAGAAGTGCTCCCTGCCTTGCTCTCAAACTGAATTTATAAGGGAATTTCAGTATATAAATTTGCTGCTTTTTGGTTACCATTAATGGAAACCATAAGAAATGTTTATATATTGGCAAGGTTTGCTTAGAGTATGATTGTCAAAAAGAAGATTGAAAAACAAATTCTCTCCATTGTCTCTGATATTGGAGCTAGTGGTGCAACGATTACTGAAATTGAAAAAAAGATGTCCTTTGAGCGGCATACGGTCTCTAAGTATCTCTCATTTATGGAAGCAAATGGACTTCTGCGGCATAAAGCTGTGGGCAAAGCAAAGCTGTGGTTCATCAATAAGGCACCCATTCAAACCCTCATGGATTCTGCTAACACTGAGCATAAAACATTCACAGAAAAAGTTCTCTCAGACATTGTGTCCACCCTTCCCAACGGTCTTGCAGTCATTGATTCAAGCTATACTATTCTCTTTATGAGCAGCAGGCTTGTTGATTGGTACGGGCATCGGGAAGGCCAGCGATTTTATGAGGCAGTGTTAGGATTGGATAATCCTGTGAAGCTGCGCAAAATCACCCGAATCATTGATGGTATTGCTGATACTTGTGAGATGACCTTAGTTGATAGCAGGTTTCGTACCCTGAGCATTCGTGGCTCGAAGCTGATTAACCCTGATGAGAGATTGTCTGTGGTATTGAGTATTGAAGATATAACAGAGAGAGTTCGGGCGCAAGAGGAAGTGATGAGGCAGAAGCGGCTGCTTGAGGCAGAAAGAGAAGCATTGAATAAGTCCGCAATCGTTGCAGAGACTGATGTGAAAGGGAAGATTACCTATGTGAATGATAAGTTTGTGGAAATTTCGGGATACTCCCGAAAGGAGCTATTAGGCAAGGATCACTCGATTATTAATTCTGGTCATCATCCGGCATCTTTCTTTAGAAAAATGTGGACGACGATTTCCTCAGGTAAAACCTGGATCGGGATGATTAAGAATAAAGCGAAATCCGGACGGTTCTATTGGGTGGAGTCGGCGATTACGCCTGTTTTGGGTGCTGACGGTAAGCCCATCAAGTATTTAGCTGTTCGTTTTGATGTGAGCAAGTATGTGAAGGATTGAGATTCAGGACTTGTTTACTGCCAGTTATTGACTAGCAAAGTTTTATTGGAAACCCTCCATTCCTTATGTTGCTGATGAAAATCAAGAGAAAAGGTATACCTGATTGGAACTCCAGAATGCATGGCTTTAGAATATCCATGTAATGAAGGCTCAATTATACCGAAATAAGCTCCTACTACAGCGCCACCCTGGCTTTCAATAAGCTTCTTCGCTGCAAAAAAGGAGCCCCCTGTTGCTAGATAATCATCAACAATGAATATCCTCTCATTCGGATTAACAGCAGCTGTTTGCATTTGCATTTCCCTGCCTGATGCATAGACTATATCATACTTCTCGCTTACAACCTCCCCAGCTAATTTACCTCTAGACTTCAATGGAACAAGACCTAAACGAAGAGAATAAGCAGCTGGTGCTCCTAAATAGGAACCACAAGTTTCTATGCAGGCAATCTTTTCTGGCTTGTGCTGTTCAACATGATCAATGCAATCCTGCACCATATTTTGCAAAATCTCTGGATTTGTATAAAGAATACTGCTAACATTAGGGTAATTGTGTCCAGCTAATGGAAAGTCTGGCACATTGACAAATAATGAATCTATGACTTCTTCAATCTCGTTCCCACCCATGTGCAAAGAATCCTTCTCTCACTTAAAAATCTATACCTCTGCTCCCTATAAGGCGAATCATATGCAATTCATGATAATTATATCGTGCCGAGAATCGAACAGCAAGGAGCCTTTTCAAAAGCCTCGGGAAAGGGTGCGGCATAAAGCCGCACGTATAATGCCCGAGCGAAGAATTGAACTCCGATCTCCTGGATTTTGCATTGAATAGTATTCCGCAACCAGGTATTCTATCCATTATACTACTCGGGCTTGAGTATTTGCTAATGACAGGCTTTTTAAATAGTTTCCCCTGATTTTTTCCATTATTTTTGTTACTTTTTAGTGACAAATATAGAAAGCTTTATATAGGAGAAGGGATTGAATAGTGGTATGGTTACTCATAATACACCGAAAAGCCTGGAAAATGAAATTATTAAGTTTTCAGTAGGTATTGGTACATCTTTTGAGGAAGCATCACAGGCGTTAATGGAAGCTAAGGAAAAAGGAAATCGAGAAGACCTCATGAATATCAATATTTATCAAGGTGAACCTCTTCAAGATAGCCCTATTCAAAATCAATCTAATGCTCAGTACTTTATGCAAGTATTAAATTATCTTAGAGAAACAAATGCCAGCGAAGATTTAATTGCTGCGCAAGAACGATTGTCAATTGATTCTAAGACAGGACTTTTTAACAAGCTTGGATACGAAACCAAGCGGCTTGAATTAGATGAGCTAGGTCAAAATGAAGGATATTTTGTTCTCTTAGATGGCAATAGCATGCACGATCATAATGCAATTAAAGGATACACTTTAGTTGATCGATATTTGGAAGCTTCTGGAGAAGGAATTCTTAGAGCCGCTATTGATGGAATTTGTAGATCTGTACGGTCTGGATATGATCGAAGAGAGAATGAAGATATGATGTTTGCAGAAAATGAAGCTCGAACAGGGCAAGATCGAAGAGTGCGGACTGAAGTGTCAGATATTGTTGCCCATAGAGTTAACGATTCTGCAGGTGATGAGTTCCTACTCTATTTACCCGGACTTTCAGGTCGTGAAGGGCTACAAATTGCTAAAATCGTAGCTGAAAGAGCTTTAAAAACTGCTTATCATATGCAAATACAAATTGCAGATGAAGTAAAAAACCCGTTAGAAGTGTATTCAAGTCACTAGCTATTCTCAAAAAATTCTTTATTCTTTCTATAATCAGCAAAAGTATGTGAAAACGTAATCACTTCATCATCTTTAAACTCTAACACTTTATGGGCATAAACGCCATTACCTAAATCCTCTTTGAAGGATTGGTATTTTTTTGTCGCTAACACCAATTCAGTTTCGGAAAGATAGCCTGGATCAAGGTTTACGGTTCTTTTTCCATTAGCAGATAATTCTTCTTCAATCTCTGCAGTTTGTGCTCTTATGTTGACTAAATCTCCCTTAGAAATTTCCTTTTCAAATACTAAAAAAACCTTCTTCAGGTCTTTTCCAAATTCTTCCTCATAATAATTAGTAAAATTAAAATCAAAGGGCTCTGATTGAGATTGAATAGGGCCGAAGTGTTTCTGAAGAAGAGAGAGTGAATTATCAAGAGACCCTTTTCCATGATACATTAATGCAAGAAATAGTTTTTTCATAGTAGTTTTAGAAACTCATTTGCTGAAATGATTCTTATTCCTTTGTATTGTTTTAAGTGTAAAAGATGACGATCTCCTGAAATAATATACTTTGCTTTGCAAGCAATTGCACACTCGAGGATTTTATTGTCATCTGGATCTTCTGTAATAACATGCAGTTTTTTTGAAGGTTTCACAATAATGGAATAAGAGCTTAAAATTGTCAAGAGATCTTTTATCTTGCTTTGCGGAAATTTAAATTTCAACTTGAGTTTTTCCTCTAGCTCAAGCAATATACTTCTGGAAAGACAAAGAGAATACTTCCCCTGAAGAGCACTAAGAACCACCCTATAAGGAGTTCCTCTCCAAAAAAGCGCAGAAATAAGAATATTTGTATCCAGAACAACATTCATTTATTCTTACCTGAATCTCGCAGTATTCTCTGAACGTCTTTTTCTGATTTTATTCCTTTCTCTCTTGCAAAGCGTGTTCCATAATCAACCAGATTTTCAAAATCCTGTATAGAAGGAGTACTCATCTTCTTGAGAATAACAATATCTTTCTTACCAAAGGCTGCAAATTTTGTTCCCGGTTGAATATTAAGCTCATCCCGTATGCTCTGTGGTATAACTACTTGTCCTTTTATTGATGTTGTTGTTATTTCGACCTCTGACATACTTATCACCTGTAGGAAAGTAATACTTTCTTACTTATAAAAGTTTTGATCAATAATCCTTCAAACTAATTTGTCCTTTCCTTTTATTTTCCTTTACCTGTTCGACCTTTTGCCCTACCTGCTCTTTGACGTCGATTGCAATATTCTTTCCGAGTATTTGGGAGAGTTTCATAAAGTCTGCAGCTTTCACCGCAGCAATATCTTTGATACCATTCTTATACAAATTTCGTGCACGAACACGACCAATATTCTTGAGCTTAAGCAAAGTAATGATCTCTTCTTTGACTCCATATTGCAGGCGGACTCGTAATTTCTTGAGTTCTGCAATCAAATCCTTAAAAGAGAGTATTCGAGCCATCTCATCCATGCAGTAGATCAGCCAGTCTGCGATGTCAAGCTTTGCCTTAATTTCACCCGGCCTGATAGCGTATTCCTCCAATAAGAATTCTTCGCCTTTTTCATCAATCCAGTCCTGAAAGAACAGTGCAGTTTTGATGGCGTTCTGAAACTGCTCGTAGTCTTCATCATAGATAGAGGGCTCCTTGTCCAGAAGATCATCTCCATAGGTGAGCAGAGCCTCCTGGATTTTTTCAAATTCTTTTGTCTTTGCCTTCAGCTGCGGCCTGATTTCCAAAGTAGAGGAGACAATGTGAAGAATAGAAAAGGGAGCAATGGATCGCTGCGCTCCCCTCTGCAGCGCTTCTACAAAATAATGTGCAGTGTAAGGGTCAATATAGAGCTGTGCTACTCTGCTACCCAATATCGTTGCTTTATACTTGGTATCCTCCTTGAGCAAGTCTGATGCAGAAGTGAACTCTGCATGCTGCTCAGAGGTATCTGATCCGATTATGAACTCCCACTCCTCTAATAACTGGAGAGTTTTTTCGATAATTCCAAATAACTTCTGGGTATCACCAAACTGGTGCGCCCAGAAGGTCTGGGAAAAAAAGTCGAAAAGAGACTTCTTAGAAGTTGCAAATTTTGATGCGATCAAAGATAATACATAGGTCCTGAGTACCGGCTCAACAGCAAGTTTCGAATAGATAGATTCCGGCTCTCCGTGAAGATACCTGTTCGTTAATTCTTCTTTTTGATCTTCTGAAGAGCTTACGGTGATTGCCTGCCCTTTCGTATCATACTTTGGCCGCCCTGCTCGTCCCGCCATTTGCAGGTATTCGAGAACCGGGATATACTGCAGGCCCCTCCTTCCGAATCTACGCAGATCTTTTAGTATAACACGATACGCTGGGAGATCTAACCCTGCTGCAAGCGTGGGTGTTGCGGCAATGACTTTGATCTCCTTGTTTCGAAAACTATCCTCTATAAGCTCTTTTTGCTGAGAAGTTAATCCTGCATGATGAAAAGCAATTCCTTTTTCCAGGCACTTTGCTAAACGCTGGCATTGTTTTGTGGGGCTTGAGAGAGAATGCAGGGCTTTTTCTGCAAGGACGACATGAGTTTTTTCTTTAACTTTTTTTGCGATTTCTTCTGCAGTCTTTTCTGCAGAGTTTTTCGTATTGACAAAAACGATTGCCTGCTTCTTAGAGGCAAGAGTATCCAGCGCAAGATTTAAAGTAGGGTCAGAATACTGCTGCGGTATTTTCATACATGCAGATAACAAAAGAAGATTTATAAGCCTATGTATTGAGGCCTGCCAGTTCTACTTCAGGCCGCTTTTCAAGCCTGAATTCCCACTCTCTATCGAGTGTTTGCTCCCCATCAGAGACTAGCACCGAGACTTTCTTTTTTCCCGGTTTGTCGTAGACTACGATCAACGAATTGTTTGCTTCTATGGAATTAAACAAGGAAATTTTCCATCGGTAAGTAAGCTCAAGATTGTCAGGGTTAAATACCTCTACAAAAAGAGGAATTTCGTCTCCTACGTAAAAGGTTTCACCATCAATCTGGCTCGAGAGAGTAAGTGAGAAAGGGCGCTTTACGTCATTCACGGTTATTGATGTTTTCTGGGATGTTGACCCTGCATCGTCTTTTGCGAAGAATTCCAGATCAATGATTTTCGGATTATCCTGTGATGCCACCTCATGGCTTGGCTTCCAGATAAATGTGCTTCCCTGGAAATAGGACCCGTCAAGAACAGGATTTGTGGAATAGGAAATCTTATCGTTCTCTGTATCCTGCACGCGCAGTGAAATTTCAAGCACTTCTCCTTCGTTTACCTGGTGGTCCTCAATAGCATCTATAACAGGAGGAGAGTTGGCAGCAAGAACGGTTATTTTTGCACGTTTTTGGGTTTTCAGAAACCCATCATTTGCCCAGACAGTAACATAGTATGTTCCTGCATCTCCCTGTGCTGTTTGATAGCCGTCTTTATTGATAATACCGTCAAAGGAATAGGAGATGGTGTCATTATCCGGATCAAAGGAAGAGAGATTGAAGTACACAGCCTCCCCTTCCGTAACTGTTATATCATTAATTGGCTCTAATACCGGAGGTAGATTAGAGTCAAATACCCGGATATGAAGTGGCTGGGTTAACCGCAGATTACTGGAGGTAGCGTTTACCTGAACAGAGAGTGTTCTGCTCATGGCATGAAAATTCTTGGCAATATCATCAATGAAATTTTCTTTAGTTACGTATTCATAAGAGGGTGTCCATATGAGCTCGTCCCTCTCTATTTTCGCTCCGCGTGGCAGGCCGCCCACTTCAGTTTTTACTGCATCACCATCAGGGTCTGTATAATTGAGAGAAATAATGAGCTGCTCGTTTTCAGATATCCAATAGGTATTCTCCGATAAAGGATTTGCAGGCCGGTCAACATTTTCTACCAGTATCTTGAAGGTTTTTACTGCCTTGAATTCCCTGTTATCCCAGATAGTTACCGCAATAGTGTATACTCCTGCGTCATCATAGGTTGTTTCCCATTTGTTTTCGCTCTCAAATGGAGAACTGATATTATAGAACAGGTCAAATGCTGCAAAGTCAGGCAGGCTGAGTACAACAATATCGGTTTCGTTAACCGTCATGCTTTTGAATTCGTCAAGCAAAAGAGTGCGGTCAACATCCTGCACCTCTACTTCCCAGCTCTGAGCAACGGTATTTACTCCGTCATGTACTTCAACTGCAATAGTGTGGTTTCCCTGGCTATAGAAATCAGAGGCATAGGTGAAATAATTTCCTTCTGATACTTTTTCACCGTCAAGGAACCATTCGGTGCTCAAATCGTCTTTATTAAGGTCTGATGCCTGAATATTAAAAAAGATTGATTTTGACTCTTCTATGTAGATGTGTTCTCCCTGCGGGGCCAGAATGCTGATCTGCGGTGACTCCTCTTTCTTATTTACGATAAGGGTAATGTTCTTTTGAGTCACCAGCCTGCCGTCAGTTACTGATACCTTAGTGTTGTATACGCCTTCATCCCCGTAGGTTGTCTGCCAGGTTCCCTCAGTGGTCAGCGGGCGGTCAAAATAATAGCTCAGGGAATCATTATCCTGATCAACTGCTTTTGGCCGCAGATTGATATAGTCAGTTTCCTCAAACTCCAGGATGGTTGCAGAGCTAGCAATAACAGAGAATAATAAAGAAAAAAAAATGAAAAGCATGTATCTTTTCATGCGCTCTCCCCCACACCAGATGCAGGAAGCTTATTGCACCTGGATAATATCTTCGATGATCGGAGCACGGTTCACATTAATAACCGTTACTTTGACCTGCTGGCTATCGTCCAGTTCACCATCAGATGCTGCAACAGTCACCGTATACACTCCTGCGCTATCATAGGTCGTCTCCCAGATTCCTGAATCACCAACCGGATCAGAGATAGTGTAGGTGATTTCATCCCCATCAGGATCGGTTGCTGCAGGGGTGATCACTACTGTTTCCGTCTCTTTTACTGTGACATCAGGGATCACCTTGAGCACTGGCGGGCGGTCAACATTGTTGACCGTAATTGCCCATAGTTCAGAGACCGTAGAGGTGCCGTCTGATACATCCACTTTTATCGTATGTGATCCTGCGCTATTATAATCTGCTTCGTATTTGTAGTTTTCGTCAACAGAGACCACTTCCCCATCAAGTTTCCACATATAAGTGAGCGGATCCTTATTTAGGTCAGATGCTTTAATAGTGAACTGCAGGTCGGAGTTCTCGTTGATCTCCTGTGCCATCTCTCCTACCGGAGCAAGGATGGAGATCACCGGAAGCTCTTCTTTCTTGTTTACGATGAGCAGAGCATCACGCGAAGTTGTTAATTCACTGTCGGATGCAGTAATAGTGATAGTATACTCACCCTGGTCACCATAGGTCGTTTGCCATTTTCCCTGGCTGTTCAAAGGACTACTGTAGGTGAATTCCAGCTTGTCCTGGTCAGGATCATTAGCGACAGGCTGAACGTTTACCAAGTCAGTTTCCTGCACAATGAGGACGATTTCCCGTGGTGCTGGCTCTGTTTCTTCAACGACTGCGATGGTTGTATCGTCCATATGATCCTCTTCATCATGCACATGATCGGCTGAATGGTCATGGTCATCCTCAGCTGCGTCCTCTTCCACAGGAATAGTGGTGAGATCAATCGTTTCGGTATCGCCGCTCTCGACAGCCTGCGCAATCTGAGTATCTTCTATAACAATTCCGTCATTGGTAATATCTTCCTGCCCGCCTTCTAAGGGGGTGTCTTCAATGATTATACCGTCTTCAACAATGATTTCGGTTCCGGAATCCTGCATGGCATCTTCCTTTTCCATGCCTGCATCGTCCATCATATGGCCTTCCATGGAATCTTCTTTCATTCCCTCTTCTTTTTCAGAATCCATTTGGCCTGCATCCTGCTCTGTAGAAATATATTCTGTCTGCTGATCTTCTTCCACCTGGATTTGATCAATAGGAACAAACGCAACGTCATTTGTCGCCGCTTGCTGTTCGCATGCAGAAATGAGAAATACGGTTATACATAGGCTGATTAGCAATAGTTTTTTGTTCATTAAGTACACCCCACTCGATTACCCTTCTATAGGTTTCTTTATTTTTATCATTTTACAATACTCACTTATATTTAAACTTTTTGGGTAGTGAAAATATTTTTTGTATTATGTGTTTATAGAGAAGAGTGATTTAGTTAATCTTTATAAAGCTTAAACTATTTTCTTATGCTTATGGTTTTAGAAAAACTGGGCAGTTCACTGAAAAACACCCTCAATAAGATAGCCAAAGCGGTATTTGTTGATGAGAAACTGATTAATGAGCTCATTAAAGATATTCAGCGGGCTCTGATCCAGGCAGATGTGAATGTGAAGCTGGTTTTCGAGTTTACGAAGAAGATCAAGGAGCGGGCACTAAAGGAAGATGCTCCTGCTGGGCTAACCAAAAGAGAGTACCTGATCAATATCGTCTATGAAGAATTAACCGAATTTCTGGGTGGTGAGGGCCACAAGATCGAGATTTCTCAGAAACCCTTCAAGATCATGCTGGTAGGCTTGTTTGGCTCAGGTAAAACCACTACTTCAGGCAAACTTGCTAAATTTTTTATCAAGCGCGGGCATAAGGTCTGTTTAATAGGACTGGATGTACATCGACCTGCTGCTATTGATCAAATTGAACAAATTGGAGCACAGGTGAATGTTCCGGTGTTTGTAAAGCGCGATGAGAAAGATGTGAATGCTATTTATAAGCACTTCGAGAAGGAGCTTGAGCAGTTTGATATTGTTATCATGGATACGGCGGGAAGGGACGCTTTGAGTGAGGACCTTATTGAAGAGATCGAATCCCTTAATTCTCTTGCTAAACCTGAAGAGCGATTGCTTGTTATTTCTGCAGATATTGGGCAAACTGCCCAAAAACAGGCAGAGCAGTTCCATGAGAGTTGCCATATCACCGGAGTTATTGCGACCAAAATGGATGGAACCGCTAAAGCAGGAGGAGCGTTGTCTGCATGTGCAACGACTCAGGCGCCAATTAAGTTTATCGGTGTAGGGGAAAAAAGTGATGACCTGGAAGAGTTTAAACCGAAGAATTTTGTTGGCAGGTTGCTTGGAATGGGTGATTTAGAGACCCTTTTGGAGAAAGCAAAAGAGGCTATTTCTGAAGAAGATGCAGAGGATCTGGGCAAGCGCTTTTTGAAAGGCGATTTTAGCTTACTGGACTTGTATGAGCAAATGGCTGCAATGAAAAAGATGGGACCCCTTACTAAAGTTGCAGAGATGATTCCCGGGTTCGGACAATTAAAAATGCCTAAAGAGGTTCTGCAGACGCAGGAGGGCAAATTAGAGAAATGGAAGATCGCGATGCAAAGCATGACACAAGAGGAGCTTGAAGAGCCTGAGATGATTGATTCCGATCGCATTGACCGGGTTTGCCGGGGATCGGGGCTGAATGCGCGGGAAGTGCGTGAATTGATTAAACAGTATCGGCAGAGCAAGAAAATGATGAAGATGATGAAAGGCTCAACCGATATGAACAAAATGATGAAGAAGATGAAAGGTAAGATGCCCAAAGGCTTTGGGATGTGAATTATAATTAAGGAGCAAATACTTTTAACTCGAGAGTTTCTGTGGAGCTTGGCAATAAGTCAGATTTATAATCATCAATGCTGGAAATAGCATATCTACCACCAATTCCATCTTGATGAAAAAATATATCCTCTCCTGACTGTTTCCCCAAATATAAACCGGAATGCCTTAGTCTAAAGCCATTTGCCTCTGTTCTATTATTCTCCCAATAGAATGCAATAATTCTGTCTGGAGCTAGTGCGGTTTGTGACAGACCCTGTAGCAAGACGTTCATCGGCTCTTCGCCAACGTAACCAGGTAAATCGTCGTTGGGGATACAAACAAAATCACCTAATGCATCGGTATATTCATCTAGCGGTTTTCCTTTTTCCGTCCATAAGGATTTGATTTTTTCGTTTTGCCCTATTACGTAAGTTATTGCTCCAAAAACATTAGGAAATATGCCATCTGCTAACTCAGATTGGGCTAAACTAGAATTTCCCACCAAATATAGCAATTTCTCTGAATAGGCAGAAGAGTGGATTAGCCCCTGATGTCTTGTATGCTCAGCTGCTATTTCTTGGCTCATCACAACAAAGAATGAACAGTAGAATATAAATTATTCGGAGAAATCATAGAACTAGCAATTCGATATGCTTAAATACACTAAACTTGTAAAGGCTTTCATGGCGTCCATCAATGTCAGTGGCACGGAATTTTCGCTTGCTGAGGCTACGTCTACTTTAGAGCCCCTATTGATACTGGTTGCCGGGATGATCGTGTATTCAGTATTTATCTTTAAGTTCTATCGGGCTCTTGCGCGTCGGGATATTTTTAAACTGGACCTGAATAAGTATAATGAGTCGAAACATCCTTTCTTTTATGGTTTTTTTGCTGCTATTTTTTATGTTCTGGAGTATTTGATTATCTTTCCTCTGTTTGTTTTTTTCTGGTTTTTAGTGATTGTGGTGCTGATTTCGTTAATTTCAACACGGTCTTTTGATCAGATTTTGCTTGCCTCCATGGCTTTGATTGCAACTACGAGAATTTGTGCCTATTATAATGAAGATTTGTCTAAAGATATTGCAAAGATGATTCCTTTTGCTCTTCTGGGCATCTTTATTATTGATGTGAAGCTCATTACTCTTTTCGATGTAGGGATTATCATAGAGCAGTTTCTTTCACTATGGAAAAATGCGGCCTATTACTTTATCTTGATAGTCTGCGGAGAGCTTATTCTTCGATGTTTCTCAGGGTTTATTCACTTATTCAGAAAATAAGATTATGAGACGGTGAAACTGTTTGAATAGATTCTATCACTGCCCTGAATTTCGATGACTTCGTTAATGTTGTCGCGCAGTTCCAGGAATGCCCGGTAGGTTCCCTCATCTCCGGGCTGCGGAGTCCATCCCGTATGGTTCCAGTAATAGCTCAGTAAATGATAACTGCTCTCATAGGATTCAAATTGGCTGAGATCCACCGGTGCATCGTCTGCAATGGTGGTTTTATCCTCAAAGGTAATCAGAGAGGAGATGTCGCTTGAGCTGTTAAAGACGATGAGATAATCCTGCCAGTCACCACTAATATCCTTTTCTAATCCTAATATCAGCACCGCTTCTCTTTGTTCATTCTTCTCATTCCAGATAAAGCTCGCCTCATACTGGCAAGTGCTTGAGCAGCGATCACCGCTTTGAATATTTCCGTCGTCACACTCTTCTACTCCACTTTGAATAATTGAATCACCACAGAATGCAATCTGGCAGGAGCTGGTACAGGAATCTGTATCAATGGCGTTTCCATCATCACATTGTTCGAATCCTGAACGGGTATAGTTATCACCACAAAACGCATCCTTGCATTCATATCCGTTCAGAGGGTCAATGATGCAGGAATCACTATTGTTCGAATTTGCGTCATCGCATTGTTCACCTGAATTCGGAAGGCCATTGCCGCAAACAGCGCCTGCAAAGGTGAATGAACCGGACGGGGTGCTGAGTGTTGACCCTACCGGTGCCTGACTGGTGTCGCTATAGAGCGCCGCGCTTTGCGCATTCACTGTTTTTCCCTGGCATTCTGCAGGTATGGACGGCACTGTCCATTCTGTTATGGCTGAGGAATCTCCCTGAGTAATAGTAATGGTTTCGTTCATGGCATCAATGATTGCTGATGCTCCCGGTATTATTGTGCAGGAATTGTCTATCGAGGATGCTTCCACAAGGATTCGGTCTGCATCCTGACAATTCGGGTTAATTGTTGCATTAATGGTGATGATATCTCCTTCATCAGCAAGACCGTTGAAATTGTTGTCGTTGGCTGGGTTTAGAGAGATTTCTACATCAAAGAGATGGCATTCAATAGTCCCAAGCGTGATGTTATAGCAGGTGGTGTTACAGTAGTGGCACTGCTCTCCAATATCTGGAGTACATGCAGTATCGGTATTTAGTCCTGCCTCATCGCATTCTTCTCCAAAGTCGAGGATACCATTCCCGCAAAGTGATCCAACCAGTTCTGGTGGCCGAGTAATTTCAAGAGTTTGGGATTGCAATTGGTTCCCAAGAGGATCTTCTGCAACGAAGTAATACTGTGGATTTTCTGTAAAGATGAGAGGAAATAATGCATCGTTATACCAAGGAGGCTGCCAAACAGGATAGGTATTGTACACTGCTAAGAGGCTATCAACGAAGTCATCAAAGAATACATCATCCTCGTAAATCGTGTAATTAATGTCTTCACCTGCGCAATGATTTCCTATTGCCTCCATGTAGACGGTTTGGCTTAGGGTGTTATCTCTGCCTGCTTCCCATCCCTGAACCGGGCTGGTTACCATAGAATTATCCGCATAGATCCATTGTGCTGATGAGAGAACGCATTGTGCCACGCAGGTATTTGAGCAGCTATCATCGTCAATATTGTTTCCATCATCGCATTGCTCCCCGTTTGTAGGTTCATGGAACCCATTACCGCAGATGTTGGGTTCGATGTAGCAAATGAAAGTATCGCTGGTGATGCTATGATCAGTAATAGGAGTTCCATCTACGGTTATTATTAAGCTGAGAGTATCGTCCTGAGAGGCAATGGGATTTATGCTTGAAAGAGTAATGGAATTTGATGAAAGAGAGAGATCAACCCAATCGTTGCAGAAGGTCACATTGCCCAGATTGTTTGTCCTTACCAATAAAGCACCAGTTTGTGCCTGGCCTGCAATTGCATACCCTCCCATAGGGTGCTGCTCAATATCATTTGCTACGGTGAATTCGTTTAAGGTAGTGTACGAGTGCTGTAGGTTTCCGCTTTCATCAAAGACTGCGGTGATAAGCTTCTGGCCATTTTGCAGACTATCAAAGTGATGATAAGGCAGTACATCATCTGCTCCGCTTAATCCTCCGACTACTACATACCCTCCCTGATGTGCATGAGTAATAGAGGTTGCAAAAAAGTTCTTGAATCCTTGCTGAGTTTCAATGGTCCTTGACCACACCGGATCATAGTTCGTATCGAACTTCGTGATAAGAAGAGAGTCTGTTGGGTTTGATATACTATTTTCTCTTACGTAGCCTGCGATGGTGATAGAAGAGTCTTCGTTGATGATGAAATCTCGTGCTACATATCGTTTTAATGGATCATCATAGAGATATTTGCTGATGATCTGGTTCCCATTCATGTCAAATTTCCCTACATAGATTCCGTGGGCATCTATGGCTATATCATGCTGTTTTACTCCGACTACAACATAATTGTGGTCTTCATCCTGCTCAATGGAGTAACCAATTCCATCTCCTCCACCAAGAGCAGAGAGAGTTTTTCTCCATATCAAGGATCCGTCAGATGAGAACTTATAGAGCAGGAAATCATTATAGTTATTATTTGTTCCCGATGCAACAAAATTCCCCTCATGATCTTCAATGACATCCACCAAGGTAATTTGATCGTCGGAGGTATCGATGGATTGTTCCCACTGCAACACGTAATTTTGATCCAGTTTTGCTATAAATATTTGATAATAATGTGAAATACCCAGCACTAAATAGCCGCCATCAGATGTTTTAATGCTTTTTTGCAGGGGATGATACCAATTGGAATTCCCGGCGGTTTCAATTATTTTTGACTGGATGAATTCTCCTTTATGATCAAATTCTGAAAACATGGGGTCAATGGAATTTTCTGCAGCGAGTATGTATCCGCATTCTCTCATTTCTATGTCCGTTGCCAGCGTATGTTCAGGAATGAGCTTATAGAATTCATTTACGCTGCACTGAGGTCCCCATTCACAGGACGTAGTACAGGCTCCTGCATCGTTATTATTTGATCCGAAATCACATTGCTCGGATCCTTGAAGATATCCGTCACCGCATGTTGCCAACTGACAAGTGTTCGTACAGGCATCATTATTGTTATCGTTGCCGTCATCGCATTGCTCATCATCATCTAATCGACCATCACCACAGAAGCATGAGACTTCACCGAAGAGTACATGCAAGCCAAATTCTTCGCAGAGCGAAGGTTGATCGGTTACGAGCGTTCCAGATATAACGATTCCGTTTGTTGATGCTCCGGAATCGTCTGAGTTGGATAAATCAATCATTGTTCCACTAGCCGCTATTCCGTTTGAGCTTGCAGCAGTCGCTGGATATAACTCGTCAACTGCTCTGATAATTCCCTGCACGAATAACCCATTTGAGGAGGCGCCAGTTAGTGGATTTATCATGCTGCCAGTACTCAGAGTGCCGTTTACGCTAATACCATTGCTCGTTGCACCACTTGATACTTCAATACCGATGACCGTTCCCTCCTCTCCTGTCGAATCAGTGTTGATTAATCCCTGCACATGGATTCCGTTGGAGGATGCTCCCGATTGCTGGATGTTTCCCTTGTCTAGTGTTCCGAGGACAAAGAGACCATTAGATGCAGCACCTGTGTCTCCATCAAATTCCGCAGGATCAGCGGTTTTTCTTACTACTCCTAAAACCTTTATACCGTTGGTGGTCGAAGATCCTCCATGAGTTCCGATATCAGCTATTACTGATAATCCGTTAGATCCTGCTCCAGTAATAGGCATCAATGCATCACGAAGATAGGTTTTTGCCCGGGTATTAATTCCGTTACTTGAGGCGGATACAATTGGCGGATCATTAATACCTAAGTTAAACCTACCTACTACATTAATTCCATTAGACGAAGAGGCAGTTCTTGGAGAGAGGGTTGCTGTATTTGCAATGGATCCCACTGCATAGATTCCATTCGATAGTGCGCCACTCTTTGGCATTTTCTTATCCATGGTCAAAAGAGTTCCTCTGACCAGAATTCCATTTGCGCTTGCACCTGTTCCGGGTTCAGAATTCGAAATTACTTGAATAGAACCCCTGACTGAAATCCCATTCGAGGATGCGGCTGATATCGGTTTCAGTGCATTTATGGTTTTTACCTTTGCCCTAACGAGTATGCCGCTCGAAGATGCTCCGACACCTTCGCCCTGATTATTACTGACGACAAATCCTCTCCCGAATAATCCGTTGCTAGAAGACCCTACTTCTAATCCTTGAATGGGTATTCCTATTCGACTGTACACATGAATTCCATTGGAAGCCGCATCAGAAATTACTCCTGGTAGCGTAGAAAATGCTTGCGCGCTCGTGATCAAAGCTAGCGCTAAGCAGAGTACGGCAGCCCTAGCGATGGAAGCTCGTTTACGCCATCCCTTCAAGGGAGTCCCATGCATTCTTTTATGCTTGGAATGGGAAGGCTAGTTTTATGGTATCAGTATTGCTATCGCTTCCGATATAGCCAAAGCCAATGCTATTACATTGAGCTGTACCACCAAGAGTAAAGGCAGGACCTCCACCATGTAAATCAGTACAAGTATTTAGGTCGTATTTGTTAGAGGGAATACTTCTTTCTTCCAACTCCAGGCAAAAAAAGTATGGGGATCCTTCGGTTAAGGTAACTGCATTAGTTGTAAAAATAACTCCTTCTGCGATGGTGTTTGCTTTTGGAGAAAAAGATCCTTGTATGTTCTGGTTGCATTCACCATTAGTTGAAATTTTTGTCGCAATGGAATCATCCTTTCCCACAATCCCGGTTAAATCACCAGTGCATGCTATACAATCCATTTCAGTTACTTCCAGTGTCACGAACGTTGTGTAGTCTGCATAGGCGATCGTGACTAATAACGCCAGTGCAGGAATTAACACCAATAGTTTTTTCATTTTGTTTTCCACCTCATAGTTGAGTATTTGTTGTTGTTGTTTTCTTTAGTTCTGAGCGAGAGGGTCAAAGGTACCCTTTTGCTGAGCGTGAAGAAGTCCAAAAAACTTGAGGACTTGCTTGTTGTTCATATCAAAGATCACCCAAATCCCGCGATTGGAGACTTCGGAGTCCTTGAGTTCTATGTCCCAGATGCCATCGCCGATGGGAACTTCGCGGTAGACATTCGCCTGGGGGTGAAAATTAATACTCTCTAATTGATCTATCCTTGACTGCTGGTATTCTTGTGTCAATGAGCCTTTTCTTGCAATAACAGGGTCAAAATCCTTACCTGTTGCCTTCAAAAAATCTGCTTTGTAGTCAGCATAGTCAGGATAGGATTCCAAAACCGCAATAAATTCGGACAGTTCATAATCAGACTTCATTTCCTTAGTAGGCTCACTGCACCCCACTAGGAAAGCGGCAAGCAAAAGAGTCATAACCAGTATTTTTTTCATCTCATCACCCTGTTAAGTATACTTCTTCTCCAATTGCATAATTATCCTTGGTAGTCAGTAAAAATGATGAAAACAAGTAATCGATAGAGAAAATGACCTGATTGAGGTCAACCATTCCATCTGCAAAGTCCCACACATAGGTTATCATCTTTACTTCCTTTTTTTCTCCATTATGTTCCATGACAATGAAGCGTTCATCCTTTGCCAAACTATTTGCTGAGGAGAGCAAATAATTCTCTGCTGCTTTGAGATTACTACCGCCATTCTTGCTGTTATTTCCGTTCCAGCCAAAGTACTCGCGGTGTACTCCTCCTTCTGTAAACTCTAACAATCCATTTTTATCTTCAAAAAAGAATAAGTATTCGTCACTGGTGCCCATCAGGAGTTTGGTTCTTGAATAATCCAGTTCACTGTAGCTTTCTAAGATGGAGCTATCAATGATCCCATTTTGCAGCAGACCTACTTGAACTATCTCCTCTGAGCTGCCATCCCAATTTTCCGGATAAGGGGGGCTGGTAAGAGCCTCTCCTACTCTTTCAGATTCCTTAGCAAGTTCTTCAAGGGTATCTTCCTGGTCTTCTTCATGAAGAAGAGGAGCAATGATAAAGGGGACAAGAAACATAAGGAAAATGATGAGGACTATACTGCCCATTATCATTTCCTGGGCTTTTTTGTGGATTCGATCCCCCTTTTTTAGCATTATCCTCTTTTTCGCGAATTTGCTTTATATACTTTTCCTATATAGATTAGAGGATATAAGTACTTTCATTACTCCAGCATTTTGGGGTAGAATTCGTCTTCCCATTCAAAGAGAGCAGCATCCTCAATGTCAGTAAATCCGAGCTGGTAGCATTTGCTCAGAAGATCTATTTGATCTCCTGCTTGTTTTTGTGCATAGGTCTGCAGAAGCTGGAACTGGGGAGCTAGAGGGTTTGCCAGTGATTTTATCTCATAGTTAAGCTCAACCTTTTTTTCCTGCTCGTTCCATAGGAGAACCAATGTTTCTCTTCCAGAATCTGTCGTGTAGGTTAGATAAGCAGCGTCGGAGAGTGATGCGATAATGCGGTTGAATTCCTCAGACTGTTGCACTGATGCCTCATTGAAGCTTCTTGCTCCAATCGCGTTGAATCCTTTGATCTTTGATGCAGTTGCATCAAAAACACTTTTTACAGACTCTGCGCTGATGAGAATCTTCAGTTCTATGTGATCAATGGATTTCTCGATTTTGAAAGAAACAAGAGGGTACTTTTTGTTAAAATCAGTAAAGATTTCCTGTACCATGTCCAGTTGCTTATCCAAAGCAGGATCGTTTTCGTGCGCGTGACGCTCGATTCCTGCAAGTATTCTTGCTATTTCCTTTATTTCTCGCTCTAATACGGTGGACATAGGGTTTTTGTGAGAATGGTTAGATTTAAAGGTTATTATTTTTAATGATTTTGAAAACCATTATAAACATTCTATGATTGTTTTTCTTCATGGAAATCATCGCTGATTTACACATTCATTCTAAACACAGTCAGGCGACAGGAAAAGACCTCAATCTGGAAAACCTGGAGAAATGGGCCAGAGTCAAAGGTGTTAACCTTCTTGGAACCGGTGATTTTACTCATCCGGTTTGGATTGAAGAGATCAAGAGTAACCTTACAGATAATGGTTCCGGGATCCTATATTCTAAGTCAGGCTTTCCGTTCATGCTGCAAACAGAAATTTCTTTGATTTATACTGACAAAGGAAAGGGAAGAAAGGTGCATCATTTAGTGTACGCACCTGACCTTGATGCTGTTTCAAAGATTACCGAATGGCTGAAAACAAGGGGGAGAGTGGATTATGACGGAAGGCCTATCTTTGGGATTCTTTCCACCGAGTTTGTGGAGAAGCTGAAATCCATTGATGAGCGCATTGAAATCATTCCTGCCCATATCTGGACACCCTGGTTTTCCGTGTTCGGTGCGAATTCTGGGTATGACTCACTCAAGGACTGTTTTGAAGATACTCTCAAGCATATTTTTGCATTGGAGACAGGATTGAGTTCTGATCCTCCTATGAACCGGCGTGTGTCTGAACTGGATCGGTTTACTCTGGTGAGCAATTCTGATCTGCATAGTTTTTGGCCCTGGAGGATGGGCAGGGAAGCAAATGTATTCGAATTGAAAGAGCTGAGCTATGCAAATATCATTAAGGCCATGAAAACGCGGGAAGGGTTTACGGAAACGATTGAGGTAGATCCTGCTTTCGGAAAATATCACTGGACCGGACACCGTAATTGTAAAGTAAATTTGAGTCCTACTGAGGCTTTGAAGGTGAATAATATCTGCCCGGTCTGCAAGAAGCCCTTAACCGTTGGCGTGGAGCAACGGGTGGAAGCTTTAGCTGACCGATCCGTGGAGAAGGCAAAAGAGAATGAGGTTCCGTTTCGATCATTAATTCCCTTGTCTGACATTTTGTCGGTTGTTCTTCAGAAAGCTGTCGCAACAAAAACGGTCTGGAATGAGTATTATAAGTTAGTTTCTAGCGGGAGATCAGAGTATGACATCCTGCGCAAAACTTCTTTTGATGAACTGAAAAGCCTGACTAATGAGCGTATTGCTGATATTATTCTCAAAAATAGAGAAGGAAAAATTAATGTGGTTCCTGGTTATGATGGAGAGTATGGCGTTCCGCAGATTGTCGATCATGTGGAGACGAACAAGCAGCCGTTGCAGGTTGCCCAAAGAGGTTTAGGGGACTTTATGTGAGTTCTTGATCCAGGATTTTGACTTGTGCTGCTATTCAAATTCAAAAAACCACTGTTTTCTCCACGAGGTCTCGTCTATTAAAACAAAAGGTTTATATATTTGCTGTCCTCGGAAAAGATTTAACGAGTCTAACTCTCGTCTAAAAAAAGATAAAGAGGAGATAATACATGGCAAAAAAAGTAGAAAAGGTAGGCGTAAAAAAAGAGTCCGGATATCTATATTTTGTAGATAAGAAGGGAAACGTTGCCCGTGCTAAAATGGCAAGAGGCAAAAAGAAAGGCAAAGGAAAAGTGGAAGTAGTTGCCAAGGTCGGCGTAAAGAAAGAAGCTGGCATGCTGTACTTTATCGATAAGGCAGGCGATATTTCTTGTGCTGTAATGTCTCGCGGCGGTAAAAAGAAGAAGAAGAAGAAAAAAGCAACCAAGAAGAAGGCTGCTAAGAAGAAAAAGAAAAAAGCCGCTAAGAAAAAGAAGAAGAGATAAATTCCCTATTATTTTTTTTTCTTTATTTTTTTGATAATTCTGCTTTAGTCTGATTCATTTTTTGTTGAGCCTTTTGCGCCAAGTCTCGCTGTAAGCCATCTCTTGCTATATGTATTGCGCTCTCGTAGAGATCATTTGCATTTTCAAACTGAAGCTCATGGAGATAACAATCTCCCGCTCTCAGAGCATAATGGTAGCTTTTTTGTTTCAACTGAATATCTGAGTCAACGTCCAGTAATACCGTAGTTAAATTGTGTAGATTGTGGTAAATATTTGCCAGATATTTATGAGAAGTATTCTGATCTGTTTCTGAGAGTCTATTTTCAAAGTATCTTGATACGACAAATACGTATCTATATTTTTTTGTTGTAGAACTACTTTCACAGGAATTATCCACAAAGTTAATTGCATAATCTGAAATTCTCCGATAGAGAGTAATAAGCACATCGATTCTTTGATACCCTTGCAGCTTTTCTGATACCGTATCGATTAAGGAGATGCTTTGATTAATTACTAACCCATAGTTTTCAGTATCGATTGCTTCCCAGTGGGCCCCAATTATTTTATCGATGGTATTGGAGATCTTAATTGACCGATTGACATCAGGTCTGCCAAAGAGTTCCGGTTCGTCAAGTAACCACCTGTTCAGGAAATTTGCCTGACTTATGTCTGCTTTATCCGCATTGAATCTCAACAAAGTATCAAATTTGGACATCCAGTTGAACTACCTATACATTGTCTTAAGCTTTTGTTATGATTGAAGCATAATGAAAGAAGAAAGAAAAAGAATGGAAAGAAAAAAATTAATTGACGTAGACCGTTAAGGCAAATTTACCGGTATCGTCGGTGATCTCATGGGCGCCTTCTTCAGTGAAGGAAACAGAAATGCGGCCGCCCTTTGTTAATGGCTGTTCAGAGATCCTTGCCCCGTCCATACTTAGATAATGATCTTCAACCATATCATCATTGACAAAGATGGTGACTGATTCTCCAAGATTCACTGTTACTTCTTCAACATCAAATCCCTTAGCGGTTAAGCGCACATCGTTCTGTGTCTGGACTTGCTCTTCTACAACTTCTTCTGGTTCCGCTATCTGGGCTGGCTTGGTGCTTTCTGCTACGTCTTCCTGCGGAGCTTGGACTGGCTGCGTACAGCCGATAACAAGCATCGCACAAAGTAGTGCTATAAGTGTTATGCATTTCATGGTTCATACCCCCTGTTGTTTAGGCATAAGAATAGAATTGGTTTTATATAGGTTTTGGCTCTTTGTAGGGTTTGCTAACTAAACGCGATCTTATCTTTCTTTAAAACCTTCTTCATGGAATCAATCGCTACCTCTAATTGCTTGAGGTTAGGTTCACTGGTCGTAATATATTGGAGCATCATTCCCGGCCAGGCAAAGGCCTTGAGAAAGGCATTGTCTTCGTATTTCGCGGTTAGGCGTAGAAATTCATAAGATACTCCTGCAACTACGGGAACGAAAAGCAACCTGATGAAGAAAAGTATTGACTTTCTTGCCATGAAAGGTAATAAGTGGAATGAGCTAATGAGCAGGTTCGCAAGCGATGGGATAATCGAAAAAATGAATATACTAATAAACATGACCAGGAAGAGGAAGCTGGTTCCGCAGCGTGGATGCAGCCGCGAGAATTTCTGTGCATTCTTTGGCGTGAGCTTCAGATTCGCTTCAAAACAATGTACTGCCTTGTGCTCTGCACCATGATATTCAAATAATCTCTTGATGTCGCTCATCAAGGATATGGCGTACAGATAAATGATGAGAATAGCAATCTTGATGATGCCATCTACAATATTAAACAGAATAGGCCGCTGTTCCTCATGGATTCCTAGGAGTACTGTGAGCACATAAGGAAGTACTAAGAACAATAATAATGAGAAACTGATGGAGATTAATAGAGTAAAAAACAATTGTGTTTTCGTCAGTTTCTCTGAAGGGTCTTCTGCAAGCTGATCTGCAGACCAGGTTAAGGACTTAATCCCGATAATCATCATCTCAAAGAGATTAATGACACCACGAAAGAAAGGGAATTGTGTCCATTTCGGCCGCTTTTTGATTTTGTGCAGCTCAGAGACTATTTTTCCCTTTTCCGTTCTAACAGAAGTGGCATAATAGTTAGGCGAGCGCATCATCACGCCTTCCATGACTGCCTGTCCACCAACCATTGGCTTATTTTTCATTTTTTTTGAGCAGAGCGGTGAGTATATTAATGTTTGTGTTTGGAGGAATATACTTTGTTACTGAAGTATGAGATCCAATGAAAATCTTCCAGTACTCTGCAGATTTCCTTCAGGTTAGCCCTTTTTTCTTAAGAGAATGGAAAAGATCTTTATCCTTTTGATACCCCTTTAATTCAAACTGCATAAGTGGCTGCATACCTATGAGAAACCTTCGTGCTACGATAAGAACTGCACCGATACCCACGAATACCGCTCCTGCCATAACGGTTGGAGCAATGTAAGGACTGGCTGCAGTGGCAAGTCCTAAGCCAAAGTCTTTTTTTTTGCTGTCAAGCATGAGAAGTCGATTCATCACTTCTTGATGTGAGTTGAGAAGTTGGAGATACTCCTCTGCGATTTCACGATTAGTCTCTACTTCTTTTTTCCATTGAGTAAGGAAAGCTACAATATGATCCTGCTGACGAGACTCTAGCGCTTTTTTTTCATATTCAAGCCTCTTTTTAATAGGTTTGATTTCTTTAGAGAGCAATTCAAAGAACAGTGCTACACTCTTAATAAAAGTCCGAATCTGAGGATCCCCGTAATTGATCAGCCAAAATTCTACTTTATTTTCTCCTTTTTTATTCTTTGTGCTTGCATATGCCTTTTTTAATGCTTTCCCTGTATGCTTAAGTATAGTCTCCCCTTTGCCTCCCTCTCGATGAATTATTTCAAGAATCTTCTCTTCCTTAGCTATACAGCTTAAGAAAACATTCTTATCCTTAGCCTGCATCGCGCCTAAAGCGGTAGTATTAGAGAATTTAGCTAATACCCTTTCTCGCCTTTGCAGGCACAACAGCCTAATGCGATAAACTTGCAAAATCTTATCGCAGATTTGCTGGAACGGCCCAATTTGAGACTTAAGGTCCATGATATAATCATAAATCAAACCCTATAAATAACTTATGAAAGAATGATAAGAAAAAAAACAGTAATAACTCTCATCCCCTATGCTTCTGTATCTGTGTGTCCAGTTTCTTTAGAACACCGGAGATGGTTTTTTCAGCACCGAAATCTTTACCGTCTGCATGGAATCTGCCGTTATCGGAGTCGATATTAATTCTCACGGTGTAGCCGGTCCTTCCTCTTGAAGTCTCTTTATCGATATGGCAATCCAGACTCAAATGCATTTCAGAAAAATCAATAGAATGTTTTTCCGTAAACTTCTGTAATTTTTCATTAATGAGATCTTTTTCCTCATCAAGCACTCTGGAAAAATCTCCCGTACATTTAATTTTACTTAGCATTGCTTGTTCACCTCAGTTGCTTATCAATTGTTTGAGTAGTTCTTTCATAAAAGCGGGAAGATCCGTAGGCATTCGTGAAGTGATAAGATTCCCGTCTACCACGACTTTTTCATCTACGTAATCAGCCCCTCCAACAATAAGATCATCCTTCATACCTTTATAGCAGGTTATTTTTTTACCTTTGATAGGAATTGCAGAGATCAACACCCATGCCCCATGACAGATAGAGGCAACCGGTTTCTTCTGTTCGTACATCTGCTTTACGAACCCCGTAACCTGCGGATCCATGCGCAGACTCTCCGCACCCTTAATTCCACCGGGGATAACGACTGCATCAAAATCATCTGCATTGAGATCAGAAGTGAGTTGGTCTACTTTAGTTGGATAACCATACTTGCTGATTTTGTTGTTTGTATCTGCAGCGGCAACGATCACTGCATATCCTTCTTCAAGAAGTCTGAACCTAGGATACCACAATTCCTGATCTTCATAGCCGTCTGCTGCCAGAATTGCGATTTTCATGTTTTTTTACTCTCAATAGGATGGTCGTTCTCTTTTATTAATGTTTTGGAATAGGATTTCCTGCCTTATGCTACTGCATTCATCTTCCAAATGGATTGTTCAAGCAATACCCGCAGCACTTCCTGCTCTCCCTCTGAAAAGGACTTGGAGAGTTCTTTTACTTTAATGAAGAAGAACTTGTCTTTTCTATTCACCCAGATTTGTGTATCTGTCCCATTATATTTGTGGAAGAAACTTACTGAGGGTTTGTCTTTTCTTAATACCTGAACGATTTCTCCCAGTTCCATATCATTTATTTTTACTTTTTTCCATTGATAGACATTATCCTGCTGCACACCAAAATGAAAGTAACATTCATTCTGAGTATTGAGAATAAGCTTGAAACAGTTATTCTTTCCAAAAAATGCTTTGTTAAGCTGCAATTTCATTTTTGATTCCCTCCCCTAGTTTTTCATAGCAGTAATTCATTATTTTTTTCAGATTAATCACATCCTCTTCGTTATATTCAACCAGAAGATCAAGATAATGGCGATCACCTGATCCTTTGTACATTTTCCAGAGAGTTAGTACGTCTCCACCATAGAGCTTTTCTATGATGGGGTTTCTTTTAATCCCAAATTGTTTTTCGATTTCTTTTAATCCTCCGGTTAGTCCTAGCCGTGCACAGCAATGCCTTAGATCGATGTGAGGTATCTGAGGAAGGATGTTATATCGCTTCTGGATGAATGGAATGTCGAAACTGGACCCATTAAAAGTGATGATGAGCTTGTAATTTGCTAATTCTTGCTTTAGTGCTTGATAGTCCATGTTCACTCCTTTAATCATGGTTTTGGTATTCAGCCCGTCATAAAGCCCCATGACCGTAATGTCCGCTTGTGCTCCAACTCCTTCTGTTTCAATGTCGAGAAAAACAGCATCCTCCCTGAAGGAATCATAGAGCCGCCAGGTCTCTGTTGAGGGAATTTTGTCAATGAAGTAGGAGGACAACTGATTGTGAAGAGCTTTTTTTGCATGAACCAATTGTCTATCAAAATAGGATTTCTTTTGTTTTGCAATGCCTTTAATAGAGTCTTTTCGCATAAAAGTGTCCCAATCGAAGATGCCCGCTTTCCAGAGGCTTTTCTCTTTCTGACCTGCAACGCGCTCAAGGATTTGAAAGGTGCTTTGGATCATGCTTATTTTCCAGTAGAATGAGTTTTTATACGTGACGCTGGCACTGGACTGTCCAGTGGAAGAACAGTAAAAAAGAAAAGCTTATAAGGCGCTTGTTTTCAATTTTGGTGATGAGAAAAACAACATCACCATATGTTCTTCAAAAGAAATCAAAGATACATAATAACGGCATTTTTGCAAAAAAAGATATTCCTAAAGGTGCGCGCATCATCGAATACGTGGGGGAAAAAGTCACTAAGGCAGAATCTGACAAGCGTGCAGATCGTGACCTGGATAATCATTCTGAGAACTCGGATAATGGTGCCGTGTATATTTTTGAGCTCAACAAGCGATATGATATTGATGGGAATGTACCCTATAACACTGCAAAATACATCAATCATTCCTGCGATCCTAATTGTGAAGTGGACATCATAAAAGGGCATATCTGGATTATTGCGCTTCGAGATATTAAGAAAGGGGAAGAGCTATCGTATAATTATAATTATGATTTCGAGGATTATCAGGACCACCCCTGCCGATGTGGAACGTCCCGGTGTATAGGCTATATTGTTGATGAAGATCACTGGCCTAAAGTTAGAAGGTCGCTTGCACAGAAAAAAGCTGCGAAGAAATCGAAAAAGAAGAAAACTAAGAAGTAATATTTTGGTTCTATGATAATGATCCTTGGATGAAATAGGATCCACGATTTTCTTGAACAAGAGGGATTTCGAAATATGATAATAATTTCTGTTTCGAAACTCCTTTCTCTAAGGCAATATATTCGGGCAATTCTGAAATAATATGTGTGAGTCCGAAACTATACATGAGATCATTCGGTTTTGGTACAAGGGCCTTTCCTATGTATTCAATGAATGAATTAGAAATCTTGTTTACTAGAGAGTCTTCATCAAATAATCTAGTGATAAAAGTTCTCACATTGCTACGAAGTTTCTCCTTATTCTTTACTAAAATTTCCACATCATCTACAATTCCATATTCGTCATCAAGATCACATGTTGTATAGATCAAAATCTTATCAAGATTATTTCCAAAGGTATCAACTATCGTTTGCGCGGCTAAGTCATGCCTTTGACGGAGTTCTTTTGGACCCATGGAATTAGGGATTCAGCTAAATTAATAAAATTTCTTACTTATAATTTTGAAAAATAGCAATATTTATTAATAAATACTGACTTAATTCATAAAATGAAGATAACTCTCAAAGATAAGAGAATTCTGGGTGTTCTAGATAGAGACCCAAATATCTCCTTATCTCAGCTTGGAAAAGAAGTGAGATTAAGTCCGCAAGTGGTAGACTATCGAATAAATAGATTATTGAAACAAAACACCATATACTCGTTTTATACCTTAATTGACGCTGCAAAGCTTGGCTTCTCTTCCTATAGGATCCATATGCGATTAAAGAATATCAATAAGAAGACACAAAAAGAGTTTGCAGAAAAACTTTTTGTCAACTACCCCACATTCTGGGTGGGTTATATCTCGGGTTCCTTTGACCTTATCATTGACATCTTTGCAAAAGATTCTAACCATTTTGTTTCAATGATTACCGATATAGTGAAGAAGAATAAGGCCATTGTTGAAAGCTACGAATCTCTGCGAATGCTTCACATTGATTTCTATACTTATGGATACTTCATAGAAAACAAGAGTATTCGAGAGGGAAATCAGATGCTCAAAGAGAAAGAGGATATCGTTTTAGACAAGACTGACAGAAAAGTTCTCACATTAATCAAATATAATTCAAGAATAAAGACAGAAGAAATTGCCAGAACTGTTGGCTTAACAAGAAATGCAGTGAAGCACCGAATCCAAAAGATGGAAAAGAAAAGAATTATTTGTGGATACAAATGTATTGTAAACTTCAACCATTTGTCTAAATTATCGTATAAGATATTTATCAGATATAATACAGCTTATATCGATCAAGAAGCCGAATTGCTCAATTATCTGAAATCTGTTGCGGGAATATTTGATACGGTAAAACTAATGGGGGAGTGGGATCTAGATATTGAGATCCATGTCAAAGATGCCAGAGAGCTTCAACAATTTATCATCGATATGAGAAATAAGTTCAGCATTATTCAAAATTATGAGATTGCACAGATTCTTGATGACTATGGAATAGATTTTTTCCCAGAAAAAATAAATTAATTTGAGTTATTTAGACTTCATCTCGACATACCCGCATTTACCGCAGGTCATGCGGTCTTTGTGAGCTGCAAGATAGGAGTCACATTTCGGGCAGAGTTTGTTCTTTCTTTCTACCTTATCACCGGAAACAGAATACATTTTATAACGATTGAATGGCTTTTTTACTTTTTCTTTCTTGCCTTTGGAATCTTTTTTCTTTGCTGCCATTTTATTTATTCACTCTTTTCTTCTTTTTTATCATCAGTATCTTTAGGAGTATCTTCGGATTTCTTTTCTTCTTTCGTATCAGCCGGAGCAGGCTCTTCCTTCTTCTCCTCAGGTTTAGACTCTGCCTTTGCTTCTTCCTTAGGCTTAGGCTCCTCTTTCTTTTCTTCTGCTACTTGTTCATCCTTCGGCTCTTCTGCTGGCTTTTCTTCTTCCTTTTTCTCTTCCGCAGAAGCTTCTTCTTTCTTTTCTGCTTCCTGCTTAGCTTTTTCTTCCTCTGCTTTTTTCTTCTCTTCTTCTGCTTTCTTTGCTGCTTCAGCCTGCGCTGCTGCTTCTTTCTTAGCAAAGATTGGCTCGAGCTTTAGAAGCTCATCCTTACTAATATACCGATAAGCAAATACTTTTGCTGAAGTATCGCCGTAAGAAGTATCTATTTCTTTTACTACTACTAAATCTTTGTCAGCCCCCAGCTCTTTTGCAAGCAGTTCTCTTACTTGCTCTGTTGATGGAGTTGCTTTTTTGTCGAAGGATAATTCTGCTGAAATCTCTTCTCTTGACAGCAGAATATTCTCCTTTTTATCTTTTATTTCAATAGTCAAGAACAATCACCTAATCTTTATTGCATATTCCCCTTTTGATTTGATATCCATTTGCTGAGCAATATGGGACTTTTCAGTATCAAGAATGAACACTCTTCCCTGCCAGGTAGGCGTGAAGTCTTCTTTTCGAAGTTTCTTTTCTCTGATTTCTACATCAGTGAGTAATTCCTTTGTCTGTTTTGATGCGAGTTTTTTTGCCATTTACTTCTTTCCTTTCTTTTTTGCAGCTGGTTTGGCAGCTTCCTTAGGAGCCTGGTCCTCTTCAACCCACTCGAGCTTACCTAAGCCTGTCTGCCTCATCGTAAGTCCGATTTTAGGATTTTGCAGGTCCTTGAAAGATACGGCGATAATTCTTGCCCGGCAGCTGTCTCCCACTTTGAGAACACGCTTTGATTCTTTTCCGGTAAGCACTTTCTCTTTTGAGAAGGACACAAAATCATCCATAGTTTGGGATACATGAATCATACCGTCGATAGGGCCTAAATTGATAAATGCACCGAAATCAGCGATATCCTTGATCTTGCCCAAGACTACTTCCTGCATTTCAGGCTTGTAGGTAAGAAGTTCAAAATCAATCTTATAATATGGTGCGCCGTCACCTGGAATAATAATCCCTTCTCCAATGTTATCGATGCTGAGTACGTCAATGACAATTCCGAAATCCTTTGAAATATATCCTTCGTATTTCTTTTTTACCCGCTGAACAATTGCTTCTTCAAGCGGTACATCAAAGATATTTGGCGGAACCCGGATGTGATCTTTTAATTCTGTTCTGTAAAACATGTAGTTTTCCCTCTAGTACAATTAAGGGATGGGATAAGGATTGCATTTATAAAGTTAACGTATGCTCACTCTTGTAGTTGCAGGTACTTTTTTTGGCGTAGAACGAGTAATTTTCCTGATTTTTCCTTAATTCTCTGTTTAAGCTCCCTGTCCTGTGTTGCAATGATATAGGGCTCTTTTTCTATGAGATTGAGGATTTGATCGTCTACATGATGGTCTGAGGAAGTATCAATAGAACTAATATCGTGCTTCTTAATCAGTTCAAGAGCAAATTGTGCTGCTTTTTTGTGCTTTCCTCTCTGGTTCTTGATAATGGAATCCAGCTCCTCAAGAGTCTTGTCAATAATATAGAGCTTATAGGGGTCATTCATGACTTCCCTGATTTGCGCAAAGATGTCTACTTTGAACTCTGAGGGAAGGAGTAAAAAGTTCGTATCAAGGATTATTTTTTGCATGGTCAGAGAAACGCGAGTGATGGTATATAAATAATGTGATAGATACTCACAATCTTTAAAAATATGGTGCGTACACGAAAGATATGGAAAAACAAGGAACATTTCACAAGATGGACATCCCGCAAGACAGAGAGATAATTCATACCGACTCTTTAGCATTCCCCTGGAATGAGGATAAGGCAGGATATTTTCTGGTTAAGGTTGAAGGAAATGAGATTCAATGTGGTTTTTTAGTCAATCACAAAATGGTTGCAGAATTTCGGGGAGAAAACCCCTATAATATCATCAAAGAGATTGCAAAGCGCTATTCATTAACCCCTGAACACATGGGATATATTTCTGCTGAGTTAGTACGGGCTAAGCACTGTATTGAGACAGACAAGGAGTTCGTACAGCGATAAAATGCCGCAAGCATCCTTTCTGGACTGGAAGCCACTTGTTAGTGCCGAGCAGGTATTTTCTGATGTTGTCGGGCTCAGCGAGATTGTTGTTGATGGTAACACTGTATATTGGGTAGAGCTGCGAATCGCAGATAAAGGCAGGTACGTAATCGTGAAGCGCGATGAGAGAGGGGAAATGATAGACATCACCCCTCCAGGCTATACTGTTCGCAGCAGAGTTCATGAGTATGGTGGCGGTGTGTATACTGTCCATGAAGGAATTGTTTATTTTGTCAATTTCGAGGATCAGCGCCTCTACAAGCAGCACGGATCCGAAGTTATTGCTTTAACGCCGGAAAAAAATAAAGATGGTTCTTTGGGAAAGTATGCCTCGCTTTGCGTGAGCGAAGATGGAAAGACACTGGTCTTTGTGTATGAAAAAGAGCATGCAGAGAAAGAAAATGAGAATTTTATCGGAGCTCTTGATTTGAGTGATAGCTCAGTTAGAGAGCCAACCATTATTGCTTCAGGCCGTGATTTCTATGCTGACCCTATTTTTTATAAGAGTGAAAAGCTTGCCTGGTTAGAGTGGAATCATCCTCATATGCCCTGGGATAGCACCGAGCTTGTTTCGGCGCAGGTTGATGGTATTACGGTTTCAAGCAAAAAAATCATTGCCGGAGGAGAGGGGATTTCTGTTTGCCATCCTAAATTTGATGCTGACGGTGTTCTTTATTTTGTGATGGATGAGGCAGGGAAAGAAGAGGCAGACCCGAAGAACTGGTGGAATATCTACTGCTACGATAACAATACTGTCCAACCGGTTACCTCTGATTTAGCAGAATATGGGGCTCCTCATTGGGTCTTTGGCCAGTCTTCGTATAGTTTTTTCGCTGATAATACCCTTGTTGCTACAAAAAAGAATAAAGGGTCAGATGAATTGATAGTTATTGACCCGCAAAGCAAAAAGGCCCGGGTTGTTGATATAGGGTACGATCACTTCGCATACGTTCAGGTGACTGCTGTTGGAGAC
Organism: Candidatus Nanoarchaeia archaeon; assembly: GCA_028279765.1. GTDB lineage: Archaea > Nanobdellota > Nanobdellia > Woesearchaeales > WJIZ01 > JANQND01. The sequence continues at coordinate 85,080 of JANQND010000009.1, read as the reverse complement.
GTTATCTGTATCGGAAGCAGTGCTGAAAAAGGCCCGAGTGTTATTCGCATAGATTTAGCTGACCAGAAAGTGGAGGTTATCAGGAAGAATAGTTCTATTACTGTTAAAGAAATGAGTAGGGCAGAGCTGGTTTCGTATCCGACGAAAGATGGTGAAAAGGCATATGGATATTTATCTCTTCCAAAAAATAGTTTTTATACTGCTCCCGCTGAAGAAAAGCCTCCGCTATTAGTGCTCGCTCACGGTGGCCCCACAAGCAATACCTCAGGGGCGTTTTCCCTGATAAAACAATTCTGGACTTCATCGGGGTATGCGATCATGGATGTTGATTATCGGGGAAGCACGGGATATGGGCGCGCATACCGAGATGCTTTGCTAGCAAAGTGGGGCCTTATTGATGCGCAGGATGTTGCTGATGCGGTCACCCATTTGGCTGAGAAAGGTCTAGTCAATGGTTCACAGGTCGCTATTCGGGGAGGAAGTGCAGGCGGATATATGGTGCAGCGCGAACTCACTGAGTATCCTGATCTCTTTGCTGTTGGTGCATCCTACTTTGGCATCGGAAACCTGATTACGCTGGTAGAGCAGACACACAAGTTTGAGGCCAGATACATAGAAAACCTTGTCGGTCCCCGGTTGTCTGAGAGTGAGCAGGAATATAAAGATCGCTCTCCGATTAATCATCTTGATAAATTAAAAGCTCCGATGATTATATTGCAGGGATCAGAAGATAAGATCGTAACGCCTGACTGTTCGCGGGAAATGGCCTTGATTCTCAAAGAAAAAGGGATTCTGCATGAATATATCGAATATGAAGGAGAGGCTCATGGATTTCGAACGAAAGAGAATAATATTGATGCGCTGACCAAAGAGGCTGCGTTCTATAGGCGGGTGTTTAAGGGAGAGTAAGTAATTTGTTAACCTGTTTATGATGATAACAACAACAATAATGGCAGGCTGACCGATTTTGCTAAAGCAAAATCTCAAGCTTAGAGACTAAGCTTGCCAGCGCCATTGTTGTTGCTTACTAGAAAGACCCCTGCTGTACTAATTCCTCCATACAAAAGTTTTTAAACGAATTAGCGCCTATCTAAGTTATGAAATCATTGCTTGATGAGGTTCTTGCGCGTATTAAGCCGTCTGCCCAAGAAGAGAAGGAAATCGTCGGCAAGACGAAAGGATTTATCGAGAAGATCCAAAAATCTCTTCCGCAATGCAAGGTGATTCTTGGCGGCTCAGGCCAGAAAGGCACCTGGCTTCGGGAAGCGCATGATTTTGATATTTTTGTGCAGTTTCCTGCTGCGGAGTATAAAGAGAAAAATATTTCTGATATTTTGGAAAAAAAACTTCAGAAATTATTTACTGTTGAGCGCCTGCATGGATCGCGAGATTATTTTCAGACAACGCACGAAGGATATACGTTTGAGATCGTGCCGATCATTAAGATCAGCAAAGCAGACAAGGCGTTTAATATTACCGATGCTTCTCCACTGCATGCGCAATGGGTGAAAAAGCACAAACAGTATGCAGACGAAATTCGGCTCACTAAACAGTTTTTCAAGGCAGCGAAAGTGTATGGTGCTGAATCGTACATTGCCGGGTTTTCAGGGTATATCTGTGAGGTACTTACGATTCATTACAAGGGTTTTTCTGAATTGGTGAGCGCGGTTGCAAAGTGGAAACCCAAAGTGGTTATTGATACTGAGCAATTCTATAAGGGGAAGAATGTGCTCTTTGAGTTGAATAAGGCAAAATCTACCGGCCCCCTTATTGTGATTGATCCGATTCAGGAGAGCAGAAATGCTGCTGCTGCAGTAAGTGAGGAGAAGTTTGCAGCGATTGTTTCTTATGCCAAAGCATTTGTTAAGAAGCCCTCGGAAGATTTTTTTGATGATAGGCCTATTGATGTGAAAGAGCTTACAAAAAAAGCGAAAAACAATCATTTGTTCATGGTTCGATTAACCCCGCTTGCAGGCAAGGGAGATATTATCGGGTGTAAACTGGTAAAATGTTATCACCACATACTTCAGAGGCTGCAGGAATATGAGTTCGATGTGATTGATGCTCAGTGGGAGTGGATAGATGATGCGTTGCTATACTTTACGGTAGATGGTAAAGAGCTGGATGAAGAAAGAGTTGTTAGCGGTCCGCCTGCCAAACGAAAGTCTTTTGCTGATGATTTCAGGAAAAAGCATAAGGATGTCTTTGAGAAAAAAGAAATTCTTTATGCGAGGGAGAAAAGAGCCTACAGGACTCCTGACGCGCTGTTTGCATCTCTTGCAAGGGATAACTATATTAAAGAGCGCGCAAAAAAAATATCCATAGAGAAAATAAAGTAATAAGGTTAAGGCAAAAAAATGAAAGCAGTCATCTTAGCAGCGGGAAAGAGTACCAGAACGTACCCTTTAACGCTTACAAAGCCAAAGCCCCTTCTAAAGGTTTCAAATATAACACTTATTGAGCATAACTTGACGCAATTGGTGGATTTAGTTGATGAGGTAATTATTGTAATAGGCTACAAGGGATCCATGATTAAAAAACACCTGGGAAATTCTTTTCAGCGCATCAAAATTAAGTACGTGGAGCAAAAGCAGCAGTTGGGGACCGGTCATGCAGTACAGCAAGCAGAGAAGTTCATTAAAGACGAGCGTTTCATCGTAATGATGGCCGATGATTTGTACTTCAGGGGCGATATTCGTAAATGCCTGCGTTACGATCTTGCAGTGCTGGCAAAGCGTGTCGAAGATTATGGGAATTTTGGTGTATTTACCAAGAAAGGAGATAAAGTGTTTGATCTTGTGGAGAAACCGCAGGAGTTCGTGTCAGATCTTGCCAATGCTGCATTTTATGTGTTTACTGAGAAGATTTTTGAGAGCTTGAAAAAGATTAAGAAGTCTCCTCGTGGAGAGTTGGAATTAACTGATGCCCTCTCTGAGCTTGCAAAGAAGAATGATATTTTCTGTGTTGAGGCAATGATGTGGCTTCCTGTGGGATATGTCTGGAACCTTCTTGATGCAGATCAGGTTATCCGGGATCAGGATGCTGCTATTGGCCAGAATAGTTCGATCAAAGGAAAAGTGGTGAATTGCTCTATAGGGAAGAACTGTGTGATAGAAGGGGACGTAAAGAATTGCGTTATTGGGGATAATGTCACTATCCTGGCTGGGTCTTTGATTGAAGATTCTGTTATTGGGGATAATGTTACTTTTTCCGGTACCATACAGACCACAGGAAATGTTGATGTTGAATTAAATGGAAAGACTATCACTATTGAAAACTTCGGTGCGGCAATTGGGGATAATTGTACCTTAAAGGATGTGACGATTCGCCCCGGGACATTGGTCTGGCCGAAGGTCAAGAAAACTAAAAAAGACCTCAAGGGTATTGTAAAGTGAATTATGTGCTGCTTTTTTTGAAAGGAGTTCTCATGGGGATCTGTGATTTAGTTCCCGGAATTTCCGGGGGAACTATTGCGTTTATCACCGGTATTTATGAGCGATTGATACGTGCTGTGAAAGGGTTTTCTTTTGTATTGCTTCGGGATTTTTTTTCTATGGCCTTTAATGCTAATAAGAAAACAATCTCTGCATTTCGCAGGAGCTTTCAGAAAATAGATATCATTTTTCTCATTACCCTTGGTGCAGGGATCGGAAGTGCGTTATTATTAGGGTCCAGAGTGATGGAGTTCTTGATTGAGCAGTATTTTGCTTTTACTATGTCGTTTTTTGTCGGATTAATTGTTGCCTCTTCAAAGATTATTTATGACCATATTGAGAATCATGCACTTAAGGAGCAGCTTTTCGGACTTGGAGGATTTCTTTTTGGGATCGGGCTTGCCTTTATCATACCATCCCAGGTTCAGCCAAGTTTATGGTACCTCTTTGCAGGAGGGTTCTTAGCTATCAGCGCCATGTTTCTTCCGGGCATTTCGGGATCATTTATTTTGTTGATTTTAGGGATTTACGAATTTATGTTAGATGTGCTGCATCATATTACAGATAAGCTGACTTATTTTTTTGTCTTTCTGATTGGAGCAGGATTAGGTGCGTTTAGTATTTCCCGTATTGTTAGTTATCTGTTTGATAAGCATAAAAACAGGACCCTGTATGTGTTGCTTGGGCTGGTTGTCGGGTGCTTGAGCATTCCTCTTAAAAGGATTTATCTTCAATCCAATACAGAGGGGTTAATGCATATAGGGGGCCTGCTCATGTTTTTTGTGATAGGAATCGGCCTGGTAATGATAGTGAAGAGGATAGCACGATGAGCAACAGAAGCCTGGAGATCAAACGGAAGTTATTTCATTTGTTCTTTGGCGTAGCACTCGTTTTTCTGATCTATTATGATTTTTTAAATATCTACTCACTTGGGGCTTTTTCCATTATTGCCTTTTTGTTCTTTTGGCTCTCCAAGAAAATTCATATTCCCCCTGCTGAATGGATCCTGGAAAAGCTTGAGCGGCCGGGAGTACGAAAGAGCTTTCCGGGCAAAGGATCCTTGTTTTATCTGCTTGGTTGTGAGTTTAGCTTGCTGTTCTTTGAGAAGGAAGTTGCCCTTGCCTGCATTCTTATTTTAGCGTTTGGTGATAGCATCCCTAATTTCGTTGGGATGGATTTTCGAAAGATCAGGCACCCTTTCTCCAGAAAAAAGTTTTTAGAGGGAACATTTGCAGGAATTTTCATTTCATTTCTTGCGGCAAGCATCTTTGTTTCCTGGTATGAAGCACTCATTGCTTCCACTGTCGCCCTTATTGTTGAGGGGATAGACCTTCGCATTGGCCTTGAGAAGCTTGATGATAATCTGGTTGTTCCGTTAAGTGCTGGTGCGGTTATCTGGTTGATGAGGATATTTGGCCTATAAGATAAGTTTATATACCACCCTGCCTTCTCGCAAAATTCTATGACAGCTGAAAAATTACAAAAAGTACTTCTTTCGAATAAGGATCCTTTTAATGATATTCTGGGACAGGAAATGGTTAAGAGGGAGCTGAAATCTGCCCTTCTTGCGCGAAGGAATATTATTATCGTTGGCCCTCCTGGTATTGGTAAGACTACCCTAGTGAAAAATCTTGCATCACTGGATATTGGAGCAAAGCAAGTAGTTCGTATCCAAGGAAGCCCGGATCTGACTGTTGAGGACATCCTCGGTGATATTGACCCTATCAAGGCATTGAAATTCGGCCCCCTGTCTCTGGAGGCGTTTCAAAAAGGAAAGATATTCAAGGCAGATAAGGGTATCCTGTTCTTTGATGAACTGAATCGGTGCCCTGAGAAATTACAAAACGCACTTCTTCAGGTTCTTGAAGAGAGGAAGACCACCATCGGATCATACGACGTTGATTTTGATCTTGATTTTATTTTTATTGGAACGATGAATCCTGAGGACAGTTCTACAGAGAAGCTCAGTGATGTGCTGCTGGATCGATTTGATGTAATCTATATGGATTATCCTGATAAACAGCGCATTGAAGAAGAAATCGTTAGCCTGAAGGGAAAAAAGCTGTGCGATGTTCCTGCTGGGGCACTTCGGGTAATGGTTACTTTTGTTCGGAAACTTCGCGAGAGCAAGGATATTGAAAAGAAACCGTCTGTTCGTGCAACGCTGGGGTTATATGAGCGCTCCCAGGCGAATGCTCTTTTGGATGGACGTAATACAGTGAGTGCAGAAGATGTGAAAAGCGCTATCGTTTCAGTTCTCAGTCATCGTATTAAATTAAAACCTTCACTGAAATACACACAGAGCCCTGTGGAATATATAGAGAAGCAGTTCAAGCAGCTAGACTTGGATGAATTGCTGAATGAAAGAGATGATGAGGGGTAGTGACCACGACGTTGAAATTGATGAGATAGATGAAATCAAGGAAGTGGATGGCAGCCTCTCACAGGATGATATAGAAGATAAGTTGTTGCGCTCGGTTGAGCAGAAGGAAAAAAAAGCTGACGATGGAAAACTGATTGCAGAATCCATTAATCAGGGCATGAGTTCTTTTAATCCGGATATTATGTTTGAGAATATTACGAAGAATTATTCGATGGCAAAGAAGATTTATGGCGAGACACTTATTCGATTGATGTCTGGCTATAATCCGGAGTACATAAAGAAAAATATTAACATCCCCGAGTTTAAGCGTGAGCTGAAGAAAAAGCTGATGGAGAAGACCGAAGAGCTCAAAGAGGAGAAATTGCTTACCCGCGATTACGCTGTTTCTGATGATGGGCTGAAGCTGGCAGGATTTGTTACGTATATTGAAGAGCTGGACCGTATTAATCCGAAAGGTGTTTTTGGTGAGAAAATTCATAAGAAAGCGGCGCATTACGGCGAGCGCGGTGAGGCGCATAAGTATAAGCGAGGGGATCGTTATCGTGATATTGCCCTCAAGGATAGCGTTAAATTAGCTCTTCGCCGTGGTCATTCAACACTTACTGAGGCCGATCTGAAAACGTCGCAGCGAGAAAGTAAGGGCCAGGTATATGTGGTATATGCTCTTGATGCTTCTGGCAGCATGAAGGGCAGGAAAATTGAGATGAGCAAGAAAGCAGGCATTGCGCTTGCATACAAAGCGATAGAATCCAAGGATAAGGTTGGGCTAATCGTGTTTGGAACAGACATTAAGGAGGAGATCATACCTACGGATGATTTTTCTTTGCTGCTTAAAGAGATTACCCGGATAAAGGCTTCCAAGCAGACGAATTTCAAAGCTATGCTTCGTAAATCATTAGAGGTGTTTCCCTCTGGAGATTTCACCAAGCATTTGATTTTGCTTACTGATGCGATGCCAACCGTAGGAAAGGATCCGCAGAAAGAAACCTTCGAGGAGATCTCCAAGATTCACGCTGCAGGTATCACGGTTTCTTTGATTGGAATTAACCTGGATAAGACTGCCAAAGAATTTGCGCAGAAAGTGGTTGAGATTGGAGAGGGTAGATTGTATCTTATTTCTGAGACCGAGGATCTGGATATGATTGTGCTTGAGGATTATTATAGTGTTCGATAGCTATTCACAATGGTCCCACATAAACTGAAAGAATTTCCTATATCCGTCTGCGAGTTGTTTGCTTTTCATGACAAATTGAATAGGCTCCTCGTATAATTGTCCTGGACTTACGCCAACAAATGTAACAACATAGTCTCCGAAAATATCTACCATGGTTGGACTTGAGTATTTTTTAGGTAAAAACTTGTAGGGTTTTCCTACAAACTTCAAAATTTCTGGTTTTTTTTCTTTTACTTCTGCATCAAAGATATGCTTGAATTTTATGCCCAGTTTTTTTCTTTCGCGTTGGAATCTTGGCAGGAAATGCTTTAACCGCGGGTCTAACCACATTGCTTTTGCTCCAATGAAATAGACGGTTTCTCTGGTTTTTAATATATCCTGCAAATAGTTTTTTACTCCTTCTATTCCTCGGTAAAAGTATGCCTGTTCTGGCTGTTCAACTGCTTCGTATAACGATTGCATCTGAGGAATAGCTAAGTTAACTTTTTCTTCCTTTTCTTTTACTAATTCGAGCAGCCTTCTGGGATTCATTGCCTTAAAGTGCTTTTCTCCCTTGATGAAGACTTCTGATACGAGTCCTTTTTCGTTTAATTTGCTTAATGAATCGTATACGTTTCTTCGATGCACTTTGGATTTTATGGAAATCGATTGTACGGATGCTTCTCCTGTTTGCAATAGAGCTTCGTATACTCTTGCTTCATTTGGGCTCAGGCCGATTTCTCTGAGTGTTTCTTCGTGCATATTCGGTTTTTTGGTTGTTTTGTATATAAAACTTGCTTATTTTGGTGGTAAATACCACCACAATAGTTTAAATAGTGGTTGGCAGTTACTAAGCATTATCTTAACCACTTTTAAGTGGTTATAATTTGCATACAAAATAAATGATACTAACTAGCGAGAGCTATAGAGGAGGTGAAGAAAAATGGGTGAAACAAAAGAAATCATAGATTGGATTGAAAAATTCAGATCTTTAAAAGGAAAAGAACCGCATTTTGAAAAAGGAGATGTAATAAGAATTAAAGGCATGTATCATGAGGAAGATGACTATTCATTTATTAGAGCTGATGAAGGACCCAGATCTTCAGATAGCTTTTTCTTTGAGAATAGGATTGACGAACTTGCTGACTATAAGGGCTTTCCACTGGAAGCCATTATTGAGGTGACCGGAGAATCAGATAAACATACTCGCTACTCCTACTGCTTTCAGTACGATGCTATTTTTCAGGAAGTCGTATCTACACCACTAATCAATCCAACTAATGATGAAATTGATAATCTTCCACTGAAGAGTAGAGTGATCTTTGACGGCATATTTAAACAATCAGGAACTAGTGCAGCAGATAGGTTTCTTTCAGGCCTAGATGTTCCATTAGGTTCAGAAATCTATGGATTTAGTTCAACGGGAGGGAAGACGGAGTATAGCATTCGATTGCCAGATGGGGAAACTGTGAAACGCATAGCGGTTGATAAACCGGGAGCAACACATAAATCAAATTATGGTATAATTCTACTAAGTGATGGTAGAGAAATGCGAATTGAATTACCCTTTGGACGCATGAGGTATACCGAGGCTATTATTCCAAATGCGAAAGAGCAAATTCCATATGAAGGTGACCATATTAGGATTGCACCCATGAAGTTCATAGAAGGATTAAGCATGGTTGGAAACGAACCCTGTGTCCTTAAAATGCCATCTATTGATCGACTGAGAGAGTATGTTTCCAATGTTAACCAAATGTTGGAAAACCACTATGAAAGTGCTCAAAAATTAATGGGATATGCATCAAGCAAGAAGGTAATATAAGATGAAATCAACATTAACATTAGAACGATTAGAAACAAGAGCAGCACCAAGTGATTTTTTGGGGTTAGGAATAGGTGATCCTAATTTGATTGATCAGGAAAATTACGCACTTCCTGAAGGGTTGAATCATCTGACAGAATCTATAAATATTGAGGAGACCCAAAAGGAAACTGTCCAGACAGATTTAAGTCTGGATGCTTCGCTAAATGCAACATATGCAAACAGATATAGCCCCAGACCGGGTTTTTTTCCACAAGAGGGTGAAGTAGTTCAGATAAATGCAGGTGTTTCACAGGATAACCTCAGTGCTTTTATTTGGCAGAACTATAACTTGCCCATGGACAAGATAACCGAAGTTGATATTGGTGCTACCTATTCCCAACAAATCTCAGAAGATTTGTTAGGTGGAACACTTAGTGGAAGAATTGGTCCGCAGATTTGGTTGTTCCCTCAATCCGGCGCAAAAGATTCCATGGATTATATTTTAGAAGGAGGGATTCATTACAGCGGACAGGTTGAAGTCGATACCAGCATTAGCTACATTGCACCAGGGAGTGATGCTGACGAGGGAATCATGATTCACGGTTCTATCAATAAAACCGTATCATTTCCCTCAGAAGATAACCATACTGTTGACATTAACCTCGGTGCAAAGGGAGCATACCTGGAAAACTTTTATGGTGCAAGTGGACTCTCACATATCTCCCCAGAAATCAGTGTAGATACAAAACTTGGAGAGTTGGACCTAAAACTCTTTAGCGAGTATCAAATCGGAATCAATGAAGATTTTGAGTCAAAACCGGTGTATGGTATTACTCTATCTGGCAACTTCTCTTTTTAACAAACCTTTAAATAACCTCCATAAACTGTCATGGTATGAAATGTTTAGCGTTTGTGGACCTGCATGGGAACAAAAAGGCTATGGATGTCCTTAAAGAGAAGGTGGAAAAAGAAAAACCTGATTTTATTATTTGTGCAGGGGATTTTACTGTTTTTGGTGATCGCATAGAAAAATGGATGAAAGAGATTTCTAAGCTTGGAAGAGTATTTTTAGTACATGGCAATCATGAAGATGAAAGAGAAGTTGCTCATCTCTGTGAGCACTATGATAATGTCGAATTCATGCATGGAAAGATTAGAGAGTTCAAGGAGGTTGTGTTATTGGGTTGGGGAGGTGGAGGATTCTCCCAGAAAGATTTGGAGTTTGAGGCCTGGGCCAAAGAAAACAATTCTTTACTTCGATCTTTTGGCAATAAGAAAAAATTATTCATCGTTCATGCACCATTCCACAATACTGCACTGGATGAGATCGATAGGGATCATGTAGGCTGCAAATCATTTTCCCGCTTTGTTAAGGATTATCCTGTTGAATTCGGTTTCTGCGGTCATATCCACGAGAATGCTGGTAAGGATGATAATGTAGGAAGATGTCTGGTCTTTAACCCCGGCCCCAAGGGAAAGATCATCATATTCTAGAAATGTCCTATATTGGACATTGGTGTTTATTTTTGTTTTATATAGGTCCAAGGCCTTAAAAGAGAGAAATTGGTTTTCTTTTTTATGAAAGTTGATACCTATTGGGAAAATTTATTTCATCAGTCAGAACCACATCAGATAGGGGTAGTTAAAGCTAGTGGAAAGTTAGTGAATCAAGATAGGCTATCTGCAATCGTTGAAGGATTCAATGAGTTAGATAATGAGCATGATATCATTTTACCACTAGTTATAGGAGGAGGACCGCAATATGATAAACTACCTGCTTTTCAAAATTCATCAAAAGTCAATGGAATAAGAATTACAAATGAGGCTTTACTTGATGAATTGGTCCCGGCAGCAAAGCAGAATCTGGATTATGTTGTAGATGCATTCCAAGAAAATAATATAGAAGCAGTTGCCATGCCCTTTTCTGTTTTTCGAACCGTTCCGCACGGAGTTGAAATAAACGACTCTGGTGAGCGAATTAATACTGGCTATGTGGGCGATGTTCTTCATGTAGATACCGCTCCAATCATTGATGCTATACATGATGGGAAAGTTCCCGTTATTAGCCATTTAGGTCAGGATAATACGGGACAAGTCTATAATATTAATGCAACACCTGCTGCAGCTGACTTGGTAAAAAGCCTTGATGCCTATAAGCTTATTTTGCTTGGAGATACTGCTATCAAAGATTCTAAAGGAGATAAAATATCAGAAATTAGGTCAAAAGTAACGCTAAATAAGCTTATTGCAGATAACGTCATTAAAGACGGAATGAAACTAAATGCCTTGGAAGCGTACCAATTACTTGAACAGATGGGATATGGAAGAAGCGTTCAAATAACTACCGCTGAAAACCTAGTAGCAGAACTGCTGACAGATGGCGCAGGTACAATCATTCGAATGCCTTATATCATTCAAACGTATTCGAGACCTGAGGCATTTAGTAAGCATCATGGAATTGAAAATATTACGAACCTCTTCAATGAAGGATTTGTACACAGAGGAGAACAGTTAATGGAGAATTATTGGAAAGGTCATAGTATAAATGAGAGTCATCCAATTAATAAGATCTATGTTGATGCGGGCAAGACAAGCGGTGCGGTGATGAGAGATTTTTATGGTATTAAGATTATGTGCAAACTATCAACCCATCCGGATATTCAAGGAAGCGGTCTTGGAACGCAAATAATGGAACGAATAGCATTAGATTATCCTGAGGGGTACATGGGCCGAACAAAAACAGAAGATAACAACTCCAGCATTCAATTCTATGAGAAGTTCTTGAATTCGTTTAAAGGAAACGAGCTGCATAAGGCAGGAATGTTCACAGGAGCTGAGAAGGTGAAAAATTATTGGATATTTGGAGTAAATATTGATAAGGACAAATTTGATCAGTATAAGGCAAAGTTTGCTAACCTTGCGCCAACTATTACAGAATGTAGCAGAATTTATAAATGAATATTAATTCTACCTGCACATGATCTGCCTAGGAATTGAATCAACAGCCCACACTTTCGGTGTAGGAATTGTAACGGATAAGAAAAAAGTGCTTGCAAATGTGCGGGATGTCTATACGACAGAAACCGGAGGGATTGTTCCAGCTCAGGCAGCAGAGCACCATGTGGAGTGCTTTGATCGGGTAATTAGGCAAGCACTAGATGAAGCTAAGTTAAAGCTATCTGATATCGATCTTATTTCATTCTCCCAGGGTCCTGGAATTGGACATACCCTCAAGATTGGAGGGCTTGCAGCGCGGTCGCTCTCTGTTCTTGGCAATATTCCTCTCATAGGTGTTAATCACTGTATTGCCCATCTGGAAATCGGCGGCATGTGTACCAAGGCAAAAGATCCTGTTTTGTTATACGCATCCGGGGCAAATACTCAAATCATTGCCTATGATGGCGGAAAGTACCGAATCTTTGGAGAAACTCTTGATGGAGGGATTGGAAATTTTCTGGATACGTTTGCCCGTGAGATGGGACTGGGTTTTCCGGGCGGTCCAAAGATCGATGCACTTGCAAAGAAAGGCAAGGAATATATCGAATTACCCTATGTAGTAAAAGGAATGGATACGAGCTTTGGAGGAATTCTTACAAACGCTAAACAAAAACTACAGTCAGGAAAATATTCCCAGGAAGATTTATGCTACAGTTTGCAGGAGACCGTTTTTGCGATGCTGGTTGAGGCAACCGAGCGGGCGATGGCACACACAGGGAAAACTGAATTATTGCTTGGAGGAGGCGTTGCATGTAATAGCAGACTGCAGGAAATGTGCAAAATAATGTGCAAAGAGCGCGGTGCAGAGTGCTACATCTTAGAGAATCAATTCAATGTAGATAATGCAGCAATGATTGCCTGGCTGGGAATTATCATGCATAAAACCGGGGTTACCACTGCTCTTGAGGAGTCAGACGTTCGACCATATGAGAGAACGGATGATATTGAAGTTACCTGGAAATAGGATAAAAAAGGATAAGAAAAAAGAGATTACCAGTCGATTTCTGCAAGTTCACCGTCAAGGGAATCCAATTCTGAATCATCAAGATCAGTATCAAGAGAATCAATATCATCAATTCCAGAGGTTACTTCTGCAACGACTTCTTCTTTATCTACCTGTGCGTCTGCAGCTGGTTGCTGCGAGGCACCAGGCTGTTGGTCAGCAGTTCCTGTATCAGTTGATTGTCCCTGTTTTCCTGCACATCCTGTAAATAGTAGAAGAAGAATAGATATTCCGATGAAGATTGTTTTTGTGTTCATTTTCTATCAGTTATTTTCTAGAGGAAATTCCTATATAAACCTTTTGACTTCACTCACAAAGAATAAAAGAAAAAAGGAAGGATTTACTCTTCCACGACATCTTCCCCTTCTAGCTCTTCTTCCTCAATTGCATCATCTTCAGGTTCTTCTTCTTCCTCAGTGTCTTCCTCTTCTCCTTCTTGCTGAGTATCTTGCTGCTCTTCTTCTTCAGTCTCTTCTTCCTCCTCCTCAATTACATCTTCTGACTCACTTCCATCAGATTCTTCTTCAGTGTCATCAGTTTCTACTTCCTGAGGGATGGAACCGTTCAAGGACCGAATTTCCTTAACGATTTCCCGAAGTTTTTGATGAGCATCTTTAATGTCTCCTTTTGCTCCTCTAAGCAATTCTTTTGCTTCTGATACCAGGCTCTTGACGGTCTCAGCATCGTCTCCACCTGCAAGATTGCGCGCTTCTTTGAGCTTATTTGTTGCATCTTCAACCTTTTCACCAGCGCTATCAACTAATGAAGAAAATTCACTCAATTTGCTCTCTACAGAAGAGGTATCCACATCATCGCCTAAATTATCAATAGCTGTTTCAATCCGCTCTTCAACATTTGATAGTTTTCCGATAACGTGCTCAAATCTTCCTACAAGTACTTTTGCTGCATGTACTTTGTGCCTGTGCTGGATCTTCTTGAAAATTTCCCGTAGTTCTTTTGCTGCTTCTTTGATCTCGTCTTTTGTTGTTGCTGCATTTACATCATCAATAATGCCATTGATGTCTGAAATCATGCCATCAATATCTGATTCGATTTCATCTGCCCAATCCTCCTCAACATTTTCAGAGGAAGAGGTTTTTTCCTTTATTTTCTCAAGATGATTAATCATGCGCTCTGCGCTTTTGATGATATGCTCTTTAGCATTATCCCGCAGCTTGCTCTTTACTTCATCACAATCAATAGACTCGTCTGATTCACACTCCCTCAATTGACTTTTTGCAGCCTGAAAGTTTTCACGAGCTTGCTTTACTCTTTCCTTTACTTGTGCGGTTCGCTCTTTGAGGTTGCTGAATCTCTCCCTGGCATTCTCAAGCCTCTCTTTTGCAATAGTTCTTTTTTTAGCAACCGTTTTCCTCAAATCGGACCGCTTGTCCATTTTTTTGTCAATTGTTTTCGCAGCTCTAACTGCTGGACGCTTCTTGCGGTCTGTTTCTCCATCCGCTACTGTATCGTCAGACGCTGCATCTTTCTGAACATCCCTTGCGACAGTTCTTGCCCGCTTCACAACTTTTCTAGGCTGGATCTTAGGCTTTCCTCTGGTGTCTTTTTCTGCAGTGTTGGTACCCTCATCTACCGGATCTGCATCCAGTATAGAATCAGTAGCTGCTGCATCTGTTGCTTCATCAGTCATAGCAAACCCAAAAGGAACAAGGCTCATGACTAAGATACTCATTAACAATAATGAAATTATTTTTTTCATGGTATAACCTCCAACATATGATTTTTCTTTTCATTCGAAATTTTCCTTTATAAAGCTGCTTTTTTTGGGCTTTACATAAGAACAAATTATCCTTTCATGTGCTTTATCTCTCCCTAATTTTCCAGAATAAGGAGAACCTATAGCTACAGCAAATTTTTTATATGATACCCTTCAAGTACCTGCTATGAAAAGAGGTATCGTAGTCATTATTCTTTGTTTATTATCCATTGTTCCGATTTCGTATGCTGCACGGGTCTATGGCACAGTCTATGACCTTGATCTCTCTGTTGCCAGAAATGCTATAGTAACCATTAATAGTGTCCCGGAGCAAACCATGGTCGCAAAGAATGGTGAATTTTCTTTTGAAGTTCCTTTGGGCATTTATCAGATTAACGCAGTGTATGAAGCGGATTATTCTTATTCTTCCTCAGAGAATATTACCGTAGTGCGCGAGGGAGAGTTTGTGATTGATATTCTGCTCTCTGCAGATCTGAGTGATGAGGAAGATTTGCTCACTGAACAAGTTGATGTTGAAATCCCTGAATTTGATAACGGATCAATACTTTGGTGGCCTTATGTCCTCATTATATTGCTTGTTATTGCTATTGTTTTTCATGTCCTTGCAACAAAGAAGAATAAGAAGGCTGTGGTGAATACTGAGGAGGAGATAGGAGAAGATCTGAGTTCAGAGGTTATAGCCTTCATCAAGGAAAAGGAAGGAAGGGTTACTCAAAAAGAGATTCGCAGGCAATTTCCGGTTTCAGAGGCTAAGATAAGTTTAGTATTGACTGAACTAGAGCATAAGAAAATGATAACCAAGATAAAGAAAAGCAAGGGTAATGTCATCATCCTTAACCAAAGCTAAATAGATCAGTTTGTTTTTGCTTTGCTATAATGTCCTCAAAGCTTTTTTCCTGAAAGGAGAGAATAGAGTCTGCAATGGGCTTAATTTGTTTTTCCACATAGTGGTCATAGTCCAGCTTTGCGGTTTGTTTTTCAAGCGGTTCAGGGCCATCTGTTGTAATGACATATTCAATAATGCCGGGAACTTCCCTTCCCAGCTTTCTTGCGGCTTTGACATGAGGAGGTGTTGTTTTTGTATACGAGGAAACACCTTTTCTGATAGCTTTCTTATAAACTAGTAGATCATCCATTTTTCCTTTTTGCAAATCCGTAACAAAGGATTTTACATACTCTTCAACCGGCTTATCGTGAAAAATAATGTTTAGCAGCTCCATCTGGAATTTCTTGGCAACATCGGTCCAGTCTCTTCTTACCACTTCCATCCCGACAACGCTAATCTCATCGTTTTTGCTTGATGAGAGAATGCCTGCATATCGCTTCTTGGCTCCTTTTTCAGATCCCCTCACTTTGGGCATGAGGAATTTTCTGAAGGTTTTTTCAAACTCCAGTTCCAGAAATGATTCTCTGTGATAGTTTTTTTTGACGTAAGCTTTATAGAACTCATTGGTATAATCCTGCAACTCTTTTCCAATAGATTCATATTTTTCCTTATCATTGACGATGTGAACGAAGATGGAATCGGTATCTCCATAGATTACTTCATGGCCTAGCTCCCGTATTTTTTCTGCGGTTAGCTTATTGAGAAATTGTCCGAATTGTGTAATAGCATTTCCTATTTGCACAGAGTAAAAACGGCAGTTAGGATTGGCAAGAACTCCAAAGAAAGAATTCATTAATATTTTTATTGCCTGGCTGCTTAAATCGTCTTTTTGTTTTTTTGCCTCATCGCGCTTTGCTGACAGCTCTTCTAGGATAAGGGGCAGTATTCCGCGCTCATTTCTGAAGTGTGCCTGATTAGGTGATATTATGAGTTTTTCCTGGTCCTGCTTTGGCAAATCCCTATACCGGGTATAGGGAACAAAACTATAGGGATCTATATTGAAGGTTCTCATGACACTGGGGTATAGGCTTTTAAAGTCAAGAACCAGAATGGTATCATAGACTCCTGGCTTGGAGTCCATTACAAAACCTCCTTTGATACGCTCTTCCCTCTCATTGTTTGCTGCAGATGGTGCTACAATTTTTTTATCCTTGAGTTTTCGCAGGTACAGAGAATCCAGTGATGCGATGCTTGCGTTAACACGGTCAAGCTGCATCCCGGTGATCAGGCTTCTTCTGATCGATAAGTCCAGTACTTTCGATTTATCAATAAGCTGTCGTACTAATACTGAATCTTTGAGATTGTAGTCAACCAGCTTCTGGGGGTCATCATGGTAGAGCTCCTCGATTTCTTTATGCCGATCTGTTGAAGTCAGCAATTTTTCTTCTCCAAGAATGGTTTTTGCAGCAGTATTAAGCTTGTAGTCTTCCAGCCTGACAAAGGAGACTTTCATCAAATGGATGCCGTCTATGACAGCTCTTCCCGGAACATTCGCGCTTGAATCAGTAAAGAATGAATCGGTTAAACGCAGTGTACACTCCTGATTTGTCCTGCCAAATGAGAAAAAAATATCGTGTTCTTTGCACTTTTTTTTGAGAAAATTAAAATCGAAATCAATGCAATTCCATCCAATGATAACATCAGGATCAAGAGATTTGATTTGATTGATGAATTCTTCCAACAATTCTTTCTCTGTTTTGAATATTCTTGCTTTGTTGTACGCTCCCTCTTCTTTTTTGAGAAGAACGAGTTCAATATCCTCTGAATAGAGGGAAATACTATAGAGCTCTTTGTTTTTCAGATCCGTCTCAATATCGAATGAGAGTATCTTGAGCTGCGGCCATAGTTCGGCGGGTGAGAGTACCGGGTTTTCATACACCCTGTCAACGTAGAAATCAGAGCTCTTGGTGTATTCTCCTTCAATGTTCATGCTGGTTTGAATGTCGTGGTCAAACATGAAACGATAAGAGAATCGAATATCTGCCTCATAGCAGGGAATGTTACTATCCAAAAAATGCTTTCGCAGTTCCGGCACTTCCTTAGGAATTGTTAAGGTTACTTTGCTTACGGGTTCGTGATCAAAGTTCTTAAAGTCTGCATCTTCAATAGTAATATTTTGTGTTTGTAGGTCTTTGAGAATCTTTTCTGCTTTGACTTTGTCTGTGTGTTTTATCCAGAAATAAGGTTTGAAATCATTGATCGTGACAAAGGATTCTCCGTTCTCCAGCCTGCCATATAACAGCACTTGTGCTTTTCCATCAATAATGCGATAGGTTGGATAGACGATAAACCCTTTCATGATCAAAGTATACGAGAGAGGTTTTTAATGGTTTTGGAGGAGGAACTAATTTATTAGTTAAATATTTTCTATATAGAAATTAATTAAAGAAAAAAAAGAAAACCCAAAACAAAAAATGCTTGGGTTTTCTTAATGGCTAGTTTAGAGTTTTTTAAGAAAAAAAGGAGAAGAATTGCTTCCTCCCCTTTGTGGTGTTATTGTATTCATTTGATCATTATGCTGCCTTCATCACATCATTAAGGATACCGTTGAATTCATTTTCCAGCAATTCCTGCTTGCCGCTGATGGTTACAGGTTCAGGATTATTCAGTGCGTGGTTTTCAAAGGCTTCAAAATCAATATTGTCGGATTCGAATTGTTCGCCGATACCGCTATCAAATGAATTGTAGCGGTTAGCCAGGATTTCTTTGTGTCGGGCCAAATATTTTTCCGCAACCAGAAGACCCACGGCAAACGCATCCATACTGCCGATGTGGGCAATGAACAGGTCTTCCAAATCGGTTGAACCTCGGCGAAGTTTCGCGTCGAAGTTCAAGCCACCACTGCCCAGGCCGCCCTGATTGAGGATGACAATCATGGCACGGGCGGTATCATAAAATTCGATGGCAAACTGATCGGTGTCCCAACCGAGCAGAACGTCACCGCGGTTGGAATCGACACTGCCAAGCATACCGGCATTGGAGGCGACGGTCAGTTCATGTTCAAAGCTGTGGCCTGCCAAGGTAGCGTGGTTCGCTTCGATGTTCAGTTTGAAATAATCCATCAGACCATACTCACGCAGGAAATTTAAGCAGGTCGCGGCATCGTGGTCATATTGATGCTTGGATGGCTCCATGGCTTTCGGTTCAATCAGGAACTGGGCATCGAAACCAATCTTCTTTGCATAATCAACAGCACCAAAGAGGAACTTAGCCATGTGGTCAAGCTCGCGCTGCATATCGGTGTTCATCAGGGTTTCGTAGCCTTCGCGGCCACCCCAGAAAACATAATTTTCTGCGCCAAGTTTGCTGCCGACTTCGAGCATTTTTTTCACTTTCGCTGCCGCGTAAGCAACGACACTGGCGTCCGGATTGGTCGCCGCACCGGCCATGAATCGCGGGTTTGAAAAAAGATTGGTCGTATTCCATAACAATTTAATGCCGGTTTCAGTTTGCAGTTCTTCCAAGATACCAACAATGAAATCAATTCTTTCATTGGATTCCCTCAGATTACCTGCCTCTTCAATGACATCCGCATCATGGAAGCAGTAATATCCGGCATCAATTTTAGTAAAGAATTCAAAAGCGGCATTGGCAGTATCTGCGGCACGCTGCTTGGCATCAGATGCAGTATTCCAAGGACGCACAACCGTGGGATTACCAAAAATATCCCGGCCTTCTCCCTGCATGGTGTGCCAATAGGAGATGGCAAACCGCAGGTGTTCTTTCATGGTTTTGCCGCCAACCTTCTGAACCGGGTTGTACCACTTGAAGGATAAAGGATTTTTGCTGTCCGAACCTTCATAGTTGATTCTTGGAATGTTGGGGAAGAATTCTGGACCCCTTGTAATAATTTTTTCTTGTGACATGATAGTTTCCTTTCGTTTCCAATACTTCGCTGGTTAATGTTATGCTACATTGCATAACTGATAAAGGTGAAAGGTCTTAGCTACTGACCTTTCTAACTAGAATACTACTTACTCTTACTTGAATTCATTAGTTCATACTATGAGCCTCCCGTTAGTTCTTTTTATTTCGCGACGCATATTTCCAACTTATTCCTTCTATAATTTTAAAGATGTAGAAAGAATAAGATTAAAAGAAGAAAGCTGCAGCTAGAAAAAACATTGTTTTCCTGCTGTTGAAAACACTTGAAAAAAGTGTTTTCATGGCCCTCCGCTAGTAAATCCTGAAAATCGAAATCTTCATCTCTGTTCATATTTTGAGATAATACTTCTTTTTGCGGATCTTCAACGTTCACCGTGCTTCTCAGCGTAATGCTGAAAAGTCAAGTTCGGGCCAAAAAGCCAAAAAACCAAGATTCAGGGTTTGATGACAAAGGATGTAAAAAAACATGAAGGTGACATTTTTTTGATTTGTGAAATTAATCTCTACTTAAAAGTAGTACTATTTTTCGTTCATTTATAAAGCTATACTTTTTTGAGAACTCATTACATAACAAAAGCTAGAATCTTTCTCTAGCTAATCTTCTTAAGAATCTCTTTCTTTCCGTTGCCATCCAGTGCTACTTTGAGAACATCTTCAATAGTGTCAACAGCAATAATTTTAACTTTTTTGAGCTTGCTCTGATCTATGATTATATCCTGAAGATTGGATTTGGGCACAATAACCTGTTTCATGCCTGCCTCGATTGCTGCCTCGACCTTAGAGGATACACCGCCAACAGGGAGCACATCTCCGCGAACAGAGAGTGATCCGGTCATAGAAGTATCCTGTCTTACGGGGATGTTCTTAAATGAGGAAATCACCGCCACAGCGATAGCAATGGATGCTGAATCTCCTTCCACTCCTTCATAGGTTTGCAGGAATTGTATGTAGACATCATTTTTTTCCTTGATGTCTTCGCCGAAGTACTTGAGGATAATAGCCGAGACATTGGTTACTGCTTCTTTTGCAATGTCACCGAGTTTTCCGGTTGCAATGAACTCTGTTTTCTTACCGCCGGTGGTCACCTGGCCTTCGATGGGAAGAATGATTCCGGAAAAGGATGCTTCTCCACCGATAACCGCCATGCCGTTTACCCTGCCAACTCTCTTTCCTTCAGTTATGATAACCTGATATTCTTTCTTGCGCTCAATATATTTGTCTGCAAGCTGTTTTTCAACGGTTCTTGCCACTTGTTTTGCTGTGATCACATGCTGCTTTTTGACCAGCTTTTCTCCTGCCTCTGTTGCTACGTCTCCGGATGCCCTGATGAGCCCTCCGAGGTCTCGCAGCCTTAAAGTAAGATGGCCTTTTCGGTTTGCCCTTCTTTTGGCCTCTTCGATGATTTCATTTACTGCTGATTTATCGAAGTGCGGGATCTTTTGATCTTTGGCTACTTCCTGCGCAATGAAAATCGCCAGCTTGTCTCTGTTTTCCTGAGTATCTTTAATGGTTTCCTCCATATGCACTTCGTACCCATATCCTCTGATTCTGGATCGAAGAGCTGGATGGATTTTTTTGATCGTGTCCAGATTTCCTGCTGCAACAAGGATGAAATCGCAGGGCACTGCTTCGGTTCGTACCATTGCGCCAGCTGATCGCTCAGACTGTCCGGTAATGGAGAATTTTCTCTCCTGGATTGCGGTTAAGAGTTCCTGCTGTGTTACCGGGTCTAAAGTTGCTACCTCATCAATGAAGAGCACTCCCTTATTTGCCTTATGAATCATTCCGGCAACTACTCTCTCATGGGCAGGTGTTCCCAGCCCTCCGGACTGGAATGGATCATGGAGCACATCACCGAGTAATGCTCCTGCATGTGAGCCGGTTGCATCAAAAAAGGGCACTTGCTTTTTGTTGAAATTATCCACGATGATTTTCGGTGCCTTTACCTGCTGGCTGCCCATTCGTTTTCCTAAGTTAAGGAACAGGATGAAGGAAGCAAGAAAGATCATTCCTCCCAGAAAAAATGCTGTAAACATAATATCTGACTTGTAATGTGATCGCGCCCACCATGGTGTGATCATGGAGACGATAACAAGAACGAATAAAAGAATACTCTGGTTTTTGAATGCAGAGGTCGACTGCATTTTTGACTGTGCAACCAGTTTTCTTCCCTGGCTTGCGGGAACCGTTCTAATCAATGGTGAGTTTTCATCATTGGGATTATGAAAAGAAAGAATATCAACCAGCTTCTCTTTTGGTAATAGCTCGGCTAATGCCAGGCCCAGCATGGATTTACCGGTTCCTGGCTCTCCAATAAGAAAGACATGCCTTCGCTGCTTTGCTGCTTTTTTAATAACATTGACTGCAGCCTCCTGGCCAATAACCTGATCCACAATTTTTTTGGAGACTTTAATGTCCGCGGTGGTCTTGTATTTGAGTGCTTTGGCCATCAGGAGGAGAAGAGTTAGGCGGTTTTTAAATGTTTGTGTTGAAGGATTTAGAAGGTTTAGGGAGATAAAATGAGAGGTATTGATAGAAGAAAGTACGTTTGGTGGCAACAACAACGGCAGGCATCCTCAAAAATCTGAGATTTTTGGGATCCTGGAAATCTCTTTGAAATTAGAAATTTCTAAGAGATACAAGAAACTTTGTTTCTATGTATCTTTGATTTCCATGAAATCAGTTTTGCTTTGCAAAACTTTGGACTGCAAGTATTCGTCCATTTGCGCTGTTGTTGCCACCTTACTTCTTGAAACCCTCATAAAACCTTTAAACCAGATAACATTTCTTCTTTTATGAATGAAAAAATTCTCCTTTTGGTTACGTTTTTACTCTCTCTTGTAGGGTTATTGGGGTTATTTTTTCTCTCTGAGCGCCTGGAGTATGATGAGCAAACCATTGAGAAAATCAATGCTGAGCGCATGCAGGAGATGGTGAAGATAAAAGGTGAGGTTGTTCGGGTGACTGCACTTGAGAATGTCACATTTATTAGTGTTCAGCAGCCAAGCTCTATTGATGTGATTGTGTTTGAGAATATTTCCGTGTTTGAAGGGGAGCAGGTGGAAGTGATAGGTAAAGGAGAAGAGTACAAGGGCGAGATGGAGATTATTGCACATAGGATACGAGTGATACAGTGAATTCTGATATGAAAAATTTCACAACAATGACGCAGATGACTGGGGGCAACTTCTCTGAAGTGAAGTTGAATTTGCTAAAGCAAATTCAGCCCCAGCCGGGGTAAGTCATAGCTCAAGCAACGCTTGAGCGTCTGCCGTCGTTATTGTTGCATCAATTTCCAAACATAAAAACAGCCCAATTCAGTAGGTTATATAAAGGGGTTAAAAATTCTTTTTCTTATGGTACACCCTTGGCATGATATTAGTCCGGGAAAGAAAATCCCGGAAAAGGTAAACGCAGTTATTGAAATTCCTAAAGACAGCAAGATTAAGTATGAGTTAGATAAAGAAACCGGCCTTCTGAAGATGGATCGGTTCATGTATTCTGCTGTTCTCTACCCGGGAGATTATGGTTTTATCCCTCAGACGCTGTGGGAGGACGGAGATCCGCTTGATATTTTTGTGCTCACGCATACTCCAACGTATCCTTTAACGATCTGTGATGTGAAGGTGATCGGAGTTATTCGCATGATTGACAATGAAGAGCGTGATGATAAGATCATTGCGGTACATTCGACTGATCCACGGTTCGGAGAGTGGGATTCATTGAAAGAAATCCCTCAGCATTACCTGGCTGAGCTTCGCCATTTTCTGGAAACCTACAAGGAATTACAGGGGAAGAAGACCAAAGTGTATAAGATTCTCGGCCGCTCTGATGCGTATAAGGATATTAAGCATGGTATTGAGCTCTATAAGAAAGAATATAAGAAAAAAAAGAAAGAAGAGAATAGTTAACTTACTATTTCTCCATCCACAAGATGAATCTCTGTTACCTGTGGCTCAGGCATGAGTGCACTGCTGACTTCTGCAATGACCCATAATTCCTTGTTCTCTTGGTCAAAATAGTATGTACTATCCGTATTGATCATGCCTGCAGGAGTTTCAATACTAGTTGTTGATCGTGCTTTGCAGAACTCCTTGCCTTTATATTGCTCCAGGCCAATGATTTCCGAGTCAACGTCTCCTTCTTCTCCTGCATGCTTATATGTCTCTCCAGGTACGCAGAATGCTTCACTCGGAGCAGACTTTGCTTCTTCAGGCTGCACATCATCGAAGTCAATTGTGACTTCAGTAGTGTCTTCTTTCTGCTCTACTTTTACGTCGGCTTTGCCATTGTCATTAGTGTCGATAGCGATTTCCTTTTGTGTATCGGTATTCGCTGGTTCCGCCTCTACTGGCGCATCCTGCTTAGGCTGATCTTCTACCTGCTCAGGTAGCTGGTTATCCTGAGTACAGCCGAGAACCAGAAGAGAAAGTGCCAGTACACAGACTAATAGTTGTATTTTCATGGTGTTTACCCCCTACATTCTATTTTTTAAAGTGGATAGAGGAGAGTATTTAAACATGTAGGGTCTTTGGGCGTGATATTCTTAAATATGTATAGAATCCCTTTCAGTATGTTTGTAGAGATTATTATTGCTTTATTGCTTGGCTGTTTATTCGGAATCATCACCGGCCTTATCCCTGGAATCCATGTGAACCTGGTATCTATATTATTGATAGCATTGTCTTCTGTTTTATTATCTTATACTACTCCTTTAGTTTTGGCGGTGTTTATTATTAGCTTGGCTCTTACACATACGTTTCTTGATTCGATTCCATCGATTTTTTTAGGGGCGCCTGATCCTGATATGGTACTTTCGGTTTTGCCCGGGCACAGGATGTTATTAGAAGGGAAAGGATTTGAGGCTGTTCGATTAACTGTGATGGGCAGTTTTCTTTGTTTGCTGGTTACTTTAGTAATTATTCCATTTTTTATTCCTTTTCTGCCCCTAGTCTATTCATTTATTCAGCCGTATATGGGGTATCTCTTATTATTAGTTGTGATCGGTATGATTCTTTTAGAGAGAGGGGTGAAGAAGAAGTTTATCGGATTTTACATTTTTGTGCAGGCGGGGGTGCTGGGCTTATTAGTATTGAATATGCCTAATCTGTCACAGCCGTTGTTTCCCATGCTTTCGGGATTGTTCGGAATTAGTACGTTGTTATTATCTTTAGGCGACAGTGTTTCTATTCCTAAGCAGGAGATTACCTCTACTGTTACAGTAGGAAAGGTGAAGACGTTTAAGGCGATTATTGCCGGTGTGTTTTCAGGTTCGTTGACAGGATTGTTTCCCGGCCTCGGTGCTGCGCAGGCCAGTATCATTGGAATGCTTTTAGTTGGGCGCAGTATCGGTATGCATGCTTTCCTGATACTTGTGGGTGGCATTAATACGGTAAACTTTGCGTTTTCCCTTGCGACGTTTTATTCTCTACAGAAAGCACGCAATGGAGCAATCGTTGCGGTGATGGAGCTTGTGGAGAGTATTACATATACAGAGCTGTTGATTTTTATTTTCTGTGCGTTGATTGCGGGCTGTATTGCTGCGTTTTTGGCTCTTTCAATAGGAAAAGGGTTTTCTAAAGTTATTGGAAAGGTCCACTATAAAGGACTCGTTATGGGGATTATTGCCTTTGTTTCTGTACTGGTTTTTGTCTTGACAGGCTGGATGGGGTTTTTGGTGTTGATTGTTTCGACTTTTATCGGCATGATGCCCGCTTTGCTCAATGTGAAAAGAAGCCATAATATGGGGTGTTTATTGCTGCCGGTGATTTTGTTTTTCTTGTTATAAAGCTAATTAAGTAAAATTTATAAAGAAGTGTATCAAAAAACTGTTATCATGTTCGAGAGGTACTCCTAAATGGCTCGTAAATTCGCTTTTGGATGGTTTCAAAGACTCTTTGATAAAAAGAAGTCCAAATTTCCCTATCTACGGGACAAGGTATCCAAGGATTTTACGAAACTATGGAATGACTGGCTTCCAGCAAAGGAAATAACAAAAGAAGAAGAGAAGCTACTTGTTCAGGCTGAGAAACTCCTGAAGTCTATTTTTGAGGGACTTCGAGACCTTGAGGTTCCAACGGCTAATGCGCTGGAAGACCAGAAAAAGATCGAGGGTCACTTGAAAGTATATGACACTGGCAAAAAAAATATGGCTAAGGCACAGGATTTGCTAATCAAAAGTTTGGCTAAACTAGAACCAGAGCTGAAAGTACTTAAAAAAGAAGAAGAGGAAGGTAGTAAGTTAGCAAGACAGATTGAGGGAGAAATCGTAGATTTAAAGGGAGTGGTTGAGGAATTAGAACAAAGAGAAAGCACTTCACAAAAAATGGCCCATGAGATACGAATTCTTTGGAAAGAGCTTCATAGAGATAGTGAGGATCTTGAGAAAGTCACCCGTGCCTGGAATGTAGAACTAAAGCTGGAAAATGGCTAAAGAAGCAACAAAACAAACTGATCAAACTCTCAAAAAAGAAGAGAAGACTATTCGGTTGTCAGAAACTGAACTTCGAAGAATGATTGATAGTTTGAATAGAATTAAGAAAAATACTGATGTAGAGGAAAAAAGACTTGACATCATCCGTGATCTTATGGAGAAGATATGGCCGCAGATGAAAGACTTAAGCACTATTGCCCAGCATATTATTGATACTAATGAACAGATAAAAGATATACAACAGCAGTTCAAAGAAGGTGGAGGAACAGTTTCGCAGCGAAGAGCGGAGTTATACGAGAGCATGAGAGAAATACAAGAAAGAAAAACTGAAATTGGTCATGAGGAAGGGAAGTGTCATAATCGAGCACAACTATTGGAAAGAAGTGTTAATAATTTGAAGACACATGTTGTTGAATTAGATAAGGTAGAAGGTACCAGCAAGAAAATTGCAAAGAGAGTAAAAGAAATATTCAGGTCATTAGGAAATCATATTGTGGGTATAGAAAAATCATGGGATGTTGCACTGCGTCTAGAAGAGCAAGAAGAACAGGGCAAATAGTAATAGTAAGCTTTTTAAAGCGTTTTAGACTTTCGATTTCTTATGAAAGGAACTATTGTGAACTTTAGAGGCGGTCGACATACTCAATACAGTAACCAGATGGTTATTTCTGTCGAAGGTGTTTCTGATAAGGAAAAGGCTGCTTCTTTGGTAGGTAAAAGTATTAGCTGGAAAAATACCAAGGGAAATGCTATTACTGGTAAGGTTTCTTCTGTTCATGGGAATTCTGGTGCTGTTCGGGCTATTTTTGAGAAAGGTATGCCAGGGCAGAGCCTTGGTTGTGAAGTGAGCCTGGAATAAGCTTTTTTTTTGATCTCATTATATTTGTACATATAAATATTTATATCAATAAATTTATAAAGAATTAAAGTAAAGTTTCGCTGTGAACAGAGTAGAATTTCTCAAGGCTTGTGCAGATGAGACCCGTTTGAAGATTATTTCCCGATTACTCGAAGGAGAGCTATCGGTTCTGCAGATTGCTCATATGGTAAAAAAATCACAACCGAATACTTCGCTTGCCCTGCGCAGGTTAGAGTTTGCAGGTATTGCAAAAAAAAGAAAAGAAGGACAGATGGTGTTCTATTCGCTCTCAAATCCTTTACTTATTCAACAACTACTGGAGATACTGACATGAAAAAAGAGCTTTTGCTTGGAACAAGTATGCTTCTTGCTATTCCCTCCACTCTTGCTGCATCAGAGATTGTGCCTGATGGTGTAAAGAATGTATTATCATTCATCTTTGGTGGCGTCTCTCCTCTGGCAGCAGGCAGCTCAATTCTTTGGTATTTGAAAGCACTTCTGTGGGTTATGATCTTTGCGGTTTTCTTTGCTGCGCTCAAGAGAACTTTTGCATCGCATAAAAATATCTCTGTTGCGATCGCATTCATTGCATCATTAATCGGTGTTGCCTTTATTCCTGAGAATATTGTTTTACTTGTATTTAGTGCCTATAGCTTGCTTACGATTGCGCTGGTGGTTGTGCTTCCTGTTTACTTCATTGTTAAGCTTCGAGGAGGCCTTCCCAAGGGAAACTGGAGATGCTTACTGATGCTCGCAGGAGCTGTTTTGCTTTTGCTACTTAGTGGATTGTTCATTAATATTGGTGAATCATCAGCAGTTTCAGCTGACCTGTATAGTGATGTAGGGACCTGGAGCAGTGTTGCTGCAGTTATCTTGTTCTTTTTAGCTCTGATTTGTTTTTTGACTAACCTGAGCTGGGGAAATGGCGGGGGAGAAAGTAGTTCCAGCTCAGACAGCTCTTCATCTGACTCGGGAGTTCAGGAGAGATCACCAAGAGAGTTTCGATGGAACAGAAGCCCTCGCCTGCAACCGCAGCAAACACGGCAAAGGAGAGTTCCCCCACTAAGAGATCAGTCGCAGGCAGCTGCTCCGACAGAGGGAGCAGCTACTCAGCAGCCTGAACAGCCAAATCAACAAAGACAGAGCACAGCAGAAACTGCTCCTGCAGCGCAGACACCCACAAGTGATGCACCGGCTGTGCAGACAGCTGTAACCGACCCAGCTAATGCCAGAGTTGCTCCTGCACCTCAAACTAGAAATATTCCCTTTATTGTCCGATTTGAAAAAGATCCTGAATCAAATTATTTTGATATGCATGAACTGTTTATGGTGGAAGTTGAAATGTATATTGGTGGATCTCTGCGATCATGGACTATTTTCAACCCAAATGCTGCTACCTCCTTTGAAATGCCACCCGGATCTATTGCCACTGCTAGTCTCAAAGACCCAAGATTTGAGTTTACTAAATTAAGGCGAACTCCAGATCAGTCAAGATTTTCCACTTCTGGCCATATCACATTTGAGTGTGAAATGGTTCAACTTCCTAATGGCGATTATAGGGAGAATCAATTTGTTTTCTACGTAAGAACGACTGGGCTGGATAGAGGTGGCCGACCGATTCAACATACCCCTGTACCTGCTTCTCAGAGTACTGTTCCTCATGGTGAGGAGACAGCACAAAAAAAGAAAGAGTCTCAGCCTACATCAACAAAACAAAAAATTCATGGCTGTCCTATTCCGAGGCTGAGTGTAAAGCTTGAAATTCCTGGTGGCTTCTATGATATGGTCGGCAAATTGCTTTCTCCAGATTCAAATAGACATACCATAAGGTATGAAAGCTTGCCTGTTGCCATTCATCAAATGCACGAGAGAGTAATGCATATTTATCGTTTGGAAGAGTTGAAAAACCGTGCAAGCAATGTTAAGGTTACCAAAAAATCCTGGGACCCAGTGAATCCCTATATGGGAAGAAGTCTCATTGGAATGAACGTCTTTGAAGTCTATGGATCATGCAGAAATTCATATGCAGAGCTTATTAGAATTTGGACCCCTTCAGAGAGTCTAATACGCGGGATTTTGCAGCCATATATCCAAAAGAATACTGTTATGACCCCTGAATTTGTTCGAGGAATAGCCCAAGACAAAAAGCTCACAAAAATTATAGATAATAGTAACAGAAGATTACTCATTAGATGGTATAGAGGATATCAGAATTTCGCAGCAGGGCATGAGGCAATGAAATGGCTATTCAAAGAAATGTGCAAGCCGTCTGCAAAAGACACTGCTTTAGAGATTGCCGAAAAGATTAAACAATTATTTGCAAGAGAAAGGAGGTTTGATTTAGCGAATCTTAAAGGAGGCAGTTCAAGACTTTCCCAACTAAAGAACAAACTCGGGCAGAAAAAGAACATGACTATTGATTGGTCTGATGAAGGGGCTCGACTTGCATTAGTAGAGGCAATCAATGTACTTTCTCAGACGTATAATCAAATCAGGAAAAGGAGTAGAGTAAAAAACCTTCGAGTGAAGTTCAAGAGTGATAGTTTTTCAGAGGAAGTACAAGATAAACGAAATGAACTTAATTTCAAGCCTTTTAAAGACTTACAGCAAGATTACAATGATCTTCGGAAGATTTGTGAGAAAATTGCCAAAGGGAAAACAAATACCATCAGCCAGGATTGGACGTATGAGCAATTACTGACTAAAATAGAAACACTCAACGAGAAGTTCTACCATATTGCCTTTATCATTGAGAAACAACGCGTACGGAATAGAAGGAGATGAAGTAAAGGAGTAGGTTTCAAAGAAGCACTGTAGAGAGTGATAACAAGCTCAAGCTGACTTAATGATTCATCGAACAAGAAACTGTAAATTTTAGAAAAAAGGATTATCCGCTTGTTGCAACTGACTGCAGCCTGTTGCCTAAATCACTAGCCAGTTTGAGTGTTCCTTCCAGCTCCTGCATAAATTTCCTCTGAAACCGATCTAGTTCAGGTATTTTTGCTTTGAAATGGTCATCTTCTTTAATGAGTGTTTCAAGATTCTTGGTTGTGAAATGAAACATAAGAACTGTGTCTATTCCAATATGGTGTAGTTCCTCAATCATTTGAGGCAGAACTTCTAGTGCGCCAGACTCTCCTTCATTCACTTTATCAAGAATGTGCTTTTTCAATCCTTCGTTGAATTCAGACATAAACTTATTGATATCTTTTTCGTCTTTTAGCAGAGCTAGTGCCCTCCTATACATATCTCGAAGGGGATAGTTTTCTCTATGAGCGGCGTTCGCAATGATAGTGCTTTTCGCCTGGAGCCATCCGGCAATTTCCTGCTTGCGAGCTATTGCTCTTAATTGAACCCCGAGATCCGCAGCAAGACCTCTTATTTCATCAAACTCTTTACGTGCTCTTTCCTTAAATAGCCTGATATTAGGTACTTGCTGCTCTATTTGATTGTCCTTCATAATTAACTCATAAATCATTTTGAAGGTAAGGTGGAAAATTCCGACTATGACAACTCCAATATGGTTTGTTTCTTCAAGGACTTTTGCAACAGCCTCTATAGCTATTGATTCATCTTTAATGAGATGATCTTTTAATTTTTCCTGATAGTGCTTGTGAATTGCCTCTATCTCCTTTTCTGCCTTAGAAAACAAATCCTGGTTGTGCAGGGCCTTGCTCGAACTTCTACATAAATCCCTAAAAGAGTATGTTTCTGTCTGAGCGCTTAGCTGCAAATAGTTAATATGTTTTGAAAACCATCCATCTATATTCAATGCCAATTATTCTCATCCTCCGGTCGGACAAATGGGCAGTGCGACGGGAATAACTCCGCGTGCGATCAACACTGCAACAATGAATCCTACGATAAATGCACCGACAATCCAGCTGCCGGGATGCATGATAAAGCCTTTTTTTTTCATGAGTATCACCTGATTTTTGTACTACTCTCTCCCTTTGGAGTTTATATAAAGTTTTCTATTATACAGTGGCACTGTATTAACTCATGCCGAGCAAGCCATACAATAATCCGATTCCCCCGAGAATGAGAACTGCTCCTGCATACATCGGGCCTTCCCGGGGAAACCAGGAAAGTACCGTAGGAACAAAAAAGAGAAGCCCAACAACAATCAATAAGCCGCCCTGCAAATAGACAAAGAGCCGCTCAAATCCAATGAGCAGGCTGTTAAGAATGCCCAGGCCAATAATGATGATGCCGAGCACTATCAAGTAAATCGGGTACAGGAATCCAGAAGTTGGGAGAATGGCATCCTCTGCAAAGAAAGGAATAATACCAAAAAAAACTATGAGAGCGGACAAGAAGGTAATCATGATTTTCATATGCTGTTTTCTGCTATGTTTTTATTTAAATGTTTCCTCCTCAAAACAATTAAATAATTATTTACTTATTAAATAAGCTTTTCACTTATTTATTCATTAGACTTATTATTTAAGCTATTTACTTATCCAATAGTCTTTTATTCCCTAATTGAAAACCTTTAAATACTTACTATCTAAGTTATTTACTTAGTTATCTAAAATGCCTATAAATACTAAACCTTTGCCAAAATGGATTCAAAGTAGATATGCCCTTCTTTGGAATACGTTTGGCGAGCGAGAGTTCACCTTCAAGCAGGCAGAAACTGTCCTCAAATCTGGCTCAGGCATCAATGTTTTCTTCTCCGATTTGAGAAAAGCAGGATGGATTAGCGTCACACTTGATGAGCGCGATACCCGTATGCGTGTGTATC
Source organism: Candidatus Nanoarchaeia archaeon (assembly GCA_028279765.1). GTDB lineage: Archaea > Nanobdellota > Nanobdellia > Woesearchaeales > WJIZ01 > JANQND01. The sequence continues at coordinate 53,755 of JANQND010000009.1, read as the reverse complement.
GGCTGCGGTCTCCTCAGGAATGCTTTGCGAGGATGAAACCATGAAGAGGAATATACTCCCCACATTGCTAGGTGTCCTTATTCTTCTGAGTACGGCAACGTATGCTGCAGACTTCATCCCTGAACCTATCGAAAACTTCTTTGTGTTCCTCTTTGAAGCACTTCCAGAGGGAGTGCAGGGAGATGAATTATTCGCTATTGCATTCTTTAAATTCTTATTGTGGATTGCCGTATTTGCCGTAATGTATAGTGCACTGAAGAAAGCGTTTTCTGGTGAGAACAATGTAGTGATCGCCATATCCCTTATTATGTCGCTTGCCGGAGTTCTGCTTATTCCCAATGCATTCATTATTGTTATCTTTGAGCTGTATGCTATTCTGATTTCTATTCTTATCATTGTTCTACCACTGCTCTTAGTATGGTTCTTGAACAAAAAACTGTTTGGAAATGGTGAGAATGGTAAGATGCACGGATGGGCAAAAGGGTTAGTCTATATTGGCGTTGCTATCTTGATTACCTTTTTCTCTGTTGCTCTTGCCGAGGCTACCCTTGGAACCGGCATCTATGGAGAGCTTGGCCGTTGGATGGAAATTGCTGCTATCATTTTATTGTTCATGGGAATTATCATGTTCTTTGAAGAGATTGGTGATACGATCAAGGGGCCTGGGAAAGGTGGGATCTATAATCCGAAGAAAGGGGAGGAGAAAATAAATGATTTGAATAAATTTGAAGTAGCAGAGATTAATGATGAGAGGAAAGTGCTTGAGCATCTGGAGAAACTGGATGAAATACAAAACTATCTTATCGGAAAACAAGACTCGCTTGATGCGGGCTTATTAGATGAAGAGAAAGAGCGTAAAAAAATTCTAAGAGATTTAAAAGAGAACTATGCAATCCAATTTGCAAACCTCCTAAAGCGTTTTGCTGTATTCAGGCAAGCCTATGAAAATGGCCAATTCAAGGACTCAGCTAAAGCAAAAGAGTATATAGAGCAATATGAACAGAGATTACAACAAGTAGGAGAACTACTTGAAAACTTGACTGCTCGTTTACTACAGTTAGTTCAGCAAGGAAAAAAGGTAGTTGATGCAGAAATTCAAAATGACAAAAAAGAAGAAGAAGTCGAGAAAGAGAAGATTCATGACCTGGATAGAGAAATTGATGATATGAAACAGCAAGAAAAAATTGTTATGAAGAAAGTTAAAGAGGCAAAAAAGAATGGTGACGGCGTAACGGTTGATAAATCCATAAAAGATGTAAAACAAATTGAACAAGTCTTAAGTGCTCTTAAAAACCAAGAAAAGCAAGAAAAAAAGAAAAGAAAAGACACGGATGAGATGGCCAAGCAAGAGAAAAAGGAAAAAGTGGCCTTAACTGAGGAAGAGAAACTGCTGCGTGATTTATGGAAAAGCTTGAAATTTATGGAACAAAACAGGTATCAAAAAATAGGAAGCGATTTCTTCCCGAACATAAAAGCGCTATCCGGAGTTGAAACTGATATTGAATATATTAGAGAAAAAGCGAAAGAATTGCATGACAACCTTAAGTCGTTGGATCGTAAAGATAAAGATGTCAGGGAGAAAGAAAAACAGATAATAAAGAATTGGGCATATGAGAATAGTAAAGAAGCAAAAATCTAACCTGTTCCACAACCTTTTTATATCAACAACATAAAAAATCACCATGGCACGCGTCGATACGGTACTGAGTCCAAGAGAATTATTAGACCGAATGTATGAGCGATTACGAAACGCGTACGGTAAGGTTCTTTCTGCGCAGCCGGGGAGCGTGGAAACAGATGAGCAGATTGTATCAGAATTGGAAGCCCTTGAAGCGCTAATGCAGAAGCTGGATATCAGCATCCTAAGGAAACTGCAGTCAGATACGGCGAGAAACAGAGGGAGTTTCGAGAAGATGCAGGAGATGGAAAAGATTGTGGATGATATCATCAATGGTAAAAAAGAGGGCATTCGTAAGGAGCATTATATCTATCGCACAGCAAAACGTCTGAAAGGTTTTGTAAAATCAGAGAAGAGTAAAACAAAAAGAAAAGGAACAATCAAGCTGGACCAGATTCGCAAAGAAAAAGAAAAGCTCGAAAAAGAAAAAAAAGAAGCCCAGGAAATGGCAGGAAGAAAAGCTGCATAATTACAAAGGTTTAAAAACGTCAAGATTCAGAATAAAAAAGAGGTGTCAGTGTGCAAATTGTTCTTCATAAAAAACCAAAAAGCCCGACCATTATCCAGGGCTTTCCGGGATTTGGATTTGTTGGCTCGGTTGCGTTGGAATTTCTTATTGACCATTTGAAAGTTGAGCAGATTGGAAGGATTATCCTTGAGGAAATGCCTGCGATGGTTGCTGTCCATAAAAACCAGATGGTTGATCCGTTCGGAATTTTCTATAATAAGGAGTATAATCTGGTCATTGTTCATGCCGTAAGCCCGACTCAGGGCTTAGAGTGGAAGATCGCTGATTTCGTATTAGAGCTTTCAACAAAATTGCAGGCAAAAGAGATCATTAGTTTGGAAGGAGTTGCAGGAGAAAATCCCCAGGAATTTCATACCTTTGCGTATTCAACTGATAAAAGAAAACTAGAAAAAATGAAGAGGGCAGGTATCGAACCCCTAAAGGAAGGAATCATTATCGGTGTTACGGGCGCTCTTCTGGTGAAGTCAAAAAAATTCCCTTTATCCTGTATCTTTTGTGAGACCCATTCTGCATTCCCTGATAGCAAAGCAGCGGCAAAGGTTATCGAGGGACTGGATAAATATCTTGGCCTGAAAGTGGACTATAATCCCCTTCTCAAGCAGGCAGAAGGATTTGAGCAAAAACTGCAAACACTCATGAAGAAAAGTACGCAGACAGCAGAACTAAGCGAGCAAAAGAGAATGAGTTATGTAGGTTAATGCTCTAACTCATCATCAATCTTATTTACTCTTTTTGCAATGTCAGTTAGCTCTTTCTTAATGACTTTCATTTCTTCATGAAATGCATGTTCGTCGATAGCCATGATAATTATAGGAGAGGCATCTTACCTCCGTACAGTGCCTTAAACCCTCCCTTAGAATATTCCAATGTGAAGACATCAACATTGACATTGGTTCCTCTCATTTTTGGAATATTAATCTCACGGGTGACTTTTCTGTTGCGCTCGACAAGCTGTATATTGATGACGCCGTCGGCAAGAAAATCCTCGATTTCATATTCACCGTATTTACTCCCGTCTTTGGGCATCTCTGAGATGAAAAGCGTCGTCATGTCCAGCTGCTTAAAAAAGCTGTAAATATGAAAAATTTTGTTGCGTGGGTTTTTGAAATCGGAGAGGACGTAAAGCGAATTAAGAGAATCAAGCACTGCCATCTCGACGTTTGCTTCCTTTGCCAGTGTTTGCACAATTTTAGAGATGATGTTCCACCAGTCTTCTGTGGGGTTCGCTTTAGATCGCAGTGTCGTTCGAAGGGAGCCAAGGTCAGAGAGGATGAGATGGCCTCTTTTTGATTTGTTGATCTCACTTATTTTCTTCTTGATGATGGAAGGATCTGATCCTATGATCGTTACATCAACTTTTTGAAAGTCATAGCCCATATTAATCATCTGGTTGAGAAGAGAAGTATATGATTGCTCAAGTGTCACATAGAGAACATTTTTCCCCCTGCTTGCCTCGTTGTAGATTGTGTTGAAGCACACAGAAGATTTCATGGTTCCTGCAGAGCCGGCAACCAGTATGGTCGATCCGAGCGGAATTCCACCCTCCAGATTCTCATCAAGCCCTGCAATGTCCAAGGGGATTCTTTTGATTTGTCCGGGTGATGCGATAAGTTGTTCTGCCATTTTACTGAATTTTAGATTTTCAGGTATAAATATATTTGGATTTTAAGGAAAAGTAAGTCCAACTATCACTTTTTGAGTTTTTTTGGCAGGAAAATTAGCTCTATTACCATTCCATAATGCTTAGATCGCCAGAATACTGCAAAATTGAGGTTTAAAAGGGCACTTTTTGCTGCCAACACCTGGTGCCTAACAGAGTTAAAAAGTGAGACCTGTATAATGCATGCCCTATTGATTATAGACCCTCCCTCATGTACTCACTTTTGCTGCCTGTGGCAGTTGAACCTGCCGGAGAAGGGGATTTCTGCCTAAAATAAGGGGGGCCAAGCGCTTTCTTTCGACTACCCTTTTCTGCTAGCTATTGGATTAATTGGAAGTATCAAAATTATTTAATTTCAATATAGTAAGTATCAAAAAGTGAGTGTTCATGAAGGAATCTGCTTCAACCCATGCAAATACCCATATCTTAACGCTCACTTTTGCGGCAAAGAATCAAAACCTTTAGAAATATTAACAATATTGAAAAATAATAAATATAGTCTACAATATATATTTATCGAAAAAGATATTAAACTACAGTTAAATATTAATATCGATATTAATTTTTTTTGGCTATGCGATCGAAAATTGTTAAAAAGATCATTGAACCAACCTACCAGGACTGGATCAGAAAGAACGATTATTCTATTTTATCGTCTAAACATAGGGGGTTTTATGCGGAGATGATCTTCAAAAAGCATTGTAAGGAAAAAGGAATAATCACTACAAAAATTAATCGCCATTTCTCAATTTTAGATCAAATACATACCGATTATTTAAAAAAAACTCAGCAAAAAGAGCTCAAAAAAATGGATAAAATCGCTTTAGATTTCTTTTGTTTGGATGGGGAAAAAAGCTACTTTGCGATCGTTAAAATGGGCATTAGCAACCCTTCCACCTTGCAGCGCAAACAGGCTAAAGAGATGAAGAAAAGCAAGGTTTTTCTCTTTCGCGTGTTTGAAGATGCAGAAATGCTTATCAAGAGAATTAATGAAAAAAATTAAAAAATATAATCAAAAATTAAATTATTTGTATATTCTGGCTATAACCTGCCCGTTGATCAGGCTGAGCACCAGACCAGATGCTATCCACACCATCACCAGAGTGAAAGAAACAGGCATGAACACGAAAGTCAAAAGGGATCCGGGGATATCACTGAGAATCCATACTACCATCGCAAATTTGGCCCCTTTTTTGCCGATTTCGGCCTTTTTTCCAAGGCCTGTGTGTACCAAGGCATAGGCAAAAACTGTTAAAAATGCGATAATCACGTGCGCTAAAATGACGTTCTGAACCCAGGCTGGAGTCATCATAGCCCTCCAAAGCCCGGAAATCGGGTCATACAGGCCCTGCGTTTGATACCCTATCGTCGATGAGAACACATAGCGAATAACCGATACGGCAATACCCGCTCCAATAAGCTTTGACCACTTTATCATTTTTCCACCCCGGAATAGTAAAAAGTGCTATTTCAAGATTTTCAAAGTTTATTAATTTTTTGATGTTTGAGGCAAAACAAAGGCAACACTAGATTTGCTCAATTTACCTAAGGCTTTTTTGAGGAAATGCTGCGTTTCTCAACTAAATACCTTTAAAACGCAACACTTTTCCTACTTTTGTTGCATTTTTCTGCCTATTTTTCCCAAAAACGCAACATTTAAAACCAAGTATTGCTTTTTTTGTATGGAAAAACCATGGCAAAGAAATTCAATGAGCACTACCTGAATTGGAATGAAATCAATCGCATCATCGCATCTGCCAAAAATCTCAAAGAAAGTGTTGTGCTGAAGATTCTTGCAAGAACAGGGATGCGTAGATTTGAGCTGGTTCACCTGCGAATTCGCGATGTAGATTATGAACGAAAACGGCTTTTTATAGCCAAAGGAAAAGGAGGAAACCCCAAAGATCCTAAGTCGAGAACAGTCCCTATTGATGAGGATACCCTCCAAACCATCAGATTCTACTTAGACGGCAGAAAACAAGGTTTCCTGATACAAAGTAACAAAAGAAGCGCAAACCCCTTATCCCTAAGCCAAGTCAACAGGATCGTTGCAAATTGTGCTGCTCGCGCAGGTATCAGCAATCCTAATCCTAAAGTCAAAAACCTTAATCCGCATATTTTCCGACATAGCTTCTCTAGGCTTAGCCTTGCAGAAGGAATCCCGTTTAACATGGTTCAAAAGATGGTTGGCCATGCAGATGCCAGAACTACGCTTCAGATGTATGGTGTACCTTCCGTCGACGATACTCAGCAACTTTATGATGAGAAACTTACTGCTCAGTTCCAGAAGAAACCTGCAGAAAAAGGAAACGCAAAACTGACTTCCTTTTCATCTGAGAGGGAACGAGATGAATAAGGAAATAGTTCAGTTTGTCGAAGACGTTTTTGAGCAAGGAGATTCTCGATACTCAGATCCTCAATCTGCTGAAATTGTGGCATTTTTCATTGAGGAAAAAGTATCGTTTACGACGTTAAATTTATACCCAACTCAGAATTCAGCAGAAAAGAACTGGAATCAGTCCCAGGCCCTCAATCTTACTACAAGCTTATCGCAGCAAGTGAACTTGAAAATAGAGGATTTCAAGAGATATTTTTCGAAAGACCATTTCAGGGAAGAAGAGCTGATGCCTTTGCAACTAATGAATCTAAAGAGACTATCGTCGTGGAATGCTGTTCATGTAGCACACACAAAGTGATTGAATTTCTTGAAATTGAAGATACGGTTCTGTGGGTCTTATCGATAAGTTCCACTGGCCTTCCAGGAGAAGACTTACCACTATTCATTTTCCGACGTGGACCAAACTGGAGCACTTGCCTTGAAAGATACAAGAAATTTCGAATAAAAAGGCTGAAAGGTGTTCAATCTCCTGCAGATTCCCTGTAATCACAGCAGTTAGGGAATTTTTGACTAAAAACTATAATCAAAAATCAGAGGTTAATATCTTTTTGTACAAAAAAAAAGAACAAAATCGCAGCTAGTATGATGCAATGGTGCGCTGATTTAGGCGCAGAATATTCTCTTTTGCCTGCAGCCGCTTAAATTGTGGATCCAGACGCAAAAGTGGCTGGTTATTGACATAACGTTTAATGATTGGGACGTTTTTTTCAATCATTCTGGTGATATAGCTCGAGATCAGATCTTCTGACAAACCTGTTCTGCGGGAAATCTCATTGTAAGATACCGCTCCCTTTTTTTCCTCGAGAGTGTAGAGAACCAGGAACACATCCTGCTCATTGTTTGACAGCGGTTTTGGGTCATATTTCGGCTTCTTTTCCACGGTAAAGCCAGCATTTTTTTCGAGGAAGAGCTGCAAGTTGTCAATGCGCTCCGAGAGCTTGTTGATTTTGAAATCCAACTCGCATAAGTATTCGTAATTTGAAGAAATTTCATTCGTGTTATGATTGATCGAAATGAGATGCTCGTCAAGCTCTTCCTTGATTTCATCGAAGAGCATCTTGACTGCAAATCGAATATCACTGTGATTCTGTTCTTCCATTGTCCCCAACTTTCATTTTTGGAATTGGCAGGTTTAAAAACCTTTTCTTTTGGATATTTCCCGAATCATCGTCGATAAAAATTAAAAATATCAAGAAAAAGTATACCAATATGGAGGGCTAAGCAGTCCTCTTGATGTTAGCTAAATAATGCTTTTCTTTTCCTTGTTTTACTGTAGTTACTTCGCCTGACTGCTCGATTTCTTCAAGGATGCGATAAAAGGTGCTCTTAGAAGTCAGATTTTGTTCTTCCACGACAATCTCGCGCAACTGATAAGCGGAGATTTTTTCGTATTTTCGGATATAATTAAGGACCATGATACGCACGTATTCATGATTCTTCTTCACTACTTTCTGGATGAGTTTTTGCTTGGGAGATTTCTTGAGAACAAGCTGATTGAGCTTCTCCTGGATTTGGTTGATTCTGTTCTCGACGGAAGAGTAATCAGGAGTGGAGGTGATGTGCACATTGAGCTGGTTCTTCACTGCTTCAATGGATGCCTTCATGTGAGACAATTCCTGAATTTTCTGATCAATTCGCTGCACTTCTATAGATATTTTTTCAATATGGAAATTAACTTCATCCCTTGACGAAAAATTGTGACTGGTATGGAGATTAACAAGATCCTGAGCAAGTTTGGTACTCACGCCTGTGAGCTCCTTTATCATGCGGGTATGTTCTGCGAGAGTATGCTGCATGGATTGTGTTGAGTACTCACTTGTCTGAGATTGAGAGGTATGATGCTGATGTAGTGCCTGGATTTGGGACTCCAGATACTGTCCTTGCTGGTGATAATGGTTAAGCCAGGCGTGCGTTGCGTCCATATCACCCCTCACTTTGGAGAAGGAGTCGCGGATTGACTGGTGCATGGCATTAATCTTTTGATTTAGCTGCTTTGCTTTTTTGCTAAAGAAGACCATAGCAGTTTTGATAGTCCCAAATATTTAAATCTATTGATTTTTGGGACTATAATGGGAATATTATAAGACTATTTTGGGAATATATATTAGAGGATAAAATAAATAAAATTGGGAATACTATGAGTCAATCTCAGGAATATATGGGAATTTGAGAGAATGAGAATGAGAATGAGACTATAAGGTTTTGAAAAAATCTAAGAGAAACCAGATAGAATACAAAATCAAAAAAAGAGAAAAGGGACTGAAAACAATCAGGGTATTTTATGAAATAGAGAAGAGAGTGAAATCTTAGAAAAGGAAGCAGCAAAGAGAGACTTATTTTTGAAAAATACACGCTTTCCGGAGAAAGAAGGAGAACAAAATCAAGCATACTTGGCAGAATTCCTGCAAAGTGAGTGTTTATCGACGAGAAAAGCTAGGTGAAAAGCCCTAAAAAGAGAGATTTCTAGCCTAAATAGCAATTTATAGAGGAAAAGTGAGTGCTCAATAGAGGAGAAAATGATCTAAATTGTACGAGAAAGCAAGGGTTTTTTACTGTAAATGAGCATACCTACTAAAAATGACTGATTATTCCTTTTCTTAGACGATAAAACAGCTAAGTCAAGAGAGTTATAGAGGGAAAGTGAGTGTTCAGAGAGGGAGGTTCAGAGAAAGGAGAGATACTATTGGAGGTTAATTTGATGTTCTGGCTGATACGGTAGGATTAAAAAGAGTACTTGCTTCTTAATCTTTACCTAGAGAAAAGATCAAAGGTTCAAAGTGAGAAAATAATGATACATGTGCGATCAAAAAAAGACCTGGAAGTCACGCTTAGCAAGGCTCTCAACTTCAAAAATGCAAAAGTGAGCAGTGAGCAATATGTTACCCCTTCCGGTATTGCAGCAGAGGTGCTTTGGAAGGCTTACTTTAATGGCCATATTGAGGAGAAAGTAATTGCAGATCTGGGATGTGGGACAGGAGTATTGGGAATTGGAGCGCTATTACTTGGGGCTAAGTCAGTGCTGTTTGTTGATAATGATGATAAAGCACTGCAAATTTGCAGGGAAAACATCCAGAAATTGCAAAGTGAGCGTAGTGGCCTAGGACAAGTAGAATTTCTTGAAAAAGATGTTGCGAGTGTTGATCAAAGAGTAGATACCGTGATCATGAACCCACCGTTTGGCACGAAAAAAAAGCATGCAGACAAGGGGTTTCTGAAGAAGGCTTTTTCGATTACAAAAGTGACATATTCATTTCATAAATCAAGCACAAATGATTATATTATAAGCCTTGCGCAGGCTAATAAACAGAATATTAGTGAGCAGTTTTCTTTTAATTATTTGCTGAGAAATACCATGAAGCATCATACAAAAGAGAAAGAATACATTGAAGTTAGCTGCTTTGTTTTTGAGCGTTGAATTTCTTGCTTGAATTCTGTGGGAATGTGAATGAGACTATTTTCTCGTCGAGAAACCGGCTTGGGAATGAAAAATGGGAATATCCTGGGAATGAAAAATCCTGTTTTTTATTGCACTTTTTTCATTACCTCTTATGTAAAAGCAAACGTTTTTAAAGAAACTTTGACATCCGATTCCTGTTAAATTAATGGTGGTACATAATGGAACTAATCGTAAAGGAAGAAAAGAAAGGAAAGCTGGAATTTGAACTAAAAGGGTCATCACATACCGTTTGCAATATTCTAAAAAAAGAATTGTGGAAGGACAAACACACGAAAGTTGCCGGCTACAGCATTAAGCATCCGCTTGTTGGAGAGCCTGAGTTTGTTGTGGAAACTGATGGCGAAGACCCAAGAAAAGCTGTTTCAAGTGCCTGCCAAAAACTAAAGAAAGAATTTGACAAATTTTCTGAGAGCATAAAGAAAGAGGTCAAGTAAACATGCTGAGCCTTGAGCAAGGGGCAGCGTTGGTATCTCTTGCAAGAAAGGCAATTGAATCTCATTTTTCTCTTTTGAAATTAAGGACAGATAATAAGACCAAGCAGCTTTTTTCTGAAACGCAGGGCTGTTTTGTTACCTTGCATTCTCAAGGACAACTTCGCGGATGTATAGGGTTTGCCCAGCCAGCTACACCCCTGTATGAGACTACTATTTCTGCAGCCAGGGCTGCAGCATTCAACGATCCCCGATTTCCTCCAATAGAAAAAAGTAATGTGGACTCCGTAACTGTTGAAATAAGCGTGCTTACTAAACCTAAACGCATTGATGTGAGAAACCCCGAGGACTATCTGAACAAAATCACGATCGGCAAGGATGGCCTTCTTATTGTTGGCACTTTCCAGAGTGGCCTTCTCCTGCCCCAGGTTGCCACAGAGAACCACTGGGATAACAGAACATTTCTTGAACAAGCCTGCCTGAAAGCAAGCCTGAGTCCTGATGACTGGCTTGATTTTAATAAGACCCGAGTCTATGTGTTCCAAAGCCAGGTATTTGCTGAGAGCTCCCCAAAGGGTGAAATTATTCAGATTATGTAGGGCAGTATAGGAAAAGATATATCTCCTATTTCTTGTGAATTTTTGCGATTTGGAAGTTATTGATGGTGATAAGTTTTATAAACTCCTGGTGCCTAACTTTTGGTATGAGCTTCATCAGGGTAAAGAGCGTCAAGTCTTATCGGTATGCGTATCTTGTGGAAAACCGCTGGAAGAGGAGAGGAGCAAGGGGGACGCGGCAGAAAGTAGTTCAGTACCTGGGAAGAGTTGTGCATCTTGAGAAGGTCAGGGATGCCGAATTTCTGAGCTTCGTGGAAAATACTGACCTTCAGGACTACCTTGGCTCTGATAAGAAAACTATTGTGAAGGACCTGGTTCGTTTCGAGCTCTTTCGGCTCGGCTTTGAAGAACAGAGCGGCAAAATGATCAAGGATTCCTTTGTTTTTGATATGAAGAGAGGAAAATTTGTCAACAGCCAGGATGAAATGACACGCATTGTCATTGAACTGAATGAGGGATTTTTCTGCAGGTATACTCTGCACCGTCTCTTAACATTTAAGAGCATGGCTCAGGAGGATGAACGGGAGAGAGGAATTCGGCTTGCGAGGTATTTTCTTGAAGCAGGGCTAGTCGTTCCAAGAGAAGTGTTTGTTGGATATTTTGAGAAGGTATGATAAATATGCTATATTATATATAGGCAGGAGAACTATTTCACAAACTATATAAACATCCTAGACTGATTATTTTAGGGGTTCTTATGCATATCGGTATCATTCTCGACGGAAACAGACGCTATGCGAAGCAAAAAAGGCTTAAACCCTGGGAAGGGCATAGGTTTGGTGCGGATAAAGTAGCTGAGCTGTTGAAATGGGCCGAAGAGCTATCTATTGATGAGCTTACCCTATACACTTTCTCCCTTGAGAATTTCAACCGTACTAAAAAGGAAGTTGATACGTTATTTGATCTTTTTATTACCAGTTTCAGAAAGAAGGTTGATATTAGCGAGCTGAAAAAAAAAGGAGTGAGGATTCGATTCATCGGCAGGCTTGAGTTCTTTCCAAAGAAAGTTCTGACATTGATGCAGGATATAATGGACAAGACCAAGGATCATAAGAAGTATACGGTGAATTTTGCTATGGGGTATGGAGGGAGAGCAGAGATTGTTGATGCAGTGAAGCGTATAGTCTTGCAGATAGAGCAGGGAAACCTTGACAAGGAAAGTATTGATGAAGAGCTCATAACAAAGAATCTTTATTTGGCCGATGAGCCTGATCTGATTATAAGACCCGGGGGAGAGAAGAGAGTAAGTAATTTTCTCATCTGGCAATCCTATTATTCTGAGTGGTATTTTACTGATACCCTATGGCCTGAGTTCACAAAGAAAGACCTTTTGGATGCTCTAGGCGAATTCAAGGCAAGAGCCAGGCGATATGGAAAATGAGCGAGCGCAGAGAGCATGCAGCAGAGTTGCTTAATAGATTAAGCAAACTTAACAAAAATGAGCAGGTAAAAATACTGTGCTCAGGTTCTGTTGACTCCCTCATTATCTCAGCTGGTGTCTCAATGCGCTTGCTCAGCAAGCAGATTTCCTTTTCCATAAACTCCGTACCGTTGATAACCAAGGAGTTAATAGAAAACGCCAGCAAAAAGGATGACTCCCTTTTCCTGTGTATTGATTCTCCCTCAGAGAAGTTCACAGCACTGCAAGAGAGCTTGCAAAAGGAAACTACTTTCTTTTTTGATCACCAAGGATCACTGGATGCGATCAGAGCCATAGCTGAAAATAGCACGCCACATGATGCCCTGCTGCAGAAGGTTCACTTTCTTTTGCTTCCTGCTGATGAGCAAAGTGAAGAGATTCAGTCATTTCGAAAGATGCTCTCTGCATGCTGTAAAATGAGTCTTTTTTCCATTGGATTTGGTGCTTTGATGGGGGATCCTCATATGATGCAGAGCTTGCAGCGATCTTATGCTGAATACTCCTCGAAAGCAGAGCGAGCTGTTGCCTGGCTTGAGGATAATATGCATACTAAACTGACCGTACACTCAGAACAGTATATCATTGTCAATACCAAGGACAAGATACCTACGTATACCACTCCCGCATTAGGATCATACTTGTCAAAGCGAAAGAATAAACATGTGTTGATGCTTACCCGCAGTACACCACAGATATGCTCTATAAGTCTCCATGTTCATGACAAAGAAGAGCAGGAAATTAATGAGCTGATGGCAAGAATGATGCAAACGTATGAGTCCGCGAAGCATTCAAAGAAGAATGAGCAAGGGCTGCATTGGATCCCAACGAGTAATGAGGAGTCCTTCATTGATCATGCAAAACATATTCTAGAAAAAATGAGCGTTGAAGACCATGTTGATTAGCATTGATCAAAGATTACTTTTTTGGAGGAGAATGGAACCGGAAAAGAAAGAGAAAAAAGAAGCTAAATAGTTATTCGGATCTTATCAATACTCTGTGCTATCTCCTGACCTTTTTTGGTGAGTGTGAGAAGCTTAAGCCTTCCTGTTTTCTCAAAATTGACGAGGTTAGATTTTTCCATTTCCTGCAGGATTTTCATAACATGAGAGTATGTACAATCAATGCGCTTGGCAAGTGATGATGCGTAAACGTCTACATCCGAGTTTAGTAACTGAACCAGCATCATTGCCGGCTTTTCACGAAAGAAGATATTAAAGATTTCTTTGTTGTCCATATTCATCCCCCAAACTATAGCTTTTATTATATATGTACTGAATTATAGGTTTACGCAGGTATTTTTAAATGTTTTTTTTTGGCAGGGTGTTCTCCACAAAAAGTATATAAATCAGGTGTCTTGAAAAACTGTTGGGGGAAGAGCAGTCAAGACAAGATCATAACCATATCCTGAATTTCCTGGGTAGTGCTTGAAGAGCTAAAGGATGCAAGAAGAGATATTATTTCCATATGAGAATATTCGTAGTGAGCAGCATAAGCTCATAGCCGACGTGCAGGAAGCAATTACTAGTGAGAAAAATTTGCTGGTACATGCACCTACCGGCCTTGGGAAAACGGTTGCTGCTCTCGGCCCTGCATTAAAGGAAGCCCTTGCAAACGACAAAACTGTTTTTTTTCTTACTTCCCGTAATACTCAGCATCTGCTGGCAGTTAAGACTGTGAAAGACATCATGGAAGCTTTCAATACGAAAATTGTTTGCTGCGATATTATCGCCAAGAAATGGATGTGCAGCCAACCGGGCGCTGAGTCCATGCCGACAGGCGCTTTCTATGAGTACTGTAAATCACTGCGCGAAGATAATATGTGCGATTTTTATTCTAATACCAGAAGCAATGGAAAGCCAAGTATAGTTGCCAGCAAAGTTCTCTTTGATCTCAAAGAGCGAATGCCGCTCAGTACTGAGGAAATCAACTCTACCTGTCGAGAGAAAAAATTGTGCCCGTACGAGGTTGCCAGTATGCTAGCCGCTGAGGCTCATATTGTGATAGCTGATTATAATTACCTGTTCAATGAAAAAATCCGCGAAAGCTTTTTTAGAAGATCAAATAAGTCGATCGAGAAGAGTATCATCATTATTGATGAAGGGCATAACCTTCCCGCACGATGCAGGGACATGCAGTCAAGTGTTCTCTCTCTGTTCATTATTCAGCGAGCGATTCAGGAAGCAAAAAAGTATGGACTGGAGGAAACACAAAAAAAGCTTGGGTACATTGAGCAGGTGGTCATTGAGCTAGGATCGGAACTTACCGATGAAAACAATGAAGAGTATGTACTGAGAAGAGAGTTTGAAAAAAAGATTGACAGTGAGATCGGCTATGAACTATCCATTGAGGAGTTCGAGAGTCAGGCAAAGGTAGTGCGTGAGGAGATAGGACAAAGCTTTATCGGTTCTGTTAGTGCTTTTCTGGAGCTGTGGCGCGGACCTGATCGGGGGTACTGCAGAAGTGTTACCTTTAAGCCAACAAAAACTGGAAAAGATGTGCGACTCATGTATACTTGCCTTGATCCAAGCTTAGTTGCTCAGGAGGTCATCAATAATAGTTCATCAACTATTCTTATGTCCGGTACCCTGAATCCACCCCAAATGTATGCTGACCTTTTAGGGTTTCGGCATTATTCCATCAAGGAATATTCAAATCCCTTCAGCAGGCATAATCGATTAAGCTTAGTTATTGATGAAGTAACTACGAAATATACTGCAAGAAGCCCGGAACAATATCAGCGCATCGCAGCAATCGTTTCAGACATTGTTAATGCTGTTCCTGGCAATTCCCTTGTTTTTTTCCCCAGCTATGAGCTGCGAAATCAGGTTCACCGATATTGTGAAAAGCTTATCTCTAAAACAATCTTTTTGGAGATGTCAGGCATCAGTAAGGAAGAGCGGGCGCAGTCACTGGAGAAATTTAAGAGTTATCAGCATTCTGGTGCGGTTATGCTTGGCGTTGCACAGGGAAGCTTCGGTGAGGGGATTGACCTTCCGGGAGACTTATTGAAGTGTGTTGTTGTCGTTGGTGTTCCGCTCACCAAGCCTGATTTAATTACCAAAGATGTCATTGAGTATTATGACGACAAGTTTGGTGAAGGAATGAATTACGGGTATATTTATCCTGCAATTACCCGAACGCTTCAAAATGCAGGAAGATGTATTCGCTCAGAGCATGACCGGGGTGCAATCATCTTCATGGACGCCAGGTACAGCTGGGAGAATTACACCAAATGTTTTCCCTCAGATTGGGACATTAAAATGACCAGAATGTATAAAGAGAGGATTGAGAAGTTTTTTGGGAGAGGAGAAGTTGCAAACGAAGTAGAAGAACGTCTCTGATGTAACTATTGCCCACAAAGCTATTGTTTTCGCAAAACTTTATCCATCGCTTTTCCTTTTGCCAACTCGTCAACAAGTTTGTCCAGATACCTTACTTGTTGAGTTAATGGATTTTCGATTTCTTCTACGCGATATCCGCATATTACACCTTTAATTTGATGAGCATTTGGATTTACTTTTGCTTTCTGGAAGAATGTTTGAAAAGTTACTTCTTCATCAATGAGTTCTTGTAGCTTTTTTTCATCGAAGGCAGTTAACCACTCTATTACTTGATGTAGTTCTTTTTTTGTTCTTCCTTTCTTTTCTACTTTTGTTAAGTAGTGTGGGTATACTGACGCAAATGTCATGCTTGCTATTCTCTCATCGTGCTCGGGTGTTGTTTTCATAATTATTTTTACTCCTTTAAGATTTTCCTGTCAATTCACTTATTTCCGCCAAAAACCTGGCTGTATTTACATTCCTTACTGTCATAAGCTGGTATTGCTTTAGGCTAATTATTTTATTTAGATGACTTTTATTATATTCTTTTTTCTTTACGTTCCAGATAATTGCGCCCTTGACATATCTAATATCAATAAATTCTTTTTTTATCGGAAGCTCATCAATTGTTTTCTTTGAGTCAATTTCAGAAAATAAATATGCGACATCTGTCTTTTGTTCAGAATCATTTTTCCATTCTTTTGGAATAGTATTCGTAATCTTTTTTATTTCTTTTTCAGTTTTAACAAGTGTTTGAATTTCAAAACCAAATTCCTTCTTTAGTCTTTCTGGAATCTCTTTTTGTAATATTTCCTGTTTTGTATCTGATTCGAATATCACGTTTCCGGAATTTAAATATGTTACAACGCTTGCATACCCTAAGGATTTGAAAAGGTTTCTCAGTCTCTTCATCTCAACTTTCCTTTTTCCTCCGACATTTATACCTCTTAGCAATGCAATACATTTCATAATTAAATTCTCAATAAATTAAAATTTATAAACAAATCGTTTTCTACAGTAGGTCAGAAGAAACACAATTCAATCCATTCTATTGAAAGCCTATCTTTATTATTAGTCTCAGAAAAATATTTTTTGAATTGCTATAGCATAGATTGAGCCCATATTTAAAATAACTAATATACATTTTAATATACTAGTTGACAAATAGAAATATTTATATACTAGTTTGCTTCTATAAATGGTATTATGGTTATTTTGTTTGATCGGTTTAATTTACCCGAGGATATATATGAAATCGTCTTTGCAACAAAACAGCAAATCATTGTTGCAAAGCTGCTTGTTGAACACATGAAGGAAAACAATGCTGAGATCGGCAAGACCGAGATGAGCATGTTTGCCACTGCCCTGCACGAGGGGACACTCATCACCAATATTATTCAAGAAGCACCATACAAAGGAAAGAAAGTAAAGGTAAGCTATAACAAGCGACAATTTTACGATCGTATCTTAACTCCGATGAAAAGCATGGGAATTATTGATTACGACCTCTATAAAAAAACCTACAAACTCAGTGATGATTTGAACAGAGAATTAATTCGAATTGGGCTAATGTGGCTCTCTGAACTGAAGAAACCACCATTACATATCAAAAAATAACATTCATAGGCTCCCGCTCCGCGATTTCTAAACCACCCCCCACAAACCTCGGCCGGGAGCCTTCCTACTCATTTTTCACTCGCATGGGAAATTGAGGTGAATGGGCAAGCTTTGCTTGCCCTTTTTTCCTTATTCGTTTATTAGTAATTAGTATGCAATTGAACTAGATTTATTACTTCTCTTATTGACCCAGGGATTGTAAAAATATGTCAAAAGAAAGAAATAGAAAAAGGGGAAAAAAGAAAAAAAATAGGTTATCGCTTAGCTTTCAGCTCCCTGATTTGAGGTTGCATAGACTAAGGCTTCACGCTCCTCGGAAGGCATGGTGAGCGTTAATGCATTAGAGCCATACTTTTTATGCTCTAAGAAGGCACCATACTTCGTATACCCTTGCAAGGTGTTAGGGTCCGAGTCCAAAGTAATCATAGATAACTCAAAGTCCGGAGTTTCTCGAACAACACCCTGGAAGTCAAGGAACAGCGTACCAGGAAATCGATTGAGGCTGAAGCAATAACTATCTTCTCCACTAAATTCCTGCTGAGGTTCTCTGAAACCAATGCTACAATTGTAGTTTGAGAGCGAGCGATTGATGATACTCACCTCAAGACCATATTGTGTCCAGAGGTTTGCCTCACCGTCAGCATCATCTGTAGTCTCAATGGCATCTACACAGTCGTAAGGAGCGTGCTTGAGCTGATAGGTGTAACCATCCATGTTAAGATCAGCAACTCCGTCAAGCCCAAAGTCATACTGTGTCGAACCACCAGTGCCAAGATCCTTAACCTCAACATACGATTCGTTGGTAGTGTTCCTGATGTTTTTTACCTGAAGAACACGGGAAGTATTATCGTTCTCAACGATGAAGTAACTCTCATCGCAAACCCTTGACCCTTCTTTGGTGTTCAAGTCCTTGTTAGGATATTTGCCGAAATTGAGGTCGAACTCATACTGATCCCAATACAGTGCAGGGAAGAGATAATCAACACCATTCTTATTAGTGAAAAGAATCTCAAGCGAGGAGTTAGTGTCCCGTATGACCCTTACCTCTTCGTCCTGAACCGGAGTCAAGCCAGTATACCACAGATTAAAACCGAAGGTGTTGAGGAATCTCTCGTAGTCGAACTCGTCTTCTGCTCTTGCGGCTTCTGTTAGATTGGACCCCTCAGTGACGAAAAAGTCAGTTGGCTGGTTAAGAATCAAAGTAAGGCGATACCATTGCAAACTGTTGCCAGAGGTAGCGGAGCTGAACCACACTGCAGCATCATCAATGGGATCAAATGGGTGGTCGATATATACTTTTGTGCTGTCACCATTGAGCCTGATGAAATCACTGCCACTTTGTAGGTGAAGATCCATACCGCTGCCATTCTGGATGGCACTGATAATGGTGAATTCTGAACCTAAGATATTTATCGTTTTACCCTCGAAATCAACTAAACGAGAGTTGTTGATTCTACTTGTGGCGGAAGATGGCAAGAAGTCAAGGTTATAGTATATGCGTCCACCGTTCGGTACTTTTAACATCAACTGTGGGTTGTCGCTAATCTCATCATCCTGACCCCAAACCACCTGACTGAAATTAGGGGGAATGAGTGAATGAGTGTAGGGAACTGGGGTTTGTGCATCAAAGGTCCCGGATTCCAGTGTAGACAACTCAGTGCCAGACAACGTTGACTGAATACTTCCCGTGGTCTGATACAGGTTTAGCTTGTCCCAGACAGAGGTGAACTGGAATTGGTCACCTTCTGGTTCTGGCGGAGGAAGGCAAACGCCGCCCTGACAGCCGTTCTGGCAAGTAGTTGTCATCGAGACAATGGTTTGGCTAATAGAGCAGGAGTACTCCCGGATTAGCAGGGAAGAAATGCATGTATCGTTTGCCTGATGAACAGCCCCTGTTCCAGTGTCCAATGTCACCGTTCCAAAAACATCTTCGTTAATACCACCATCAGAATCTGTACACGTTGGGTTGTTAAGGCAGACGCCAAATTGGCACCCTTGCTCACATGTAATCTGTGTTGTTTGTGCATAGGTATTATTATGACAGTAGTTCTCGAGAAGTGTTGACCCAAAACAAGTGTCCACTGATGTGTAATTTGTTCCTGTGCCATTGTCAACGGTGATAACTCCACTGACGTTCTGATTTATGCCACCGTCCGTATCAGTACACACAGGTGATGGGAGACAAGCACCTTCATGACAACCATGACTGCAGTGGGCAGAATGTGAAAAAGCAGACGAAGTGTTGCTTATGCAGTAGTACTCTGTCAAGTAGTTTAAAGGACCGCAGCTGTCAGTAAAGTTCTGTGTTCCGTTTATGTTGACCTGTGTTACAAAGCCAGGTGTAAGAAGATCTACTCCTCCATCTGAATCAGTGCATGAGTTCGGGGGAAGGCAGGCGCCATCCAGACAACCATATTCGCAAAATGTTTCTGTGAAAGAATATTCTGTCTCATCAAACGCCGGGCAGGCAAAGGTATAGACATAACTGTTTCCTGCCCCACCACAGTAACTTGAAGTATCTACATCAGTGAATTCTGCACCAGAGCCAATGAAACTCCTTTCATGATCAATGCCTGCGGAAACCACATTCTTATTTATACCTGACCCTGAATAGAGATAAGTATCATTTCTGAAATTTCCTGAGATGTCACCACAGATCAGACTGGTATTCTCCGTAAACTTAAGGACTATACCATATCGATTACCGGTAACGTCGTTGTCAATAAATTTGTTCTCGGATCCTCTCCAGATTGCAAGGCCCCAGCCCTGTCCACGGGTGTTATCATATACATTATTGTTTCGAACGATATTATTAATCGCTCTGGATGAACTCATCAAATGAACTGCCTTGATGTTATCCCATAGAGAATTACCGTGGATAAGATTATGACCTGATCGCACATCCATGCCCATTCCATAACCGGTGATGGTATTATACCGAATTAGGCTGTCACTATGCAGCAGGTTTGTCAAATAAATTCCAGAAGACTGACCATAGGTTCCGCTTTGAGGTCCCACAAGGTTACAGTTTTCGATCGTTGCATTTCTTCCTGTGGATTGAATTGCGATTGAATTTTGTCCAGTGGATGTCGTTGCAATACTGTTGCCCTTACAATCCAAAACAACGTTGTCTGCAGTGATGCGCATACACTTTCCTGCATGAGTAAGATTTGCTTTAAGCTCATACACGGTATTTGATTCGTTTAGCTTGGAGCATGTGAAAAGCTCATGAGGGCCACTATGATGGAAAGTGGATAGCTGCTGCTGTACAATTTCAAAATCCTGTGCAACAAAGGATGAAGTGGAGAAATCGTAAACACGAAGCTGGTAATTTCCGGGCTCTAACGTATCAGGAAGGATATACAATGCACTTAGATCTCCCATACATTTGTATGAATTCTCACCACACTCCAAAGGAATGTACTGCTTATACTGATTGTCTGCTGTATAGACAAAGGCATATCGATAGAAGCCAAGGCTTCCTGCAGAAAGACTGAAGTGCAACCTGTCTCCTGCGGAGAGCTGGCTTGTTGTTAAGGAGACTCCAGTGGGCTCAAAAACCGCAGTGGATCCGGTCACCTGAAAAGGTGAAGAGATAAGCTGGCGTGAGTCATAATCGTATACTTTAAGAGAGTATTCACCATTAGCCCAGGAAGGGTCAACAGTAATGGTGAGGTCCACTGGTTCAGTACATCTTGATGAGGCACAGCCAATCTGGTAATAATCTATAAACGCATCTGATGGACCGTACAAATACATATATCCTGAGGCTCCCTGATCTCCCGGGATAAGCGAAATGCTTATTTCTTCTCCCACATTGATTGTTTGCGGTGAAGCGCTAAGCTGTGATACCGCAAGCACCGAAAACGCGCTGCACATAAAACACAAAAAAACTGTAATAACACTTTTCTTCATTTTTTGTTTCTCCCCCTGTTCTTATTGTTATCGTATGTTCCTACAATTAGCTTACTATAGTCTGAATTTCAGTCACATGTACTCAATCTTAACTCTTTGACAGTCATTTGGAGAGCCCTCCCCTACTTAATTCTTTTTTTTTAGTTGCTCTCGTTTTTTTCCTTTTGCAGGCTTATAATTCCTTTAAACCATAGGAAAACGTTCAATAGCTAGTATTTAATGGAAATAATCTTTTTGTTCCCTTTTTTCTCTCGCTTAATAATATTCCTTCTCTCAAGCTCATCGAGAATACCCGAAAGGCTTGATTTTGGGATTTTTGATATGAATGAGAGAGTGGATTGGTAACAACTGCCGTTTTTTTGTTCCAGGATATTGAAAATTATTTCCTCCTGCTCTGTTAAGTGTTTTCGCAGCTTCTCCTTGCTCTTTTGCCTTCTCATTTTAAGATAGAGGACTATCATCAGTGAAATAAGTAGTATTAAGAGCAAAATAATAAAGTAGAGAAGATAGTGAATAGCATCTGATTCAAGGTAAAATGTTATCAGCAGTTGAATTGTTTCCTTTATCATTGTTTAGTGGTTCTTTGTTGTACTTATATGTATTCTCATTCAAAATTTCCATTCATGGTTGTTTTCATAGTGGTTTTTGTAACCTGGAATCTTACTTAATTTTATTTATCAAGAAGTGTCTTTCTTTTCCCTAATAGGATGCTATGTCTCCTTTATTTGACATTAAAACGTTCAATAGCGCCTTATTACCAAAAATAAGCAATTATGAAAAGGCAAGAAGTTCTCTGATAAGGAACCTTGCCATAGGTCAAGAATATCTCTGCTCCTGTGAATAAGAAAGAAGTGGAAAAATACTAAATAATACCTAAATACATGCTTCTCCATCAACACAATTGCAATCATCTGTTATTGCATAAGATAATGTGTTTCCTCCTATGCAAGACCACTCTACCTGCCTTGTGGAATTCACGCAATAATCAGAATACACTTCGTTGTGCCATGCGCTGTCCGCCCAGTAGTTGTAGCTTACGTTTCCTGCCACGAGAGAGACTGAGCCTCCGTCAGTGTCAGAGCAACTTGTTGCCTGAATGCATTCTCCATTGAGGCAGTTACAGGCGATGGTCTGATTGGATGGAGAGTTCCCCACACAATAGAACTCAGTGAGTTGTGGTGCAAGGTCGCAGAAGATTTCCTGTGAGGGATTACTGCTACAATAACTAGGCAGGCCGGGTGAGGGATTTCCAAAGCAGGCATCAGAGAATGTTCCGCCTGAAGAATTAACAAATCCTGAGGTATTTTGAACTATTCCTCCATCGCTATCAGAGCAAAAAGGCACTACCGGCTGGCATGCTCCACTACTACAGCCTCCCGGGCAGGTAGTATTATCAAGACCGATGGTTTTTTGTGGCGTACAGTAATATTCTTGCAGAGTGGTGCCATCAGAGCAAAAATCTGTGAGATCGAGCTGGCCTGTTGCATTAATTCGTGTAGTTGTGCTTTGTACTCCATAATCTACTCCAGCATCACCTTCACTGCAGGTAACAGAAGTATCGCAGGTATTGTTTCCAAGACAAGTTGCTCCCTGGATACAACCGCATATCTGGCAGTTGCTTTCAAAAGTTCCATTGTTGCAGTATTGAGGAATATTAGCGGGGTTGCAGGTATAGCTTGGTACAGAACCACAATAGACAGGAGAACTATTTAAGGCATTAGTGAAGTTCTGTGAGCCCTGGACAATTTCGTCCAGATTCAATCCTGTCCTTCTTCCTTTTCCATTGCAGACTGATGACCAGTCTTGCGATGAAAGATAAATCTCGGTAAAATCAAGTATTCCCGGAAGCACACTATCGATACCTGGTATTTCGTCTCCTTCATAATTCAGAATAGGGCCCACTAATAATTTTATTGCATTGAGTGCTGCAGTATCACTTCCCAGGCCCGGCGGGCAGGCTGCCAGCGCAATGGGCGAGAGAAGTATCGCGACCATTGCTATCACTCCCGGAAAGATTTTTTTAGTTATTCTCATTTTGGCAGCATTTCCCCAATTGTTCACAGCATTCAGCGGGCGAGATTATTCCCAGTTCAGGAAGCCTCGTAAAACAAGTACCTGCCCTGTCAGCTGTATTGCATGAAGTCTCCTTTAGTTCAGAGAGAACTTGTGAAGTTGACAAAGACACTTCCTTTCTGGAACAGCCTGTAAAAAGTAAAAGGATAAGAAACACGCAAAAAAGAATTGCCCTCTTTTTCATATGTACTATTTCCTTCTCTATCCGATATAAAAAATTTTCTATGTGCAGCATAATCCCCACTCTCCACAGCAGCGGTCTTTGTAGTCGCCCTGAGAAGTAAATGCCCCCAGAATATCACAAAGCCCATTGTTGTTCGCATTCTTGCAATAGTTTTGATGTGTTGTTGGACTTATAGGAGGATCATTGGATCCTACGTCTGATTTTTTTACTCCACTCTCCCCTTTCCCCGTATGAGCTAAACCTGTCTCCATGCTTCTATAGTGTACATCAATGTCTCCGCTGAATTCTATGCAGTTCAGTGTTACTGCAAAGGCCTGATGATTGTCAAGTATTTCGTATGGCCTGTTTGTATCGCAGGTGGCAGATTCTATCCGCTCAACAATGATGGAATTTCCGAGATTGTTCTTCATAAAAAAAGTAAATTTGCCGCTCTCGTAGCGATGGTCCAGGCAGGTTAGCCCAGCAGGAAGCCGGCAGTATGTGGGCGAGGCTTTTGGCGCATCCAGCAGACCAAAATAAAAGAGAGAAGCAAAAACAACAACCACGATGGCTATTGCCCAGCCATACGTCAAAAGAAATTCCATTGCAACTTGCGATTTCTTCATTCCCACCCTCTTTTTTTATTTTTTGAGTGCTTCCCTATAATAAGTTTTTGCATTACGTGCATTGCAGGTCTTTTCTTCAAATAGGATTTTACCTTAGGCTGCTAACAAGATTCTCAACAGAGCCGTGCTTAATCGAAACGTTTTTATCCTCTCGCTTGTTGTTTGGCTTTATGATCACAGAGCAGGAAGCTATCAATCTTCTGGAAAAGCATTCTTCATCACCTAAATCATTTCAGTATGTGCTAGCGCATGTTCAGGCAGTTCAGAGAGTAGCTGTTCGTATTGCAGCTGAATGCAAAGGTGTTGATATGGAAGTCATTGCCATAGGGAGTTTGCTTCATGATATTGGGAGATTTGCTGAGCTTAAAGGAAAAGAGAGAGTACGGCATGGAATAATCGGCGGGCAGATTCTCAGAGAGGAAGGCGTTGATGAGGCTATCGCGCGCATTGCTGAGCGGCACATAGGAGTAGGAATCAGAAAAAAAGATATCATAGAGCAGGATTTGCCTCTTCCCCATCAAGACTTTGTTCCCGAGACCAGAGAAGAAAAAATCATTGCTCATGCAGATAATCTCATATTCGGGCATGAGGAAAAGCCATTTGAAGCAGTGGTAGAGAGATTTCGAAGGGAGCTTGGAGAGCAGTATGTTCTTAGGGCAAAAAAACTGCAAAAAGAAATAGAGGAGATGCGCTGCGGCAACTAAAATGCAGCAAATGCTCTTACGGGCTACCACATCATTCTTCGGATTGACGATTGGTTGAGATCTGCAGAATCAAAGACCACACTCCTTGAAGGGAGCTTCTCTAAATAATTGTAGAGTGTCTCTTCACTCTGCGCTATTACTGCTTTGAGTTGTGGCGGCTCGCTTGCGTATGGTTTTGTTTCTAGCATGTTATCCCCTCCAGATTTACCTGAGTGAGGGGAAGTTAAATACTTTTGGCTTATAGTATATATAGAGTATATATCATCGATTTTCAGTCGATAAAATATTACCATTAACGGTAAGATAAATAACTCTATTTTTTATAACTGTAATTTGAAGGGATCGAGAAGTATAATCAGGTATTACATTAGGCAACTGGTTTATCTTTTTTCTTTGAATATGATAATGCTTGATCCAGCCTATTTCGAGCGTTTTCAACATATGCTTCTAAATGCTTCCTTATATCAAAATTTTCTTTCTTAACAGTCTTAACTTCACTTGCTAATTGCTCTGTAAGAAAAGCTTGTTTTCTAGACTTAGTATAAAGCTCTTCTATAAGCTTATTTGCCTCATCGATCTTGCCAGTTTGTATCAGATTCTCTATCTGACGAATAGTTTGCAGATTTTTAGATTCTGTGTATAGTAACCATTCAAATTCCTGATCCAGTTTGTCAACCATCTAATTCTTCAACCTATTCTATCGTTTTTATAGTTTTGCATTGTCCAGTAGAAAGAACTATACTTCATACAACAAAAGAGCGAAAAAGTAAGAGTTCTTTAGAAAAATTAATATAATTTGAAAATATAGTAAATGTATGATCAATAACTCTGAGAAAACGAAAAAGAAGCTTGAGGAACTCTTTGATGAAATTGCTGAAGTTAACCCAGACTCTGATATTCCTATTGCTGAGAAAAAAGTAAAAGATAAAAAAATAAAAGAGTTCTAGAGAGAATAAATCTCTTCTCTTGCCTGAATTCCGCTATTTCCGACATATTTAATAATAAGAAGCAGGTTCTA
This sequence comes from Candidatus Nanoarchaeia archaeon, assembly GCA_028279765.1. GTDB lineage: Archaea > Nanobdellota > Nanobdellia > Woesearchaeales > WJIZ01 > JANQND01. The sequence continues at coordinate 28,129 of JANQND010000009.1, read as the reverse complement.
GGCTGATATGGCAGGGGATAAGGAAATCAAGAAACAATTCAAGCAGGAAGCATCCAAACATTATGAGAAATATTACGCTGTTGATGTACTCAAAGAAGAAGGGTATATAAGAAAACAATGTAGCTGCGGCACTTTCTTTTGGACCGCAAAGGAGGATCAGGACCACTGTGGTGACCCATCCTGCGCGGGAGGCTTTCAGTTCTTCGGAAAATCTCCTGCTTCCAAAGAAATGGATTATATTGAACTATGGAAAGAATTTTCCAGATTATTTACGAAATGGGGCTATACTCCTATTCCCCGTTACCCGGTTGTGGCCCGCTGGAGGGATGATACTGATTTCGTTCAGGCATCGATTTATGATTTTCAGCCGTTTGTTGTTTCCGGAGAAGTGGAGCCGCCTGCAAACCCCTTGGTTGTTCCGCAATTTTCCCTGAGGTTCAATGATATTGATAATGTAGGGATTACCGGATCGCACTATACCGGATTCGTGATGATCGGGCAGCATGCGTTTGATAGTAAAGAGAAGTGGTCGCAAAAAAAGTACTTCACTGATATTCATAACTGGTGCCATAAAGGACTGGGGCTTGCAAAGGAAGAGATTACCTACCATGAAGATGCCTGGGCCGGCGGTGGAAATTTTGGACCCTGTATGGAGTTTTTCAGCAGGGGATTAGAGCTGGGCAATCAGGTGTACATGATGTATGAGCAAACCCCCTCGGGAAATAAGGAGCTTCCCTTAAAGGTGCTTGATATGGGCATGGGGCATGAGCGTAATGCCTGGTTCACCAAAGGAAGTGCTACCTCTTATGAGACTACCTTTCCTACGGTTTGCAAAAAAATGTTCGAGCTTACCGGAATTAAGACTCAAAGTGATTTAATGTCACGGTTCTTACCGTATTCTTCGTATCTCAATGTTGATGAGGTAGAGAATATTGATACTGTGTGGCAGGATGTTGCTGACAGGCTCTCTGTCGATAAGACTGAGCTTCGCAGCATCGTGGTACCTCAATCTGCACTGTTTTCTGTTGCTGAGCATTCGCGTTCCCTGCTTGTTGCTCTTAGTGATGGCGCTCTTCCTTCAAATGTAGGCGGTGGGTATAACTTGCGGGTAATTCTTCGGCGTGCTCTCAGCTTCATCGATAAGTACGACTGGAACGTCGAAATGAATGACCTTTGCTCATGGCATGCTGAGTATTTGAAACCTCTTTTCCCTGAACTCAATGAGAATCTTGAAAACGTGAAGAAGATTCTGGATGTGGAGAAGAAAAAGTACGAGGCAACAAAAATTAAGACATCCAAGATTGTGGGAAAGCTCGTGGGGAAGACTATTGCGGAAGATCAACTTGTCGAATTATACGATTCCAATGGAATTTCACCTGAGCTTATCAGGGAAGAGGCAGCAAAGCAGGGGCAGCAGATTGAAATCCCTGATAATTTTTACGCTAAGGTTGCAGAGCGACACGAGCAGCAGGAGCAGGCGCATGCAACGACAAAAGAAGAGAAACTGGACCTTAGTGGGATAGCGGAAACTGATGCGTTATATTTTGATGATTATCTACAATTGGAAAACCAGGCAAGGGTTTTGAAGATTATTGGAAATGATGTCATTGTTGATCGCAGTGTTGCATACCCGACATCAGGAGGACAATTACATGACCTGGCAGAGCTGCAGGGACAGAAGACTGCAGAAATATTTAAGCAGGGCGCGATCATCGTGCATCGCCTGCAGGACGTCCCTGCCTTCAAAGAGGGCGACTTAGTGACTATTTCTGTAGATGAGGAACATCGCAGGCAGCTTGCCCAGCATCATAGTGCTACGCATATCGTTAATGCTGCTGCAAAAGAAATTTTGGGAAACCATATCAACCAGTCTGGAGCAAAGAAGGCTCGCGATAAGGCGCATTTAGATGTGACTCATTATGAGAATATCTCTGAAGAGGACTTAAAAAAAATCGAGGAGCGTGTTAATGAGATCGTGCGCGATGATATTCCCATCAACAAGTTTTTCCTTCCCCGCAGTGATGCGGAAAAAAAGTATGGTATGCGGCTTTATCAGGGAGGAGCAGTGCCCGGAAAGCAGATTCGCATCGTAGATGTTGAGGGCATTGATGTTGAGGCATGCGGCGGAACCCACCTTAACAGAACAGGGGAAGTTGGCGAAGTAAAAATCATCAAGGCAAGCAAGATTCAGGATGGGGTTGTGAGAATTACTTTTACGGCTGGAAATGCGGCAAAGAAAAGGGGAGAAGACGTATCGGATATCTTGCGGGAGGCTTCCGCACTGCTCGGGGTTGGAATTGAGTATGTTCCCCTACGCGCAGAAGAACTCTTCTTAAAATGGAAGAAAGCTAAGAAAGCGGTAAAGAAAAAAAAGGAGATTGATGCCAAGGAGCTGGAACTTAGCGTATTAAAGGCGTTTGAGGGAGATGCCCTTGCAAAAACTGCAGAGATTCTGAAGACCCAGAGGGAACATGTTCTTAATACTCTTTCCCGCTTCAAGAAAGAGCTTGAAGAGATCAGAAAAAGATCTAAAAAAGACTCATAAGAAAATTGAGATAAGTTTATAAATAGTTAAGCCTATAGTTCTGGTATGGAAATCATGCTTCTTGACATTGCACGGTTATTGCTCGCCATTGGTGTTGCCTCAATTGTTGGCATTGAGCGGGAATTATCCGGCAAACAAGTGGGGATGAGAACCCTCTCCATGGTATGCGGCGGCTCAGCACTGGTTGTGATTATCGCAGGCACTCATTTCCCCGATTCGGTTGACAGAATGTTTGCAGGTGTGGTCACCGGCATCGGCTTTTTAGGGGCAGGATCAATTATTGCTCATGGAAGGAGCATCATGGGGATTACTACTGCAGCTACTATCTGGGGCATGGCCATTGTCGGCCTTTCTATCGGGATAGGAGAATATCTGCTTGCAATGGTATTCTCGCTGGTTATCTACCTTCTTCTTATTAAAAGAAAGGCTGATGATCCAGTTGAGGCAAAAGTTAAAAAGAGAAAAGCGTAATGGGCTTTTTATGAAGGAAGCTGCACTCTTCTCAAAAGGAAAAACGCTCTATATTGATAAGCGTTATAAGAGTGCGCTCAAGGTGTTCTCCCTGATCGACGTTAAAAACATTGGGAATTATGAGGAGAGCATTGTGCACCATTATCGTGCCCTGTGTTTTGCACGGCTTGTGAAATTGCGACCCAGTATGGAAGAATTCGAGCTTGCTATCCGGTTTCGTCCGAATGATACCAAAATCTATCTTGACATGGGCAAAACCCTGTATTTTTTTTATGAGAAAAATGTCGTGAGGGATTTTTTGCTTTCTCTTTTCGGAAAGAAGAACCTGCTGCAAAAGGCGGTGAAGTGTTTTGAGAGAGGGCTGCTCGCCGAACCGCAGGAGAGCGATTTGTGGTATTATCGGGGATATATGATGGAATTACTTGGGCGGGAAGGAGATGCAAAGAAAAGCTACAAAAAATGTAAAAAAAGGGAGAATTATGAGAATAGCACTTTGTTTGAGAGTATTAAAACCTCAACAATGTCAAAATAGGTTTCTTATGATGTCCAGCGTGTAGAGTATGATCGCATGTGTTTGGTCCTTGTTTGGTGAGAAGGTGTGCTGTTTTTTATGAACTGAATAAATACGAACCTGGTTTATGAGATGAATCTGCTGCTTGATGGCAGGATCCAGCAGAATATTTTTGTCATGCAGTTTTGCTACCAGATTTCCAAGCCCGATGCCCGGGCTTTTTTCTAATAAGTCATTTTTGGTAACTTCATAATATTTTCTGTGCAGGGCAGTCTCCAGAAGCCTCCCACAGAGGATAACTGCTGCCCGATAGCATTCTGTTTGAAAACACTTCTGCAATTCTCTCAGATCAATGTTCATCTCCTCTCTTATTTCTGCCGGAAGAGACGGCAGCCTGAAACTTATCTTTCCTTCAGAGGTAGGGTAGATTATTTTGTTTTCAAGTACGATTAATTGTGCAAGGGTTTTTTTCATTCCTTCCATATCCTGATTATTGAGCTTATCCCTGAAGGCGCTAAGTTGCGCTTTGAGTTGATGCATCAGCGAGAGATTGTCCTTTTTAAGATGCTCAACATCGGTATCGATGAGCTGCCTTGCTGCTGAGAGAAAGGAGTTGAAGTGATATAATTTTTTCTTTTGCCTGAAGTCAGTAACCGTGGGCTTTACTGTAAAGGATTCCTGATCTACATGTTTCATCTCCTGCTCAAGCTTTTTCAAAGAAGTTTTAAAAGTCATTTTTGTTTGCTTTTCCTATCTGCAGCTGATTACTATTTTTTATAGTTTTTCTAAATTTTTTTTCTGAATTTTCCTTGCAAGTTCCCGGCAAGTTATTTCAAGCCATAAACTGAGAGAGTTTTCGCTGCGTGGAGAGCTCTTTGAGCAATATACTTTGGCTGATCATCCCATTAACCGCTGCACCAAACTTCTTTTGAATCAATGAAAGAGTGTATTTGACCATCAGTTCCCTGTCAGAGAAGGTCAGGGGCTTATTTTTCATAGCGCCACGAACTGCCTCTCTGGTGACCCAAACGCCTAATGGAGTGCTGTATTCAGGTGTTATAATTCGAATAGCAAGAACTGATGCCTGCCTTTTCATTTTCTGAAGGTGCTCTGCTATTGCCAGCCTTACGGTGTAATATCCTCCGGCAGTACTTTGTGCGTAATCTTTCCTTCCCTTGAAGGATTCGTAATCGGACATATATTTAAGATTCCTTTTTTCTTCTCCGACGTAGGTTTCAAACAATTCATATTGCCAGGAGTCAGGAAATAATAAGATGAAATAATGGTTCCCAAGGTAGCTTCCCTGGTATAATTCATAGCCGGATTCCGGGAAATCCTTAATTTTTGAGATGAGGGCCTTTCCAATCGTATCATCTGCTGCTGTGATACTCCATCTGGTTGGAACCAACTTTCGGTTTTTTTTCAGTCCAAGTGTTCCGACAGATAAGAGTTTGGAGAGGTCGTTTTCATCAAAATGATTCCGATAAAGATAGTTGATTGCATCTGCTGCTTTGAGATCGGTATCATCCACTACTTTGTCTACTTTGGTATGAATTTTTGGGTTAGAGGTAATCTGCGCTTTCTGCAACTCGGCGTTCGGCCCTCTTGGTGCAGCATACATATCCGTATTAAGCCTGAACCGTGGCTTGCCTTTCAAGTGAATCTCAAGGTCTACTGACCTTGATGCCATCCCTACCTGCTTTGCTATATCAAGTATCTTTTCCTGCGCTCTTACATGGGATTTTGTACGTGAATTGATTAGCTCAGACCTCAACTCAACTACCCTGGAGATAGAATAATTTTGTTTTGCCCAGTGCCTCGGCGCATCATACTCCCAGGTGTTCTCTTTGAGCTGAGGCGGTGCAAGCAATCCTACATTTACCTGCGGATACCCAAATCTTCCAATAAATGGCGCAGGTGATGATCCGAAAAAGTCTTTCTCGATGCTCTTTGCTTTGAGATGCAATGCCTGCTTCTTGTCCAGAGGATCAAATTTTTTCTCAGCTCGCATATAACCCCTAAAGACTCCTATGAATAAATACTTTTTGATGTCTGTAATCAGAAAGTACGGTAATACTCGTGATTAACTCGTAATTACTTCAGGTGTTCCCTACTCTTCCTACTCCGTTACCGCTACTGCAATGTGCCTTGATTTGAAAAAGAAAGACTTAAAAAGCTCAACATTCTGTTTTATCCTTATCTTGAGATATTTATCCCTCTCTTTCAAAAAATAGGTGGTATAAACTAGACAATGATATCTGATGATATGGGCAATCAATCGCTGCAGTCTTCGAGCGAACCATTTATTTTTCATGATGGTGAAAAGGTTACTTCTCTTTCTTCGTTGATCAGTAAGCTCAGAAGCCTTGATGAACATACCTTTCATTCTTTTGTCTCTTCACATAAGCATGATTTTGCTACCTGGATCGCTACTTCGCTTCAAAACCCTATTCTTGGCCAGTTTGCCATGAAATTTGATACGAAGGATGCGCTTATTGCAGCCCTTGAAGCATATACGTTCACGAAAGAAGCAGGAGGTGAACAAGGCAGCGAAGGGAGTGTATCTGTTGATGATAAACAAAGCGAGATCGTTTCTTCTTCAGGTGATACTGCAGTGCCTAAGGCTTCAGTTCAGACCGGTGGTGAAGTTGATGCTAGCAGTACTGATGAGAACAACACTTTTGTTGAAGGTGGTTTGAGCAGCCTTGATTCAGAGATGCTTGATAGTGAGTTGGGTTCACCCTCTCAATCACCTTTTGCGCCAGCAGAGGATTCCGGGGAGGAGAAAGAAGATCCGGCAGCCGAAGAGAGAAAAGCAGCGGAAGAAAAAGGAAAAATAAATCTTGGCAGCCTCAACGGACAGAACAGCTCGGTAACAGAAGCAGATGCCCAGCGCTATGCAAAGGTAATCTCAGACATTAAGAAAGAGGTGAACAAGGTATTTATCGGCCAGGAAGATGTGGTTGATAAGGTACTTCTTGCACTGATGTGTGATGCGCACTGCCTCCTTGAAGGAGTTCCCGGTCTTGCAAAGTCCCTGCTGGTCGAGGTGCTGCGCGCGGTATTCTCAGATACTACGTTTAGCCGGATTCAGTTCCTTCCTGACCTCCTACCTACTGATGTTATCGGTGGACAAATCTACAATCCCAAGAACTCGACATTCGTTACTATAAAAGGGCCTATTTTCGCTAATTTTGTGCTTGCCGATGAGATCAACCGGGCTCCGCCAAAGACGCACGCTGCCCTCATGGAAGCAATGCAGGAAAAGAAGATAAATATTGATGTGGAAGAATTCATCCTTGACCGGCCATTTCTTGTTCTTGCTACCCAAAACCCCCTTGAAAATAAAGGGACCTACGCTCTTCCTGAAGCCGTACTCGATCGGTTCATGTTTAAGGTAGATCTCAAGTATCCTGAGCGCAGGCATGAGAAAATCATTATCACTGAGAATGCTACTACAAAGGGAAAATTGAAGGATAAGATAAGGCCCGTCATCGGTAAGAAGGGGCTTATCGAATTGCAAAAACTGGTAAAAGAAGTTTATATTTCTGATCGTATACGTGAATATATCCTTGATATTATTGAGGCTACTCGAGGAATAAACAAGGGCATTGAAGGATATCAATTTGTAGAGTATGGTGCCGGGCCGAGAGCAACTATCTACCTTGGAATTGCTGCAAAGGCTCAGGCAATCACCCAGGGAAGAAATTATGTTATGCCTGAGGATGTCGCTGCTATTGCACCTTCCATTCTGCGCCACCGCGTCTCACTTAATTTTAAGGGCAAGGCACATAATATCTCCTCGGATAAAGTTGTAGAAGAGATTCTCACTAAAATTAATGCGCTTTGATGGAGGGAGAGGGAGCTTGAAGATGAAAAAGAAGGCTTCGGTTTCTGAAGATATTGTTGTTAATATGCATGATTTTAGTACCTTGGTACATGAGACAATCGTCAATTCTATGTGGTTAAAAGAATACTTTCGGCTTAACCTTATTTATTACCAGTTAGTTTCCGGTAAGGGACTTGAATTTGACCGTATCCGTGAGTATTATCCCGGAGCAGATCCGCGCCGAATAGACTGGAAAAAAAATGCCCGTACCGGAGTTTTGTACCTGCGCACATTCAAGGAAGAGCGGCATTTCGATATTGTCGTTGCTGTCGATGTCTCCGATACGATGCTTCTTGGCACTACAAAATCTACAAAGAATGAGTTTGCTGCGATGATTGCCGGGGTATTAATGTATGCTGCCATTGATGCCGGGGATGATGTAGCAATTTGCATGCATTCTGAGAGAGCCCAGATCGTTACAGACCCCAGTCCTGAATTTTATAAGCAGATGTCACACCTCACTGACAAGAAGAATTATGGAGGGAAAAAAGACTGGAATAAGATGACCATGGATCTTCTTCGAAATTATGATGAGAATTCCATTATTTTTATTGTCTCGGACTTCATTGATACTGATGTAGAGAGTTTTTTGCCCGAGCTCTCCTCTCATTTTTCCAAGGTGTACGGCATTATGCTGCGAGACCCTCTTGATATCAGCATTCCTGCTCATGTAGGCCGGATGTATTTGAAAGGGCTGGAAAATGAAGAGTTGTACCTTACTGATTTTGAGAGGATACGCGAGGAGTATGAACTTCTCAACAAAAGGCAGATACAGAAAATAAGGGAGTCATTCAGACAGTATAATCAGCTTTTTTTTATGATTAAGCCGGGCGAGGATTTCGGAAAAGAATTCATCAAGGCCCTTGGCTCAGAAGAGGTGATCATATCGTAAACTTCACCTTGTTCTCGTATATCGTGCAGTTCAACAACCCATTGAGAAGTTCGCTCCTGCTGTTATTGCTCATCGGCCTTACCGTGTTTGCCTATTATTTTATGGCAAGAATGCGCAGAAGAAGGGCTACTTTGTTTGGGAATATCAAGACGCTTGAGCGTGTGCATGGCTTCAAGCGATTTTCACCCAGCCCACTCATACTTGTCATTAAAGTAGGCATAGTGTGCCTCTTGTTTCTTACCGCAACAGAGTCTATAGAACTTAGAAAGCAACAGCTTTCAAGCGATCGAGACTATGTGCTGCTCATTGACTCTTCATCAAGCATGTCGAAGACAGATTTTAATCCCAACAGGCTTACGGCTGCAAAGACTATTTCCAGAGAATGGCTTAGAGCATTGCCTAACAGTACCAGAGTTGGTTTTATTGCTTTTACAAGCACAGTAACATCTTCCCTCCCACTCAGTCATGATAAGTTGACTATCCAGGATGAGATAGAAGAGATCAGCATAGACTATGCAGAGAGTGGAACCAATCTTGATTTTGCCCTGAACACTGCTCTCGACCAGCTCGAGCGCAGTGATCTGAATCGTACTGTACTGCTGTTTACAGACGGAGCGGATGATGTCGAGAAACTGACTATTGCCAGGGCAAATAGCCTTGGTGTTCAAATTGACATTTTTGGTATTGGAAGCAGGGAGAGTGAAAATAGAGTAATTGATGAGGAATTCAGGGATTTCTATCAAACCCTTGAGCTTAATTTCACAAAGCTGGAAGAACTCTCAAACAGCACTGACGGAAAGGCCTACAAAATTTCCTCTATTGATGAGCTTCGCTCTTCGTTTCAACAGGCGACTTTAGAGACCATTCATGTGAAGCTGAATACTACGTATTATATCGTGCTGCTGATTGCGCTGCTTTCCATCTCTGAATTGGTTATTTATTCGCGGTTCGGCGCACTCTAATCCTGTTTAGAAAGATTTATAAAACCGTTTTCTTGTTGATAGATAGAGATAGTTGGTACTCTAGCTAACTATCTTGACTCATGCAGTTAAAAAAAGGTGGTAGACGTTGGAAAGTGTTATTGGAAGCATTGCATTTATTATAGCGGTGGTAAATAGCATTATACTCTGGTTTTTCTATAAAAGAATGGGCCTGATTTCCCATAATATGAACAAGAGCCTTTCAGAGATTAATATTCAAAGTGAAATTACTGATATTTTTTCTGCAAAAGACGGCGGGCATGATGTACACCATGTTGCCAACAAGCTTTTTAGAAGAGTGAAAAACCAGTTCAAGCTTGATGTGAAATCCTACTCGGAAATTGTTAACAAGCTTAAGGATCGCTTGGATATTGAGGAGAAGCTCCGCTATGCCCTGATTGACTTTTTTGATACTATGATCCTGATTTCTTATCGTGACGAGTCGCTCAGTGATTTTGAGCGGGTTGATATTAAACGAAAGCTGAAGCTTGTCCTGAAGATGCTTCCGTCAGAGAAATGAAATGACCCGACCCCGGTCTTTCCCTTTGTCCCCTAGCTGATTTTCCTGGCATTGATTTATGATTTTCAGAACAAAGGAACTGCTCCGAAAAAAACTAAAGTGGTGTAGATGATAAGGCCGATTTCAACTGCTATTATGGCGTATTCCCACCATTCAAACCTGCCGACGAACTTTCTTTTCTTTGCCTGTTCCTTTTTCTTTTCATCAGTATCGTCATCGCTGTTTTCCGAAGAGTAAAATGAGTCCTTTGAGACGGATACTTTTTTCTCCTCTGTATTGTAAAAAGACCCAGAATCGGAAGAGGAGGAAGAGGAACCCTGCTCAGGATCAGGGTCAATATCGTCAATAACATCATCAAATAACGATCCCGGCTTTTCCTCTTTCTTTTTTTTCTTCTTCTTCATTAGTCCCTTTACTGATTTAGGTATTTCCATTTGACCTATTGATCCTCTTCTTCGAATTTTGCTTTTTTCCTTCTCAGGATGTACACCGTTAATACTGTCCATAAGGCCACAATAATCAGGAGAATGGAATAACGTACTATTTCCTTCTGCCAAAGGACAGGCTCCTCAATCACGAAAGTCACCGGAACAAATCCAACCAGCTCTCCCTCTTCATACATCTTGATATTATAGTCACAAACGCCTTTATCTGTTACCGTAAAGGTGTAGAGAAATGATTTTGTCTCTCCTCTTTGAATGCTGTTTGAGCCGGTGATATTGGTTAAGCACTCACTGGGATCATGCTGAATAGTAACATTCTTCAGATCAAGATCGCCGATATTATCAACCAGGAAAGATACTGTTTGGGTAGAAAAGGGCTCCATTTCAATAACCGGAGGGTACTCGATTACTTTTATTCTCTTGAGTGTTCCCCTGGGAATAACAATTACTTTCATAACCTGAGTTATTGCCCTAACTTGTTCTTCAGCTATTTTAATATCAACAAATACAGGAATATAGTAGGTTTGGGCCAAGGCTTTTTCATAAGGTGCAATCTGAAAGGTTCCTGTCGTTGAATTCAGGGCAAGCAGGGATGCTATTGATGCATTGGTTGAGTCCCATCCACGGAGAACCCGTGGGGATACCGTTATATTGAACGCGTTAACCTCACCTTTATTGCTGAGATTGAAAACTACTTCTCCTGCTTCTCCCTGCATAAGAGTAATATTGTCAGGCAGGCTCAGTTCCAGTTCCACTGCTTCAGCGAATCTTGGCAGCTCTTTTTGGCCTATTCTCGACGGGGTGGCCCCACCTCCTCCGCCTGATCCTGCGCTAGGAGAACTTACAGACACCGGCTCAGGAGTAGGGTCCGGCTCCGGTTCGGGATCTCCTTCAAAGCCAAAAGGAGCAAAGACAGAAAATGAAGAAATGTTTGGCCCGATAATCAGGCTATCTGATGGGGAAATAATGGTGTAGAGCTGAGTCCAGTTGCCATTTATCCAGTCTTGCTGCTCTACCTGGTATGTTGAATTGTCTGTTTCATTGATGAGAGACTGGTTGTATCGCTCATACGTCCCATTGTATTTGTAGATAGAGATGTTGTCGGCAATGACATTATTTGGAATGTCTTTCGGATAGTGAAAGCTTATTTGCGCCCATGACTCGTTTCCCGTGCTGGTGTACTCTATCCATTGGTTAATATCTGATAGAGAAGAAGAGGGGGGGTTTGGAGGGGCCGAAATTCCTTTAATTGATGAATCTGTAAACTCCGAGCTGATCTGCGCAGTGTCTACACTTACATTTACTAATGTAACTCTTGAGCTGTTAGTAGCGCTGATATCAGTATTGTTGTTTCTGAAGAGAACATTTGAGATAGTCACTACACTACTACTGATCTGCGCACCATTAATGTTTTCTACAGACCCTATTCCGAATAAATTGACGGTGCTGTTTGTTATGCATAAGCCATTATAGAATTGCTGGGTCTGCAGGTTTTCTAGGGTTATATTCTTTGAGTTTTCAATGGTGATTGAGCACACCCCTTCCTGCTTACTTCCGTTGAGGCTGTCATCTCCATCAATAAGCTCATCTCCAAAATTGATGGAGATATCCTGGGTGTTATTGAGCGTAAAACAGCTCTGACTGTGGTTATAGAGGCTGGCATTGAGAATATAGTATCCTGATTCATTGATTTCACTGCAAGGCTGGACGGTCTGAATTTCTAAGGAAAGCATACCGTTTACGTAGACCTTTTCTCCGCCCAGAATCTGGCCGGAGTATGCCAACTGCTCCCGAGGAGAAACCCTTTTTTCCATAATGGAATGGTTCGACCCGTTGACTATCGAGAAGAGCAGCTGGGGTGCACTTTTACTAATTTCCTGCTCATTCTCATCATAGACCGTAGATGCAGAGAGATAGAATGTTTTGGGAGGGCCTTCAATAGTTATGCCGATATCATAAGACCCGTTTAACCGCTGCGAGAGGTAGGGGAATGAGGAGTAGGAAATGTTACCCTGCCAAAACAGGGGTTGGATGAGACCCGGAAAAAGAGACTTACTGCTTGATAGATCAACATCAATAGTCGTACAATAATAGGTTCCATTAGGATCACTTTCTGACTGTACCTGATGAATCTGTGGCAGGAACTGAAGAAGGCTTTGTGTTAGGTTGCCACTAAAGCTCGTGTAGGCAAGATCAGCTTTGTGACCAACTGAAAGATTAGGATGGCAAAGATACAAAAATGCATCCGGGTTGGTTCTTGTATGATCCATATAGGAGTCGCTTCCATAGCGCAGCCCCTGGTCATAAGAATCGGAACGGTCATAGCGCAGATAGTCAATCTCAGAGTTGTTATAGGAGAGCAGGGATGCATTGATAAGTGCATGAGCCTGAACGAGCAGAGCAAGAAATACTACCATAAGCAAGACCACCCGCACTATTCTTTTTTTCATGATTCTATGCCTTTCTATACGATCAGGAGAGCAGGGTCTGCAGGAAGTTGGAGAATGTCTGATAGACTAGGTCCATCACCTGCGAGACCATTTGCTCGTTAGCAATGCCTTTTCCGGCAAAGCTTCCAGAATAACTGGTATTGGTAATGTTGAGTTCGTATATAGTTGTCAGCACCCCGTTTTCAATGAAAGCAAGATTTGAGCCGGATTCATCTACCCCCTGAAAGTAAAGAGAGTACGACCCGATATAATCTGCAAGTTCAGTGTAATTATATTGCGGGGAATACAGCTTATTGTAGGTAGGGATAAAGGTGAATGAAGAGTTTCCAGAATAATCTGTCTGGAAGTCAATTCGTGTTTGTGCCTTAATTCCATCCTTTTCTGTTGATGCTACACCAGTGCTGCGATTATAGATCTGCGTAGGTGCAGAGATTACTAAGCCGTTCTGCTCAATTAGCGTGATATTCGCATTCCTCAACGTCTGATTGTCTGAATTTTTGAAATGAAATGAGAGGTTGTACGGTGCGTTTGGATACGCAAAAAAGTCTGTCTGTGTTCCGTCAATATAGACTTCGGGGATGGTTACCGGAAGCAACTGGAAATTTTCTGTGTCGCTATTGTCAGCCTCGTTGCATTCCGTGATATCCGAATTGACGTCCACTTCAATTTTCGCGGTGTATGATCCGCTTGGAGCGTTGGCAGGCCAGGTAATGCTTTTGGAGACTGACCCTGAAGAGGCGACGTCGTCGGTTACGGTTTCAGTTGAGGAATAGACAATCTGGCTGCTTTGGCTGGAGTTATAGATCGTCACCCTCACATCAAAGGAGGAGGTAACACCGACGTTTCCCCCCTCGTTTTCGTCAGGGGTGTCAAGTGGATTGGTGATAGTATAATTAATAACTAAATTCTGACTATAGTATACCGGACTTGGATTTACACTGCTGATACTGGTCTTTAGATTCGATCCTATGCACATTTGTTTTCCCAGTCCATTGATGACTACGTATTTTGTATAGGTATTCTGATCGTTGACCTGGCCTGCCGTGAGTCCTGTATTAAAAATAGCAGGGAAGGAGGAGGAGGAGAATACGCTTCCGGCATTGCACGAGAGGCCATCAGTATCATCGCAAAAACCGATGACCAGCCTGCGGTCTCCGGAGATACCAAAATCAGAGTCTGAGGCTGTTTTTGCAAAGGAACCGGATGAAGTTTGAAAGCTGATCGTTGGAGTTTGAATGGTTACCTGCCTTGTTGATTCATCGAAACTTCTGGTAAAAGAGTAGTCGCCCAGCAACTGGGCGTTGCTGCCGCCAAATACAAAATCTGAGACTGTTCCGGGGTTTGCACTGGTTGCATAGCCGATGTATACTTTTCCAGGGAAGGCTGCTTTTCTAATATCTGGGTCAGGTGTTGTGAGTTCTGAGGGTGAGATGGTAAGAAAGCCTTCAGTTACCTCATAGCAGCCTCCTCCCACATCGCTATCTGTCAGTGCGAGTGCATTACTGAAAGAGTTGTATGAAACGAGCTCATATACCCATGATCCTCCTGCATTAAGTGCATAGAATGCCCCGACATAACGCTGACCAACATCACAGAGCTGAATTCCTATATCCTGGTTTCCGTCAATTGCATCCTGATACACTGTTCCCGGATCAGAGCTTGATCCCGTAAAGTACATATCCTGATCGTTAGTAAATTGTGCCGACGGTGCGTATGCGTGAGGAATGATAGTAATGAAAATACCTGCTAATAGCGCAACGAATGTGAGGAGCGATAGTTTGGCTTTTTTCGTTTTGATTTTTTTCATCTTTTCCGTTTCTTTTTTATCGTTTTTTGGGGCTAGTTATTCAGCGAATAATACAATGAACTAAGAACGGAGTTCATTGCATTGACGACTGTTTTGAGCAAATCATTATTGTAAAATGCTCCCCCTGATACGATGTTCAGGCTGGGGTCTATGTATGCTGTCAGGGTGTCAACAGTGCTTCCGGTGCTATCGACTACTTCGAAGGTAATGTTTGGCTGGATGGTTCCCAGACTGGTTGGCGTAACTATGAATTCCGTTAATGTAGGCACTAGCTGGCGCCCTACCCGTGTTTTTGCAGTAAAGGGGGATGATGCGGTGTAGGGGTTCATAATCAGGTATCCCCCCTGTTCTTTTATTCTTCCGTTATAGCCAGATTGAGGAATTCCGCCGCTGGTTACACTGAGAGTTACCACATTTGGTGCACCGGTCTTCAAGGTCATGTTGGAGCCGCCGGATACGTGGTCGACTACCGTAAAACTGTTTGAGTTCAGTTCATATACGACAGTAAATTTTTTGGCCTGCAGAAGCTGGCTTGACCACTGGAAAAGGAAACTATTTATCTGGTTCATCGCATTGACTGAAACTTTTGCATTGTCAAAAAGAGATGAAGGTGTGAGTGGCTTGCTTTGCTGCACTAATGAGTCCTTTTGTGTAATAGTGATTTCCTGCTTGCTGCCGATGATACCGTTGTTGATAACACCGACGTAAAGGCTGTAGTTAGTAATGCTTGGATAGACCGTAGGTGCGACAAGAAAGGTTTCTCTTCCGCTACCGTCAGTGAGCCCAACAGAGTAAGATTCTGAGATATATCCTGAGAGGCGATATGGTATAAAGAGATTCTGCCCGTCATCCTCCCCAACAACAATAGAGACATTTGGAGCAGGCTGAGATGTTACTGCATTAACCACATCAATCGTTACATTATAGGGCAGGGCAGTCTGAGAAATCGTGCTGGTTTGCGCACCATCTACATATACTGTGTACTGGTAAGAGGGGAATGCACTCAAGGCATAGAAATAATAGGATTCATCGCTGATCGGAAGAAGAAACTGGGATACACAGGCAGTGCTGTTATAGCACGTTGCATCTTTGATAGGGACGATAAACAAGGGAGTTCCCGTGCCCTCCCCATACTTGAGAAGATAGTATTCGACGTTTGATTGTTGTGTTATTTTGAATGCCGTAAAATTTGTTCCACTGATAGTAATCTGTTCTGTGCTGCAGCAAAATGTTCCGTTGGGGCTATCTTTCATTAAGGAGTAGCTTGGGTAGAAGGTGGAGAAGTTTCCCTGATCAAACATGTTTGATTCTTCTAAATCTGTGGAGCTTACGTTTTTGATTAAGCTTAGTGATAGGGTGTCAGAGACCATTGCTGCATAGTAGTGTTGGCCATCTTTGAGATTATCTCCTGCGAACTGCGTAGAGGAAATAACAGGGGTATTGAGGGTCATGGATGCAAACCAGGAAGTACTCTCCGAGAGCGAATTGGTATTGTGATTCACAATTAATCCTGCCCAGTGAAGGGTTTCCGATATAGCTTCCAGCTTGGCATAGTAAGAATGTCCCGATCGGATGCTAATGTTATCTGCGTAGGCAACTATACTTAGCAGTACTGAGGCAACTACTATGACCATTACCTTTCCTAGTATCATTTTTCTCTCATTTACGTTTTCGTTTGTCCGAAAGGCTGTTTATAGGATAAATGAGAAATTATGTTTATAAATGTATTGATTTTATTACCCTAGTATATGAAAAGATATACTGAATAGCGTGTTTTTATCCCTGGTTATACGAACTTCACTGCCTTACTTTACTTCATCGATCCGCTTTACCAGGTCGATAGAACCGGTAAGTGATTTCAAAGAGAAAGGGAGGCGGATTTCGTAGTCGTATTGACCATAAGCACCAATTTGGGATGCGTTAATGCGGGTAACGAAGACTAAGTCCTGCGAACCACCGTATTCAGCTCCACCATCTGCTGTATCCCATAGCAGGCCGGTGAAGAAAGAGGTGGAATTAGTAGAGTTGATAACCGGGACCTGAGCGATTATTGATCCTGCGATCTCTATGGAAACTTGTTGGTCGGGACTTCCATTGGCATCTTTGTCATATAAAGATTGCAGCGAATCATCAAAATACGTCATTCCCAGCACGCTGTCTGCCTGCTGCAAGTCGTTTGTTCCATTGAGTGGCTGCAGGTCAGAGGGGTTATATGATGCATCTTCATCGCTATAATAGATATTTCCCAGAGGAGGATTAACATCCCAGAGCTTAAAGGAATCGTTCTGTGATCCTCTCAATGCTAGGTCGTAGTCATCGTATGATCCATAGAATGTCTGCCAGGCTGATGTGGTGTAGTTTACTGCAAAGAGATTGTTTGTTTCATTTTCCTCTGCAATAGTGCTACCATTATCTGCATGAGAGAGTATGCGATAGGTTCCCGGTGATGCACTGAACGAATAATTGACCAGGGTATGCTGATTTACTGCGAGGCTTACAAGATCTAATTGTGCTGAATCGTTAAGCAGCCAAGTGCTATTCCACAGAGAATAGTTGATTTGAAGTGTTGTTGGTTGTGACTGGTCTGTTCCCTGATTGGAAACGTTAATGTGTGCGGTTATGTTTTGCCCTTCTTCAGAATCATATGCTGAGAAAGTTATATTAGTGATAATGAGATCCGCGGCTGTCGTATCCGTACAGGTTCCGTTCCAGCGGCTTCCATTTGATTGATACGCCTTGATTGCAAGTACGTCGGATGAGTTTGTAAACGCGATAAGGAAGTGGTCCTGGCAAGTTCCTGTGTTTCGAAGGGTGTTAGCAGAGGCAAGATCCATTAACCTATACGTATTGTCCGGATCATCTGATACTACGAAGGGAGCAGTATACTCGTTTCCTTCATCATCATATACTGCCGCTTTAATGTCCGTTGATGCTGCATCATGCCAGGCAACAGCAAATAATGACCTGCTGCCCTGATTGATTTCTCCTACGGTGATGCCCTGGCTTGTTCCCGCGTTGCTGTCGATAATGTATGGTTCGCGGATGATCGTTCTGCTCTGATTGATGAACCTATCAACGCCGATATAGATATCATTGTTGAGATCTTCAAACCAGGCGTAGGCAACTTTATTATCCCTGAGCTGGGTTGACCCTACTTTAGAGACTGCTCCGTTGGTGGTGTTCAATGTCGTCTGGCTCATCAGAATAGATGATCCGTCAGAGAGGGCAGCGGAGATAGTCCAGGGCGGATTTTCATCAAACCAAATGTGTGAGATATGTGTCTCGTTTATTGCGACGTTGCTGATGAAATTCTGCCTTGTTGCATCTTCTGCCATCACGGTATCGATCCCTAACTCAGATCCTGCGCTTGACCAGAGTACATAGTTCCAGAGGATGAAGTCATAATCTCCCTCATCATCATCTACCCAGCCAATTCCTGCAATAGACCCAGAAAGAAGAGTCACGGATACATCACCACGATCTTCCCCTCCTGTATTTCCCAATTGAGTGTCCATGGCCTGCGGACCCTGCAGCATATTCAGATTATCATCGAAAAGCGCAATTTCAAGATCTTCATTGATTCCGTCCAGCCAAGCTGCAAGCACATGCGTTGCATTGACAGCTATAAGATCAATTCGCGAGAAATCACCGCCGTCTGTATCAATAATCGTACGCCGCAGGCTTGTTCCGTTCACCTGCCTGAGTTCCAGCAGAATTTCCCTGGTGTTTACCCAGGCGATCGCAAAAGTGGTATTATCAAGAGGGGCGATGGCAACATCCTCTGAAATGTCTGTTGCTGTAAAGTCTGTATGCGCTGATTGATTGCTATTTGCAGCAGAATCGTTGGCTATGAATACCACTGAATAGTTGCCTGCCAGGAGCGGCTTGAATGAAGTATTGAATCGTACTGATGCATTTGTCAAATTCAGCTGGACGGTCGTTCCGTTAGGATAGGTTATGTTTGCCATGACAGAGTCAACCATATAGTTATCGGTTACATTTGCGGCAATTTCAATAGTCTCAGAAACCTGGTATGTCGACCCTATAGCAGGCTGCAGGTCAAAAACATTCGGTGCAAGGTTGTCTGTTGCGTTCACAAATAATGCATCAAATATGGAAGTATAGTTTTGGTTTCCTTCATAGCTACAGTTGATGAGATGTGTTGCTATGGAGCTAAATGATGAAACATTGGATACTGGCGAGGTATCGTTGTTGATTATGCTTGCGCCCTGTGCCAGCACTATTGTTTCTGACCCCGAGGGATTGATGAGTGTGCAGGAGAGGTTTGCATCAAAGGTGATATCTTGGGCAAAATCGACATCAGACTGATTTATCGTGAGGTTGACGATTGAGGGTTGTTTTGCGATTGATACTGTCGTGCTGTTAGATCCTGCAGTCCAGTTACCGGTACTTGTTACGTTACAAACGTAGGCATAATCCGCAGCTGCTAAGGTGATGTTTGTCCCTATCTGGCTTGTGATGTTTGTCCCGTTTCGATAGAGTGCAAAGGCTGCCTGATCGTTAGTGCAGTTGCAGCTTACGTTGAGTTCACTTCCGTACGTTAAAGAGGCTGCCGGTGCAAAGGAGAGCGAACAGATCGAGATGTTTTTTACTGTTACTTCCAGTGTGTCAAGCGAGGATGATGAAGTATAGTTTTGGTTGCCGGTAGTATTGCATACATAATTGTAGCTGCCTACGTTGAAAGTCTGGATATCGCTAACTATGTTGTTTATAGCAGTGCCCAGAAGGGTGTCGTCACGGTACAGGCTGATATTCACTACCGGGTTATCTGCAGAGCAGCTGACGTTCGTTGAGGTTTGGTTGAGTACGGTAAAGGTTTCGTTGGATGCGAGCGATAAGACTGTGCTGGCTTTTGAAATCGAGAAGTTCCAGTCATAGGTTTCATTAAAGGCGTTATGTGAATCGTTTGCGTGCGATCTCCAATAGAATGATCCTGCAGGCAGGATCGAAGAGTAGCCATAGACATCTCCTGCAAGATTTGTCATGGTATAGTTTTGGCTTGTTCCCGAATAGTTTGATTCAAAGAATACCGAGCTTACAGCAAACTCATCCTGCCAGGTAATGTTGAACGCGCTTTGCTGGGAGGCGCTGTAACCTGAAACAATGCCTGTCTGATTATTACTCCAGTAAGGAGGCCTGTTTGCATAATCTACGGTAAGGGAGTAGTTTTGCGCGCCCCAAGCATGATTAGATGAGGAATCGTATGCCCGGCAGTTCCAGGTATAGTTTCCGTTGTAGAGCGGGACTGTCCAGTTTGCCGCAATGATACTTGCACTTGTGGTATTCGTCTGGTTGAGTGCAAAAGAGGTATTCTGGCTGTTGGTAATATATAAGGAAATATTTTGCAGCGTGAATCCGTCTGTTGCCTGGCAGCTGAAGGTGATATTTGCCGGACTAAAAGAAGTGTCGGCTGTTGCATCGGCTGGTGCTAAAAGAGTTACCTGCGGCGGTGAGAGGTCAGTACATGTTCCGTTCCAGGGAGACCCATCTGTGTTATAGCCTTTGGTTTCCAGGTCCTCTGAGGAATTCGTGTAGGCAATCACAAAAGTATTCTCGCAGAGCTGGACACTGCGCAGCGAGACTGAGCTTGCGACATCAAGCAAACCATAGGTTCCGTGCGGCTGGTCAGTGATTTCAAAGGGTGCGGTAACTTGCCCTCCTGATGCATTATAGACTGCTGCCTGAATATTTCCTGCATTATTATCGTGCCAGGCGGCAACAAATTGCGATTCGATTCCTGAGGTTACTTCAGCAACAGATACACCCCTGCTGACTCCCGGATTAGAGTCAATGATGTATGGTTCCTGCACTACTGTCCTGATGTCACCTGTCCAGTCATCAACTCCAATGTAGATGTCATCGCCAAGGTCATTAAACCATAAGTATGCTACCTGCATATTTCTGAGTGCTGCAGAGCCTACTTTAGTGAGGGCTCCGTTTGATGTGTTGATAACAATATTGTTGGTGCTAATAGTCTGGGTTCCATCGGTTACTTCAATACGAACAGACTGTCCTCCGTTCTCATCAAACCACAAATGCGAGAGCCTGGTTTCATTGAGCGCCACGGTACTGATAAGGTTCTGCCTGGTTGCATCCTCAGAGAGCGCTGTATCGACAGCATATTCTGACCCTGCGCTTAGCCAGGTGTTATGGTTCCATAGCCGTACGTCGTAGTCACTCTCCCCATCATCAACCCAGCTTACTGCTGAGAGTGTGTCTGACATAACATCAACCGAGATATCTACACGATCATTGTTTAGCGTGGTTTCGATATCGGTAGGCCCGTTTAATAGAGCGAGATTTGCATTATAGCGAGCGATGGTAGCATGTTCACTTGCTCCGTCTATCCAGCCAAGAAGGAATTGTGTTTCACTAATCGGGGTAAGATCTACACGCGAAAAGTCTGTTGCGGTATCGTCTACTATTATTCGGTTTACAAGGATGGTTCCGTTTGTGTGCCGTTTTTCCAGCAGGATTCTGTTTAGGTCTGCCCAGGCAATGATATAGCTGGTTTGGGTGAGTGGCATGACCGAGACGTCTTCTGAGCGGTCGAATGATATGAAGGTCGTGGTCTCAGAGGCGTTTTCGTTTCCGCTGGGATCGCGGGCTATGAAAGTAACATTGTGAGTTCCCGGCAAAAGCGGGACAAAGGAATTGTTATAGGAATTGCCTGTTCCATTGGCTAAGGTAAGCTGGGAGATTGTTCCGTTTGGCAAGGTGATATTTACTTGTACAGAATTTACTGCAAAATTATCTGTCACGTTGGCCTGAAGGAGGACCGTTTGAGAGACAAAGTAAGTGCTTGCAGCAAAGGGAGCAGTGTCCATGACCTTTGGATTGAGTGGGTCATCAACTTCAAGGTAGGAGTTTCCTGATAGATCCTGAGCGATTACCGAGGCCGCATCATTTTGTGCGGTGTCGTTAGCAAAGAAAGTGAAAGTCCAGTTTCCTGATTCGTTGAGCAGGATTGTTTCATTGAAGAACTCGCTTCCACTTTGCTGAAGCGAAACATTGAATGCTGCAGTAAAGGGAGGCACTATTTGCAGGTATGCGTTTGCAATATTGTTTTCTGTATCGGTTATTGTTGCATTGACCTTAGCTACGCTATTAAGAGGTGCTTCGGAAGAGTGGTTTATTCGTGCGTTTGAGATCGTTGGGGCAGATGCATCACATTCCAGGCCTACTCCTGTAATGAGCGTATCATTCCAGTTCCCTGCAGTATCATTTGCTCCTGCATAAGTGAAGTTTACACCAGTATTAGAAGAGCTGCACTGATAATCGTAGTACCATTGGTTTCCTGATCCTGCTATTAAATTTCTCATGGTGCTTTCAATTGTAGCATTGGCATAATCAATTCCTGAGGAAGCATCAAAGACATCAATACTGAAGCGGGCAATCTCGTTTTGGCCTAGCAACGTGTCATTTACCTGGGCGTTTCCGAAGTAGGGGAAGTCAGTGTCTCCAGAGGAAGATACCTCGATATAGGCATTTTGCAGCAGATCCTTTGCCTGAGCGACGGTAGCATCGTTTCCGACTATATCATTTGCGTGGAATTCGAAAATCCATTGGCCTCCCTTTGTTAAATTGACGGATCCGTTATAGAATTCATCTGCATTTTGTGCGACAGAAATGTTATATGCTGCCTCTGCAGGAGGGAAGACCGTGACGTATACCTGATTGAGATTTAATTCTGCATCAGTTACCGATGCGTTTACTTTCACTACTGTATTCAGCGGAACCAAGGAGCTGGCATTGATGCTGGCATTGATAATTTGCGGTGCAATTGCATCGCACTCTAAAGTAATTCCTGAAACAGGAGTGTCGTTTATAGTAGTAGGCTCTGCATTATCTTCTGCAATAAGATAAGAAAGATTAACTGTTTTGGATGATGCGGTGCATTGCCAGTTGTAAGACCATTCATCAGAATTTCCTGAGGCTTTGGTCAATGAGTAATTAGATGTAGCAATCGTTGCATTAACAAATGCAAGCTCGTATGTCGAATCAAAAGCAGTGACATTGAATCGTGCGTACTCGTTTTGCCCTAAAAGAGTATCATTCACTTCAGGATTGCTGAATTGAGGGAAGTCAGTATTTTCCTGCCTGACAGGGACTACGGATATCCAAACCGCATTTTCCTGAGTATTTGTGTTCGAATTGAATCTTGTTGTTACCAGCTCCAGCGTATCGTTTCCGGTTACGTTTACCAGGAGATTACCGCCAACGGTGCTCAGGCCATTTCCAGCAGTTCCCCTTGTATAATCGCATTGCTGAGAAGGCCGCACGGTAACACTGTTTCTTTCCAGATGTGTACACACAATTCTTCTTCCGCCTGCATGGTTATCGTACCAGCTCAAGGAGTATGCAACTTCATAAAGACCCGACTGATTGATAGCTATGATTGAAGAGCTTGGTGCATGCTCATAAGAGGTGCCCAGATAATAGGTATTCTCAAAGCTCATTGCTGCACTATTTGCTATGGTCTGAGTTCCGTTATCGTAGACCATCAAAACATTAGAGTGGGGAATTCTTTCTATCAAAAGCCAGCTGGTATTCGCAAGCAAAGTACTCTGGCCATTGGTTGTTTGTGTAGAATTTTTCCCCTGCCGGATGTCAATGTAGTCTCCTGCAGAAAGATTATAGAGCAGAGAACCTTGCTGGCAGTTATACTCCCCATCTCCGTTGTTTCTCGTATAGGAAAAGGTGTCAGAGGGTGTTAGTTTTTCTCCTGATTTTCGAATATATGTCTGAGGAGTTGCCCGGTTGTTTTGCGGGCCGCTGTCCACACATGCATGATAATAGATTTTATACCATCCGTTTTTGCTGACATTGATGTAGTAGTTTGAGAGGTCTGCTCCGAAGGTATTCGTATTTACAAACGTTTGTGCGTCAAGACTTATGGTTGTATCTGCTGCCTCAGTAAAGGTCTGGCCCCCATTACTGTCGTAGATCTGAGCAACATTGTTCTTTACCCTTTGGGCATAGAGCCAGCAGTCGTCATGTGTTCCCGTTGTCCCTGAAGCTTGCTGGCGCTGGACCCTGGCGTTAAGATCAAGCACGTCTCCTGCATTCAGGCTTGCAAGGAAGACTCCTCCTGTAGAGCATCGATCTTCATTGGCTCCGTTTTCTCTGGTATAACAATAGGTTCTGCTTGGCTTAATTTCTGTGACATTATTTATTTCTACCCAGGAGGTGACGATCTGCCTGTTATTTATGGTGAGATCTTCAAATACGCAGCTATAGGATATTTTGTAAAGGTCAGTTTCATTGACCGTAAGATGGATAGGCTCTGCGATCTGTTCATGAGTAAATCCTGGGTCCACTACTGTTCTTGCTGAGAGGTTTATTGATATAGGCTCAGCAGTATTTTCATCGGGAATGATTTCTCCGGTTGTTTGCTGGTAAATTTGACTGACATTGTATGTCGTGTCACTTGCAAAGTTATTTGCGTATGCCTTAATTCCACCAAAGTCAAACTCCAGGTGGTGTTTTCCGCTTGTTAATACGACTGAAGATTCTTTACTCTGCGCTGGGCAGTAATACTCTTCAACGAATAGAGTATCGTTAATCCAGGTGTAGTTTTGAACTGTTCCGTTACAACTGAGCGTAATGAACTGCAGATCAGGCTTCTGGGTGTCTTGCGGGTGTTGATTTGTCCAGCTTGTTCCTGAGATTGCCTGTATGGTTAAATTTGCTCTTCCTGATGTTTCGAACTCTACGTCCCACTTTCCGCCAACCGTAGGGAATGATTGCATATTGAGTACCATGATTTCTATCTCAAAGGTCTGGTTGCTTAGATGCGGGGTAATCCACTCTACCCGGTCTATCAATGAATTGTTATTGGTATCATTGAGAATAAGGTTATTCATTCGTATTCGTGTTCCGTTAGTAACCCAAAACAGCTGTACTCGTTTCGAATCACTTTCAGGGATGAATGTGTAAGAAGTAATATTCTGATAATGCAGATCACTTGAGATCGTAATTCGTTTCTTCAGGGAACTAATATTGTGCTCTGATACCAGTGGTGCCTCAGTAGAGTATTCAATTTGATAGTTTGTCAGATTGTCTGGCACTTTTAGCTGCAGTGGAGAAATATCTGATAGATTCTCTGCGCTCAAGTCCGAGGCCGTTTGAGAATTAGAGTCTGGATTGTTAGAGTCAGATGAACTTAACGGATTGTTAAAAAATGAACTTACTTTCTGCACTATTGTTTGGTTTTCATTTTGTCTTTGGCTTCTTATCTCTTCTGTCTTCTTTTTTCTCTCTTCCCGAATACTGCTCATTTTTTTCTGGTATTGGCTAAGTGTTGAAGAAATATTTTGATCCTGCCCCTGTTCGACAATGACTATCTTATCTTCGGGAAAGACCTCGCTTTTCTCTCCCCTTATTGATTCGATGCCTGATCGAAGAGAGATATTGAAAGCACCTTTTGGCAAGAGTACGGAAGTATTTTTTGCAGATTTCGTCAGATTATATCGTTGCACCCACCTCACAGGCTCACCAATATTAGCCGGTAGTTGAATAAGCTGCCTTTCTTTGCTTTTCGGTGGGTGGATTCCACTGATTGCAATGGTTTGCGACCCTATCAGATGATCCAGAGTAATCAGGATAGTGCTTTGATTCGTCAGACTGAAAGGCAACTGAGGACTTATCGAAATATTCTGGGCATGTGGAATCTCTTCCTCAACCAGTATGTTTTCGTAAAAATCTTCGTATGAGCTGAAAAGAGTTATACTCTTAGTCCAGTGAGATGACGTGTTGCGCTTGGTTACTTCTTTGTAAACAGGAGGAGTCTGATAAATAATATGTGACACTTCTCCTTTGTGCTCAATACTGGCGTTCCATACCACAGCCTCGTTAAAGGTGAAATTGATCGGGGTAGTGTTGAGAATTGTGGCTTGCGGATGATAACTGAGAACAAAGTTATTTTCTGAGAGCTGCGGGATGATGAGCTGGAGTGGGTCTTTTGCAGGAATTTCTGCAAGCGCAAAGTGTGCAAGCAGAGGCTGGGCAAAGAAGGGGCTGCTCAGCAAAGCTAATGTCAGGAAAGCTAACACTATAGTAATGAGTATTTTTTTGTTCTTTTTTACTCTTCCACCCATATTGCTTTCCCGCTCACCACACTTGCGGCAATATGCTCCTTATTGCGTTTTTTTCCTTTTTGTTCTTGTGAAAAGGATCTAATTTTTTGCTTACTTTGTTATTTCTTTGTTTATTCCCCATATAGAGAAGGAAAAACGAGTGTATTGTTTTGCACTTCAATAAACTCTTTTCCTTCCAGATAATATGCAGTATGAATCTCTGATGCGCTTATATCGCCAAGAGAGAGCGAAATGTTTTCGTAGGGAAGTGTAGCTTGATGAAAAATGGTCAGTGTGCAGACTTGTTGAATTACTTTGGAGAGGGGAATTTCTGAGTGAATTATCCTGACATCTTCAGAAAAGAGTGACTCCAGCGACTTTTTGATGCAGTTCTTTTTTACCTGGATTGAGGGTGTTTCATAGGTAATATCAAAAGTAATGTTCTGACTGCCTTCTATTTTATGCACTATCGTTGGAGACTGGGAGATGGGCTCCCCGCTGCTACTAATACTGTATGACTCTACACTCTGAAGGAAACCTGAAGGAAAATTATCCGGCAGATTGTATGAGAGAAGGTTGACTTGTACTTTTTTTTGCTCTGAGCCAAGGTTGTGAAGAGTAAGCTGCTGGTGCCATTGCACCGGCTTATCGAGTGAAGCAACACCCTGCTTTAACCCGGAAAATTCCAGGGTAATGTCTTTTTCAAACTCAATATCTATTGGGTCCAGTTCAATGTAAATACTGCTTGTATTAGTCAAAGGGTGCTCTTCAATCAATAAATCACCTACTGGCAAATTTTGATCATCTGCCGGGGATTCCTCAAAAGAAAATTCAATTGATTGCGGCTCACTGTATTCTATGTCAAGAAAAGGATTGTGTTGATCAATCAGATAATCAGCGGAAACTACTTGGGCAGTTACTCTATTTTGCAGACCGATATTGTGCTTTCCTTTGTTAAGATAAAGTGATTCATCCCACTTTTCTGAGAGTTGCTCCAGTTCAAGAAAGCTACAGCAAGCCTCGTTGCCATTGCAAAGGCTCTTCTCTCCTTTCTCTGATGATAACTTCCATGAAGTACAAACCGAGACCTCAGCGTCAGCAGTTGAAGTAATAGCAAGTTCAACGATATCTGAAAACGGCCGATTTAGGCTAAGCTCCAGCTGCAGACCTTCATTCTCATCATCTCCGTCATCACCAAGCTCAGTATATACGCTTTGCGTTTGCGGATCATCAGATTGGGAGTGAGAAGAAACTTCCTGCTGATCTGCATTACTTATTGCAATAACAAAAGGAAGAAAGATAGAGAGACAGAAGGCAACTATGATTCTAAATCGCTTTCTTTTCATTGATGCTCGTCCCTTTTTTTCGCTTGTTGGCAAGTTGCGCAAATGCTGTTACTAACCAGTGCTTATAGAGAATATCTACTCTTGTTTATTCTCGGATAATAATACTCTTTTTACTGATTTAGCATTTAAAAGATTTACTATTTTTTCTTTTTAGGATAATTAAAAAAATTAGTTATCCGAAATTAAATGAAGTAATTTAAGAAATGACTGATCAAATGTTTCACGGAGCATCAAACCCAGCTGAAGCTGCGAGCAGCTGCCGCGTCACTTTTTCTCTTTTTGTGAGCGCTTCCTTATAATGATTATTGCAATTATTGCAGCTATGAGGATGAGCGATGGCAGGATAGCTCCTTCAGATGCAAATTGGATCACATTCCCTACAATAGGGTTTGTCCTCCTAATCTCTATCTCTACATCTACTGGAGTTTTTTTCAGCGTATCCTTTTCTCCATGATAAATATCAATAACATAAGAAGACTGGCCAGCAAAATCTTCTCCGGTCAGGTAAGGAGTATGGATTTCGAGTATCCCCTGGCTATCTGCATTGATGGTTTGTGTTTGGGACGAGAGTATGTTCTCTTCTCCTACGAGAAGCTCTGCTCTTAGTACCTGTGAGTACTTATTCGGATTGGTGATGCTCAGCGAGAGTATGCCTTGTGTGTCATCATAGACAGCCTGCTGCAGTATGAAAGTGGTATTTTCCTGGTGATCATCCTGCTGGGCACTCTTGGTGAGAATAGGCGTTCCCTGCTCTGACAGTAGCGCTCTTTTGAACGGTATTGAGGTTCCGAATCTCGTGTTAATGATCGTAGTTGAAACATCCTGAGCGGTTTGTCCCAAAGTGTAGGGAATAGTTGCTTTCTGGCCCGGGTTGACTGCATGAATATTATCATCAGTAAGCGCATTCTCGGAAAATTCTACTGCGGTGAAGAATTGTACAGGAACATTCCCGATATTTTCAAAAGTAACGGCAATAATATTCATACTGGGATAGTAGACTGTCTTTACGTATTCAAGGTTTGCTACGGGATAATCTATCGGTATCGTGTCGATATTGAGAATTTTTCCGTCCAGACCTTCAATATTGGTCATGGTTTTTGCAAACTTCAAGAGAATATCCAGCCGGGTCGGCGAGTTTGCTTTTATCTGTGAGGCAACCTCTGCCAAGTCTCCTCC